>JBDTYQ010000076.1:0-16737 GCA_040005515.1 bacterium
TTCGCGGCCGGGGAAGCGGATGTCGCAGGCGCCTTCACGCTGACACCTGCCACAACCTGCCACTTGCCTTCGCGTCGCGCAAACGTATCAATAAAGCGATACTGACCGCTGATGTCGATCGTCTTACCGTCAGGCATTTTATACTTGCCACCGTTGATGATGGTTATTCCGCTGACCACCGCTGCGTCCTTGTCGAGCACTTTTGCTTTCAGCTCGGCCATCTCGAAGCTCTCCGCGGTAACCGCTCCGCCTTCCATGTCCTTGACGTCTTCCGCTTTAGTAACGACTGTGCCGTCCGGACGAATGAAGATGCCGTCGTCTGCTTCAACGCTCTTGACCGCGATCACGTCTTTCTCTCTCATCACGCGCGGCCAGTCGTTCTCTATGCGCAGCAGTTCAGACTCGATTCCAGCGGTATCAACCATCTCCGGGGTTGCGCTGGCCGGGGTCGACGCGGAGCGATTCGTGTCCGGCGCAGGTTGGCAACCAAGCTGACTAAGCGAAAGCAACGACACCGCAACGAGCAATGCCGACATTGAGGCAATCTGTTTCATAACCGGCTCCTTTTTGGCGAATAGATCTCTGGTAATTCTTGAAAACTGTTGGACGTGACTGAGTGTCCTGATGCAGTATGCCTATATGCCCAAACACAGGGGCCCGTCAATAGTTATTGCCCGTTCGCTTTGCGACTCAGAAGGCATTCTGATGAGACCCAGCGCCGGCAGAACCCTTTTCACATGCTGCTAAAGTAGCAACTTTGCCGTAGAGGGGCGGTCGACTCACGCCCCATGGACTGGTAGCGGTTCAAGCCATTGACATCATCGAACCGTCGGATTATTGTCCACTCATTCGGGGCCGGGGCGACTTCAGCGCGCCACAGTGCGAAAACCTTGCCGGTGCTTCCGGAGCTTGCGACCCATCCGCTAGTGCGGTCTAACCCAAAGTAATTGAATAGGAGAGACCCCCCCATGATTCGTTTATTGATTCCGCCTTCGGTGCAATCAAAGAAGGCGAAGTTTGTCTTTTCTTCCGTGATGCTGTTGCTCAGCCTGCTGGTCGTATCAAGTGTGCAGGCACAAAGAAGAAGCAGCGCTGCCGACGACGATAAGCCGTTGTTTCAGGAATACCGCGGCATCCAAATCGGAATGGCGGCCACCGACGTACGGAAGAAGCTTGGCAATCCGGAAGACAAGAGTGATGAGCAGGACTTCTTTAAGCTGAACGATAATGAGAGTGCTCAAATTTTCTACGACAAAACCCACATGGTTATGGCTATCTCGGCCAACTATCTGAACGGAGCTCAAGAGATCCCCACTCCCAAGGTTCTCTTTGGATCTGACTGCGCGGCAAAACCCGATGGGTCGGTGTACAAGATGGTGCGCTACCCGAAACACGGTTACTGGCTCGCCTACAGTAAATCGTCCGGCGATTCTCCTTTGATTACCGTGACGCTGCAGAAGATCGACTGAGCGGTTATTAAATCCAACACGCCAGGCTGGGTCACTTGCCATGTATTTGTTCGCAATGATCCAGCCTTTCTGATCAAAATCGCAGGCTAGCTAACCCAGACCTCTCAAGCAGCCGTTTTTCCCGTTCCCCTTTCCCTGTTCGCCTTTCATTTTTTTCCTTGGAACTGATCGAGTTTAAATGGGACGACAGTGTATTGGATTCCATTAGCTTGGTTGTGCCATGGATCAGTACCACCATGCGGTAGCAGGTGGTCGGTGGACTAGCAAGCGGCCTCGCGTTGTCCTAGCTCTAGAGGTGGCGTCAGCTTGAGAGCCAACAGATCGGTCCACCCGCTACCGCATGGTGGTACTGACCTCATGTCACTGCAAAGAGGGAGGGGAAAAGGGCATTCGATAATCGAAAGCTGCCAGGCTGCGCTCTCATCCTCTTGTCCCTGGACTGCCTAATCATCGCGCCCTATGCTTACCATGGATGCATACTTCGCCAGGCAACTTCAGGACTGATCACAGCACAGCCGATTCCAACACTACCGCGCTCTCTAATCTTAGCGAGCGCATCAAGGATCGCGCGCGTGCAGAAGGCTTCGAGCTTGTCGGAATAGCGCGGGCAGACGCTCTTCGTTCCGAAGGAGAGCGACTCCGCGAGTGGCTCGAGCGAGGATTTGAGGGTGAAATGAAGTGGCTGTCGCGCGATCCTGAAATGCGCAGCGATCCCCGGAGATTTTTTCCAGGAGCACGCTCTGTCGTAGTGGTCGCGCTCAACTATTACACTCCGAGCAACCATTCCGATGATCCGCTGACCGGTAAAATTTCGCGTTACGCCTGGGGCGATGACTATCACGACGTCGTCGGATCAAAGCTGCGCGCGTTGCTGTCCTGGATCAAAGACCAGGTGCCTGAAGTGAACGGCAAAGTCTGCGTCGACATACAACCCTTGATGGATAAAGCCTGGGCGGTGCGCGCCGGACTTGGTTGGATAGGAAAACATACGAATCTGATCACGATGGAATACGGCTCCTGGGTTTTCCTGGGTGAGTTGCTGCTCGACCTCGAACTCGCTTATGACAGCGACCCGATTGAAGACCACTGTGGCAGTTGCACTCTCTGCATCGATGCGTGCCCCACGCAAGCGATCACCGAGCCTTACGTCGTAGACGGGAACAAGTGCATCTCTTACGCGACGATTGAACTGCGGGCACCGGAGATTCCTCGCGAAGTGTCAGCAAATCTCGAGGGTTGGCTTTACGGCTGCGATATTTGTCAGGACGTGTGTCCCTGGAACCGTTTTGAACAAGAGACAAATGAGGCACGGTTTGCCCCGCGAGAAAATAACATCAACGCCAACCTCTCCGATATTCTCCAACTGGCGCATGATGATTACGCCGTCCGTTTTCACGGCAGCGCGATGAAGCGAGCGAAGCTGTCAGGGTTGCAAAGAAACGCGCGCGCGCTCTTGGAGAATGGAAAGCGATCGAGGTAGAAATCCAGTATTACGGTGAGAGCGTTAGCGAATTCCAGGATTTGCTCTGATACCCTGGGGACAGGCGCCCAAAATATTACTCGCAACCCTGAAGGCTTGCGTCTCCCTCGCAATCTTTAGCTTTCGAAGCGAAGTCAGTACCACCAGGCGGTAGCCGGTGGGCCGATGCGGCATCACTTAGCCTCGCTTAGCGATGAACAGCCGACCGGAGATGTCGCAAGGTTTGAGCGCCCTTGGATCGCCAACCCGCCACCGCGTGAGGGCATTGACTTCACTCCCCGGCCACCACGCGTGAAGCGTGGGCGACTGTCGGCGTAAAAGCGAAACTTTAACGTTGTCACGTTTAATCTCTTGTCATCGACACGCCACTGCCTTATCGTCCTTCAATAATCTCCCGCTAACTATCCATTCGATACTGAGGCCAATAGATGAACCTGCGCACAACTCTGCAACTGTCTGCGATCGCAGTCATACTTGTCTGTGCTCCTGCGCTTCGCGCTCAGCCAAATCCGGCCACTCCTGCCGACCTTCGGAGCATCGCCCTGGAGTATTACAACTGGCGCAATCAAAACTATCCCGTCTCATCAAGCGACGCGGGTCTGCACACCTGGGACAACAAGCTCACTGACTACTCACTTTCTGCAGTGCTCGCGCGCCGCCTCCACGCCAAAGAAGTCCTGGCGAAAGTCCAAGCGATGCCAGCCGCGAGTTGGAGCAAGGACGACCGCATCGATTGGTTGCTCTTTCGCGCCCAGCTGGAGGGTGTCGTCTTCTTTAATCGTGTGATGGATTCTGAGCAGACTGATCCCCAGACCTACGTTAACGAGTGCAGTAACGGAATCTTTTCCCTGCTCAAGAAAGACTACGACACACCGCACAACCGTGCGCTCGCCGCAACTGCTCGACTGAAGCAAATGCCTGCGCTGATCGAGAAAGGCAAAGAGAACCTGATCAAGCCTGTCCGCATTTATGCGCAGCTGGCGGTGGACTCCGCGCGTTCGATTGATAGTCTCTTCAACGATAGTCTGGTCTCATTAACAAACGATCTATCCCCGGCAGAGAAGAGTGAATTTGTCAAAGCACGTGAGGCCGCGATCGTTTCCCTCCACGGTTTTGCTGACTGGCTGGAACGCCGCCTACCCGGCATGGTCCCGTTCAAACCGATGGGCGAGGAAAACTATAACTACATCCTGAAAAATATTTATTTGCTGCCGCTCGATGCTAAACAGGTCGAGATGTTGGGCCAGGCGGAGCTGGGGCGCTATCGCGGTTTGGAGTCGATGCTATCTGATCCCACGCTGGCCGATCCCAACCCGGCTCGCAGCAAGAACATTCCCGCAGACCAGCAGGCGTTTCTCAAAGCCTACGAAAGTCGTGGGGAAGAGATGATCAATTTTCTGAAGACTAACAATCTGGTCACGATACCGTCCTACCTTGGCCGCTTTGAGATTCGCCAGTTGCCCGAGGCATTCAAGCCAACAAGTCCCGGCGGCTTCATGAACCCCCCGGGTGTCTATGACAAGGACGCAACCGGGTTCTACTTCATTCCCACCTACAATCCGGCGAGCAAGAATTTTTATATTCGCGCCGCCATCGAAGATCCCCGCCCGATTCTTGGTCACGAAGGAATTCCCGGTCACTTCCTCCAGCTGTCAATTGCAAATCAATTGACGAATGAAATCCGACGTCAGCACGGCGATGGGATCTTCATAGAAGGCTGGGCCCTTTACGGTGAAGAGATGCTCATGCGCACCGGGCTCTATCCCAACAACTCCGCAGGGCAAGGGCAGATCCTACGACTCTCGCGCTACCGTGCCGCGCGCATCGGCGTCGATGTGAATCTTCATACCGGCAAGTGGACCTTCGAACAGGCGGTGAACTACTTCATGGAAGCAGGAGGATTAGATCGCGAATCAGCGACGGGTGAAGCGGCCGGTGCGGCGGCGAGTCCCACGCAGAAAATCAGTTACATGGTAGGCAAGTGGCAGATCATGCGCTTGCTCGGAAAGTACCGGGACAAGCAGGGCCCTAACTTTCGTCTCGGCCAATTCCATGACGACTTAATCAAAAATGGTAGTTTGCCGCTTTCGATTGTTGAGTGGATCCTGTTGGACGATTCGTCTTCGCTCGATCAGGCACTGAAGTAGAACCATGAAGTCACTGGGCCTTGCGGAAATGTGATGCAGTAATCGCTATTTGTGCCGATCAGTGGTGCCTCACTACTGGACTGTCGCGCTCAATCCTGGCGAGGCGTTCGCGGCTCCAGTAAGAAATCCAAAATCAGCGGCACGATCTTTTCCGGCGTCTCTTCCTGAGGCACATGACCCGAGCGGTCGATCGAGACCAACCGCGAATGCGGAATCGCCTCGTCCAACATCTCTCCGATCACAATTGGTATCACTCGATCCTGTCGTCCCCAGACAACGAGAGTCGGCACTGAAATCGTTTTGTACTTCGCGATGATCTCATCACTGTTCCGCGGAATAATCTGTTTTGCTGTTTCCAACATCGCATGGCGGCCGCCGACTGCCGCTATCGGTTGGGCATAGGCGTGGATCTGCCCTCTCGTGATTTTCCTCGTGTCGTAATAGCAGTCCCACAAAACTGTCAGCGCTGAGATCGTTGGTGGCAGCAGGTGAATCGCCAGCCATCCCAGCACAGGTGTCCGCAACAACTTCAGATGAAAAGGCAGATGCAGGTTGTAACCGCCGCTGTCGACAAGAATGAGTCTCGATAACCGGCCGCGATCATGCTCGCACAGTCTGATGGCCAGCAGTAATGACACTGCACCACCGAACGAATTCCCCATCAGCGTCAGATTACGCAAGTCTTTTTCCAGAATGAACTGGTAGATCAGATCAGCATGGTCAAGAATTGAGTAGTGCTTGTCATCCGGTTTGGGTGACGCGCCAAAGCCGCGGAAGTCGATTAGGATCACCTTGAACTGTTTGGACAGCGGTTCGATCAGCTGCAACCACGAATGCGTGCTGGCGCCGAGCCCCTGTAAACAAAGGACCGGATCTCCGTCACCGTACATCTCGCAATGCAGGCCGGTTTGAGTCGTGCACGGCGCACTCGCTTTTTGATTAGTCTGGCTCATGTGGTTTCGCGTGTGGCCTTCGAGTTCGGTATGATAGTCGGTATAGCCTGATTACGTCATTACATCTTAAAAGTGGGTAGTCTCCTAATTTGTAAAAATCATCATCGGACAGTACCCGAAAGCGGTGTGACGCAGTTTGGAAAACTTCCGATTATCGATCCGCGTTCGACTCCTCTCGTCGCAGTGAGGAGTCAGTATCACCACGCGGTAGCGGTGGGCCGGTAGGTCGTTCTCGGGTCTACATGAGAGTCCAATGTTATCTTTGACACTGAAGTTAGAACGCGAGGAGTAATCCAGCGAGTCGGCCCACCCGTTACCGCGTGGTTGTACTGACTTCATTCCACTAAGGCTGCTAAGTTCGACAATATGCGGGAACGAAGCCAAACTCCCAACAGGAGCGCACGATGACCAAAGGAAGTGAAGTGAGAACAGCAGACCATCCGGTCGATAAGATCTTTCTTGATCGTTGGTCGCCGCGGGCAATGTCTGGCGAACCGGTTTCGCAAGAAGACCTGATGACGCTTTTCGAGGCCTCGCGTTGGGCGCCGTCCTCCTACAACAATCAACCATGGCGCATGCTCTACGCTCATCGTGACACTGCTCATTGGTCGCTGTTCTTCGGTCTGCTGGTGCCGGGAAACCAGGCGTGGGCCAAAGACGCCGGTGCGCTGGTGCTCTTCATCTCAAAAAAGACTTTCGACTACAACGGCAAGCCTTCGATCACTCATCGGTTCGACGCCGGCGCAGCCTGGGAGAACCTGGCGTTGCAGGGTTCACTAAAGGGCCTCGTAGTTCACGGCATGCAGGGGTTTGATTACGAACGCACGCGGACGGAGCTGCAGATCCCGGAAGATTTTCAGGTTGAGGCGATGATTGCTATCGGCCATCCCGGACCGCTTGAGAATTTGCCCGAGGACATCCGAAAGAAAGAAGCACCCAGCGACAGACGTAAATTAGAGCAAACGATCTGCGAAGGACCGTTTTGTTTCAAGTGAACGACTCAGAAAAACCTCTCGTCCTGCTGACGGGCGCGACGGGTTACGTCGGTGCTCGTCTCCTTTCTTTGCTGGAGCGGGAACCCATCCGGCTCCGTTGTCTCGCTCGCAGTCCGGACAAACTGCAGACGAAGGTGAACTCCACCACCGAAGTGATGGCGGGAGACGTGCTTGATGCACCTTCCCTCGAACGAGCACTCTCCGGCGCCAAGACTGCTTACTACCTGGTCCACCTGATGTCCAACTCCACAGATTTTGAAAAAGAGGACCGCGCAGCCGCGACCAACTTTGCTGAGGCGGCGCGCGCAGCCGGCACCAGGCGCATCATCTACCTGGGCGGTCTGGGCGATGACAGCGATCCGGAACTCTCGCCACACCTGAGGAGTCGTCATGAAGTCGGCCGGATCTTGCGCGACTCGGGAGTTGAGACAATCGAGTTTCGCGCGTCGATGGTCGTCGGTGCTGGTAGCCTGTCGTACGAGCTAATGAAATCGCTGACCGAGCGCCTGCCTGTGATGATCTGCCCGCGCTGGGTTAACGTGCGAACGCAACCGATTGCGGTTGACGACATTCTGGCGTATCTACTCGCCGCGAGAACTTTGCCGGGGCCAGGAAGTCGCATCTTCGAAGTCGGTGGTTCGGACGTCGTGAGATATCTCGATATGATTCGCGAGTACGCGCGGCAGCGAAGACTGCACCGCTGGCAGATTTCTGTGCCGTTGCTGACGCCATACCTTTCAGGGCTTTGGCTCGCCCTTGTAACCCCGGCAAGTTATGAAGTCGGCCGCCATCTGATCGAGGGATTGAAGAACCCAACGATCGTTGGAGACAAGGAGGCTTTGAAAGTGTTTACCATTCGCCCTGTCGGCAGTGGACAAGCGATTGAGAAAGCGTTGGCTGGGGATCAAGTTCACTAGCTATCACGGATGCGCGCAGCCAACTTTCCCTCGCTTCCGGTAATGACGATAATGAGGCATTCACAAATCAAAAGGGCTTAGGGCGAGCGCTTACTCGCCGAAAGACAGGAAGCAAATGACAAAGCCGATTAGGGTCCTGCTCCAAACGACTATTCCTTTTACTGAAGACGACTGGCACATCGAGCGCTTCTCCCTGTTGCGAGACGAACTCGCCTCAAGCAAAGATGAAGCTGGCAATCCGCGGTTTGAAGTCGTCGCGCGCAACCGTGAATCAGACGCGGCCGGAGATGATCGCGTCCTGAGCACTCTGGACACGTCTGACTTTAACGAACTCTGGCTCTTTGCAGTCGACACCGGCGACGGGCTGACGAAAGCAGACTGCGAGGGAATCACGCGGTTTCGCCAACGCGGCGGCGGCATCCTGGCCACGCGCGATCATCAGGATCTGGGAACTTCTCTGTGTACTCTGGGCGGCGTGGGTCGCGCCCACTTCTTCCACTCCAGAAACCCTGACCCCGATACGACGAGGCATACTCCCGACGATACTTTCACGACTTCGATCTCATGGCCCAACTACCATTCAGGCGCCAATGGCGACTATCAAACCATCACCGTGGATTCGCCGCATGACCTTTTGCGCAAGCGCGCTGCAAGCGGCTTGATTGAGTCTTTTCCGGCTCACCCACATGAAGGTGCGGTCGGTGTGCCCGCTGGTGAGAACCACGCGCGCGTGGTTGCCACCGGCCAAAGTCAGGTCACGAGCAGGCCTTTCAATCTCATCGTTGCTTTCGAAAGTTCACCCGACGATCACGGCAACCAGCTCGGTCGGGGCATTGCAGAATCGAGTTTTCATCACTTCGCTGATTACAACTGGGATACTTCGATGGGCTGTCCCAGTTTTGTCGCCGAACCGCCAGGCGACGGTTACAAGCGAAACCCGCAAGCGCTCGACGACATTAAGACGTACGTGAACAATGCCGCTTCCTGGCTCGCCAGATCCTGATGGACGCTCCCCCTCCCAATTCATCATTCATCGATGATGTCAGACACAGCTTTGCCGCGCAGGCCGTCATGGGTTTGCTCGGCGCTGAACTGGGCCTTGTTGAACCGGGTGTAGTTGAGATCTCGTTGCCATATAGGAAGGATCTGACTCAGCAGGACGGTTATCTGCACGCCGGGATAATCACGACGATCGCCGACTCGGCAGCCGGATACGCAGCGTTTAGTCTCATGCCGGCTGGCTCGAGTGTGTTGAGTGTGGAGTTCAAGATCAATCTCTTGCGACCTGCCCAAGGCGCACGCTTCGTAGCTCGTGCTGAAGTTATGAAACCGGGCAAGACGCTGACGATTGTGAGGGCCGACGTGTTTGGTTTGAAGGGTAATGACCGGACGCTCGTCGCGTCGCTGCTGGGTACCATGTTCTGCGTCAGACCGTAAGAACAGTTCCGAGTTTCGAGTTCAGAGTTTCGAGTTGTCGTTGGGAGTGTGGGGTTGGAGTTCGGAGTGCGGAGCTTCGGGTGATTAGGTGCGGCGGGTTGCTCAACTCCGACCGCCGAAACTACGGCGCACACGAACTCGATGTGACAGCGGCGAGGACGTCGCTCAACTCGGAACTTGGAACTCGGAACTGGGAAATTGGAACTCGCATTCCGCATTCCGCACTCTTAGCATGTGCCTGCTCCATCACATCGGCGGCGCTTTCAACCATCAGCCGGAGGAACTCCGAGATCGTCTCAGTCCGAAGGCATCGGATCTTATTAAGCGTGCTTTTGCCGATATCGACTCGCACAGACTCGTCGATCACCACACGCACATCGCCGGACTCGGGCTTGATGGCACGAACACGTTCGTCAATGCGAAGATGCTCACGTGGTCGCATCCGTTTCATCATCTCAAGTTCAAGGTCTACCTCAGTGCTGCTGGGGTGGAAGATGTCGCCCACGCGGATTCGCAACTGACTGCTCGTCTCGTCAAACTCGTGAGACACATCGAAGGTCACGGCAAGCACCGCCTGCTGGCTTTCGATAAGTACTATCGATCCGATGGCTCGGTAAGTCTGGAGAAGACCGAGTTCTACGTGCCGAACGAGTATGTGTTTGCCCTCGCCGAGCAGTATCCCGACCTGTTCGCGGCTAACATTTCTGTTAATCCGTATCGGCCTGATGCGCTTGAGGAGCTAGAGAAGTGGGCGCGCCGGGGCGCGCGAGTGGTGAAGTGGTTGCCCAACGCCATGGGGATCAATCCTGCGGACGAACGATGCGATGACTTTTATCGAAAGATGAAAGAGTTCGATCTGATTCTGCTGAGCCATGGGGGTGAAGAGCAGGCCGTGGAGGCGCAAGAGGATCAGAGGTTGGGCAACCCCTTGCTCCTGCGGCGAGCGCTGGATCATGGAGTCAAGGTTATCGTGGC
Organism: bacterium; assembly: GCA_040005515.1. Lineage (GTDB taxonomy): Bacteria > Acidobacteriota > Blastocatellia > Pyrinomonadales > Pyrinomonadaceae > PSRF01. The sequence continues at coordinate 10,374 of JBDTYQ010000076.1, forward strand.
CCACTGCGCCGGACTCGGACACAACGAGGATCTCGACGACCCGGAGCGGAAGCCTGCAAGCAACTTCGATTTATTCATGCGTTTGATCGACGAGAAGAAATACGAAGGGTTGGTCTTTGGCGAGATCTCTGCAATGACGCAATTCAACAGATGCGAAACACCGCTGGCTACTATTCTAAGGCGCACCGATCTTCACGAACGTCTGGTTAACGGAAGTGATTACCCGTTGCCCGCAGTCAACATCCTGATCAGAACCAGGCCACTCGTAAAAGCCGGTTACATAAGCGCCGATGAACGTCGATGCTTGAGTGAGATCTACGATTACAATCCGCTGCTGTTCGATTACGTGCTCAAGCGAACCCTTCGCTGTCCTGGCACCGAGCAACGCCTACCGCCTGCAGTTTTCATGGTGAATTCAAGCCTTGGCGTATAAGCGAAAGCTTCGGCACGTGCTAACTTGTCAGCAATTCAGCCGCACTTGCTAATTAAACTAAGATTCAGTTAGCAGCGAAGCCGCCTTTGGGGCGGCTTTCGCTTGTCTTCGGCTTGCTTTGATCGAAAGATTCGCGGGTCGGCCGTTTTGCTTTTGGCGCTCCCTTGGAGTGCGCCCTCCCGCAGCGTATGATTGCCTTGAACAATCCACGCAACTCTGAGAAGAATCTAAACGTGACTACATTACTCAAAGACTCGTACGGCCGGCCGATACGCGACTTGCGCGTCTCGCTCACGGACCGCTGCAACTTTCGCTGCTTCTATTGCCTGCCACATGGCGAGCCGCCCATTGCCCCGAAAGAGCAGATGCTTTCATACGAAGAGATTGAGTACGTTTGCGACATCTTCGTCGGGCTGGGTATCGAAAAGCTGCGCCTCACGGGCGGCGAACCCATGATGCGCCGCGACATCGAAACGATAATTACCAAGCTCGCCGCGTTAAAGAGCCGGGGTCTTAAGGATCTCGCCCTCACAACTAACGGATATTTTCTGCCTGACCGCGCTCAAGCGCTTAAAGACGCAGGCCTAAATCGCATCACGATCAGCGTGGACAGCTTACAGCCCGAGCGTTTCAAGCAAATGACTGGAGTAGATGTCCTTGATCGTGTGCTGGCAGGAATTGCAGCTGCGAAGAATGCAGGACTTGATCCGATCAAGATCAACGCGGTCATCGTTCGTGGTCACAACGAGAAAGAAGTCGCCGATTTTGCCGCCTTCGCTCGCGAGCACGATGTGAAGATGCGCTTCATCGAGTTCATGCCTTTAGATTCCGGACACGACTGGTCGCGCGAGATGGTGGTCTCCGGCCAAGAGATCCGCGAGCGCATCAACGAAAGATTTCCGCTAACGCCGATCGACGGACCACGCGGCTCGGAAACATCCTCCCGTTATCGCTTTGCCGATGGCGCACCTGGCGAGATCGGCATCATTGCTCCCGTGAGTGAGCCATTCTGCGGCGCCTGCTCTCGTATTCGCCTCACTGCCGACGGTCAGATTCGCACGTGCCTTTTCTCAACTGTTGAGCACTCGTTGCGCGACGTGATTCGCACCGGCGCGACCCGCTCAGAGGTGATAGATTTTATTGAGGCAGTTGTGATGAAGAAGGAACCGCGCCACTACATCAACGATCCGCAGTTCGTTACACCATCACGTACGATGAGTTTTATTGGTGGCTGAGTAGCCCTGGGACTTCGATCGCGGGTCCTTGGTTCTTTTAACTCCGTACACCGAACTCCAAACTCGGAACTCCCCACGTTCAATTGATCTTCGCCTGCCGGCTGTTCTTGATCACGGCTACCTGACTGAGAATACTTGCGACACTTTCAGACGGACTCTTCTTAGTGACATCAATTGTGCGGGTGTTGGGATGGTTCGGGGTGAGCACCGCCTCCTTGGCCGCCTTCCTCCTTGCTTGTTCCGGACTGATGGACTTGAGCATCTGCACTCGAGCAGGATCGACCACCCTGCGACACAACTCCTCCACATCACAAAGCAGTCTCACGGGAACGAACAAGCTGTTCCGCGCCTGGGCGAGTTCGGCGAGATCTTCAAACGCTTTCTGTTCACCGGGGTTGCCTTCTATCAACTCAATCGTGAACACGAAACTGAGATTAGGCGGTGACAGTTCGCGGATCGCGTCATAAACAATCCTCCTGATGTTCTTGACCTTGTCCCAAACTCCCGGTGGCAGCGGTGTGATCCCATCCGCATTAACGACCTTAAAGATAGGATTGTTAATCAGATGATTGTCGATCAGCTTGGCGCCGGTGCGCTCGCACAGCTCATGACCGATGGTGTATTTGCCGGTGCCGGCAAATCCGATAAGCACGATGATCGTGTTCTTAAGACTTGGCACTTGCGCTGGCTTCCAATGCAACTTCAACAACGTCGCCGGGCGCGACTCCAGCGTCACGTTCAAGCTCTTTGTCTATGAGCAGGTAGAACTTTCTTTGGCGCGGCACGATGACGCCCTTGAACTCTTTCCCATTCAGCATCCCTTTAACTGTGTGACCACGGCGACCATGCCAGAGTGACTGCGGATTGGTTCGCCACACCTGGGTCGGATCAAAAGGCACTTCGACCGCGCTTTCTTTATGCCCCGGAACAATCTCGGCCTTAAACTTTTTTGCTTTCATCGATTGTCTCTCACTTTTTCCTGGTGGTTTTACTTTTTATTTTGGCTGCCGGCTTCAGCTTCGCAGGAATTGTTGTTGCCGTCGGCGATGGCAGCGGCGGCATCGCTTCATTCCCGAAACGCGGCAACAGTTCATCACGCGTAGCCAGTTCGTAGAGTGCCGCGGCTACGACAACCGAAGCTTGCTTCACATCTTCTTCCACTATGCGTTCATAGGTATCGAGGTTGGTGTGCCAGGTGTGAGTGAAGTATTCGATCCCGTCCTGGCCTAAACCGATGCCGGGCAAACCAGCGTTATTGAAAGAGGTGCTATCGGTGCCGCCGAAACCTCGACTCTTGGTAGCGATAGCGCCTGCCACACCATCGTCCTTAAATGGTTTAAGAATCTCGCGCAGTATGTTTGCCGTCTCAGGGGGACCAAAAACGGAAGCTCCGCGGATACGGCCGGTGCCTGAATCAATATTGAAGTAGCCACCAAACTTGTCATATGCGGGTTTTGGATTCTCATAAGAACCAAAATGTTCCTTCACGTAAGCCTGCGAACCCAGCAGTCCCTCCTCCTCACCGCTCCATAAAGCGACGCGAATAGTGCGGCGAGGTTTGACGCCCATTGCCTTCAGAATGCGCGCTGCCTCCATCATGATCGCACATCCGATGGCGTTGTCAGTCGCGCCGGTCGCCGCATGCCATGAGTCCAAATGGCCACCCAGCATGATCACTTCATCTGCTTTGTCCGATCCACTGATCTCCGCAATCGTGTTGTATGAAGTCTTGCCTTCCGGATAGACGCGGTTGACGACTTCGAACTCCAGAACTACATCTGACTTGTCCGCGAGGATGCGCGAAATGCGTCCGTAGTCTTCGTTACGCATCACGAGGGTCGGCACAGTCTTGTTGACGTCGAACGTGCGATTGTTGAAAGCGCGTATCTGTCCATGCGCGCGCGCGGCGTCGTTCACACGCACAAGCGCTCCGTTGTCTTTAAGAAACTTATCGACCTGCTCGTTGACTTGCTGTCCGGTCAGCGGTTGCGGGCCCGGCGCCGGTATCGGCGTGGGCGTTGGCGTGGGAGAGGGCTTGGCATCGGGATCGAAACGCTGCTGAATCTGCTTGTCGTCGGCCCGCTTTGGGGGCGGTGTGAAATCAACGGGAACCACCTGTGGCTTGCCCACGAGCACGATGCGTCCGCTTACGTTAGCTTGCTCCGTTACCAAAAACGTATTCAACTGATCCTGTGTAGGCTTCTCCGGTAAGACCAACTGGTAAGCCTTCGCGCGAACGACGCCTTTCGTGCTGGGTGTCCAGGCGAGGACTTCACAGACGAGCGAGTCCTTCACAGGCGAGATGACGTGAGCAGTCAAACGCTCGTTCAGCCATCCGGGATGACCAAAGTTCCATGGCTCGAGATGAGCGTTTTCGAATCCCCACTCAGTCATCTGTTTGACGGCCCAATCGGCCGCGTGTTTGTGGTTAGGTGAACCAGTGAGTCGCGGACCATAGACATCCGCGAGCACGTGCATCGTCTTCATTATCTGCGAATGCTCCATACCCTCCTTGCGAATTCTGGCGATGATTTCTGCGTCGTGATCAGAGCTCTGCGCGAAACTCGGCCAGGCAAGCAGCGAAAGCATGAGCGACAGAGCGAGTGCACGTCGTGGGAACATTGATTGGTCTCCGGAACTTCAGATGTGATTGCGTCATGAAGATTATACTTCGGAACGGGGCCGCCAGAGGGTTTTTCAGATCAGAGCTCGGAGTTCTGCGCGGAGGCATTTCCCGCGTCGCTGTAGTAAACTGATTTCGCAGAAAAAGTTTTCAGGGGAGCCGTAAGGCTGAGAGTCCCGCAGAAATGCGGGAGACCCTTTGAACCTGATACGGTTAACACCGTCGAAGGGAGAATCCGCCAATCAAAGGCCGTTCCACCTCTTTGACAGAGTGGAGCGGCTTTTTATTTGGCGTTAACGCAAACTGTTAGTTTGGTACTGATGCAGTATGAGCAGCGTATGCACCGAAAGGCGTGGGATATCTGACGTCGTGGTGGCATTAGGTCTGTACCACCGCGCGGTCGCGGGTGGGCCGACTGAACGACGCGCCGCCGTGCGATTATTCACTCTCATACCAAGCAAGACGTGGGATATATGCGTGAGCTTGAGTGACCGCGTTTCGGTCCACCTGCTACCGCGGGGTGGTACTGACCTCATGTCACTACTGCCACCGCACTCCAAAATAGAAGGGAGATCATATGAGTACCGCAATCAAACCCAGCGAGATAGAGACTACACCGCTCCAAAACGATAAGGCGCTACCAAACTCTCGGCGCATCTACGTCGCCGGCCATCAATCGGGCGTACGCGTTCCGTTTCGCGAAATCGCGCAAAACCAAACGCGAAACTTCAATGGCTCGCTGGAAGACAACCCACCGGTCCGTGTGTACGACACGAGTGGAACATGGGGTGATCCGTCCCTTGATTGCGACGTACAAAAAGGCCTGCCCGCGTTGCGACGTGAGTGGATCGCCGCTCGCGCGGACGTGGAAGAGTACGAAGGACGCGAGGTCAACCCGATCGATGATGGCTATCTGACATTTGACGCCGCGAACCAGGCGCGGCAAAAAGAGAAAGGACGTCTGGAAGACTTTCCGGCGCTCCGTCGCACGCCGCTGCGTGCGCGGTCAGGACAGTGCGTCACGCAAATGCACTATGCCCGCCGCGGGATCATCACTCCTGAAATGGAATTCATCGCCATCCGCGAGAACCTTGGCCGCCATTTAGCCATCGAGCGACAGGAACACCCTGAACACCACTCGGATGGGAACACCGAGCAACGGGAACACTCGGACCGCGCCTTGAATAAAAGGACCGCCCGCACTGGTGGCCCCGAGGCTCCTCGCGATTCTCTCCTCCACCAACACCGCGGCCAATCATTCGGCGCTGCAATCCCGTCGTACGTCACACCAGAATTCGTCCGCGACGAAGTCGCCCGCGGCCGTGCAATAATCCCTGCAAACATCAATCACCCCGAAAGCGAACCGATGATCATCGGTCGCAACTTCCTCGTAAAGATCAACGCCAACATCGGCAACTCCGCTGTGCTGTCGTCGATCGACGATGAAGTTGAGAAGATGCGCTGGTCGATCAGATGCGGCTCAGACACGGTGATGGATCTTTCGACGGGAAAGAACATTCATGCCACGCGCGAGTGGATCCTGCGCAATTCGCCCGTGCCCATCGGCACCGTGCCGATTTACCAGGCGCTCGAGAAAGTCGGCGGCAAGGCTGAGGACCTGACGTGGGAGATATTCCGCGATACGCTCATCGAACAAGCTGAACAGGGCGTCGACTACTTCACGATCCACGCGGGCGTGCGTTTGCCTTATATTCCGTTGACCGCAAAACGAACGACCGGAATCGTCAGTCGTGGTGGATCCATCCTCGCCAAGTGGTGTCTCGCGCATCATGAAGAGAGTTTTCTCTACACTCGCTTCCGCGAAATTTGCGAAATCATGGCCGCCTACGACGTCTCGTTTTCACTCGGTGACGGGCTCCGACCCGGGTCAATTGCCGATGCGAATGATGAAGCGCAGTTTGCGGAGCTGGAAACGCTCGGAGAGCTGACGAAGATCGCCTGGGAGTACGACTGCCAGGTAATGATCGAAGGACCCGGTCACGTGCCGATGCATTTGATCAAGGAGAACATGGACAAGCAGCTCGAGACTTGTCAGGAAGCTCCGTTCTACAC
>JBDTYQ010000077.1:0-16719 GCA_040005515.1 bacterium
CTTGAGGGCCCGCAGCCAGATGCGGGACCAGGGCGAGAAGATAAATATGGTTGTTGCCCTACAGCTGCAGAACGAAGTGAAATTTGTTCAGAACGAAGAGAGATTTGCTCGTCTTGCAGAAGCTCAGTCTCATTCAGATCGTCGGTTGGATGCTTTGATAGATATTGTTCGGGAAGATCGGAACGGAAAGTCTCGCGGACAGTAACCTCACACGTTGAAACGAAAATTGACAACGTCACCTTCCTGCATGATGTAGTCCTTACCCTCCAAACGCGTCAATCCCTGTTCTCGCGCCACGGCGTTGGAACCAGCGCCAAGCAGATCCTGATACCCGACAATCTCCGCGCGAATGAAGCCGCGTTCGATGTCCGAGTGAATTACACCGGCAGCCTGTTGCGCACGTGTGCCTTGCGGAATGGTCCAGGCGCGCACCTCTTTTTCTCCCGCTGTGAGGAACGACATCAATCCGAGTAAGTGATACGCGCTCTTGATCAGTCGATCGACGCCGCTACCTGAAACGCCGAGGCTTTGCAGATAGTCGAGCCGTTCATCAGGTGGGAGGGCCACAAGCTCTGCCTCAAGCTGCGCACAGATCACCAGGCACTCGGCTGCTTCCTGGGCAGCTACTTCTTTCACGGCACGAACACCCGGATGGGTATCCGGATCGGCGAGCGTGGCCTCGTCAACGTTGGCAGCGTAGATCGTGGGTTTCATCGTGAGAAAAAAGAACCCTCTCGCAACGGCAGTCTCGTCATTGGTCAACGAAACCGTACGCGCAGACTTTCCCTGTTCCAACGCTGGTTGAATCTTGTCTAAGATTTCAAGCTCTGCTTTCGCGGTCTTGTCTCCGCCTTTGATGTTCTTGAGAGCTTTTTCGCGGCGACGTTCAGCCGTAGCCAGATCGGCGAGAGCCAGTTCGATCTGAATCGTTTCAATATCGCGACGCGGATCGACAGAACCTTCGACGTGAATCACGCCGTCATCGTGAAAGGCACGGACGACCTGGACCACTGTGTCGGTCTCACGAATATTCGCGAGGAACTTGTTGCCCAGTCCTTCGCCTTTTGACGCACCCCGTACGAGTCCCGCAATGTCGAGGAACTCGACACTTGCCGGCACAATCACGCTCGTCTTCACCAGTTTAGCAAGAGGTTCGAGGCGTTCGTCGGGGACTGGCACAACGCCTACGTTGGGCTCAATAGTCGCGAAGGGATAGTTGGCGGCGAGCGCTGCTGTTTGCGCTGTGAGGGCATTGAAAAGAGTCGATTTGCCCACATTCGGCAAACCTACGATACCTGCTCGGAGCATAATTAATCTTCTCCCACTGGTCCTTACCGAGCGGGAACCTGCAACTTTTTAACTGAGAGATTTCTAGTTCAAAACTAACCGATAACATTCACTGACGCAACGCGTGGTAAACGCAATCTGGAAGGACTCGTTCAAAAGACGACTGACGCGATTCACGAACCTTCGCGTATAATCCGCTGGCTCGCGCGGCAAGATAAGAAATAATAGGAATCAAGTCATAGCAAATCATCCGCGAATGCCGCTGCTTCCAAACGCATGATCATTTCGCTCGTGCTCACCTTGCTCGTTACGGCGAGCGGCACGATTGCAACCTACCTCTACGATGAGGGGGCGGCTTTTGCGGCGCGTCTTTGTGCAGGTGCTTGTGTCGGTCTGACAGCACTGGGCCTCGTCGGATTTGTCTTCTCATCCTTTCTCGGACTCAATGCGGCGTCCATCTCCCTCGCTGTCCTGGTTGTCTTAGTGGTCCCGGTCCTGGTCCTGAAAGACTCTGCGCGCCGCAGGCTTGTTTCGGGAGATTTGAATGCGACGCTCCGCAACGCGCGGCGGAAGATCTATCATCCCGATCCTCTCCCTGTGGGATATGTTCTTTTCTACACTGCGATCGCCATCATCCTCTGGCGCGTTTTTGATCGCGCGATGATTGAGGGACCGAACGGTATCTCTACGGGAGTTTTGAACAACTTCGGCGATTTACCATTCCACCTCAGCGTGATTACAGGTTTCGCCTACGGGAATAATTTCCCTCCAGAAGATCCCACGTACGCCGGCGTGCGGTTCACTTATCCATTCCTGACCGATTTTATTTCCGCGATGTTCGTACGATGCGGCGCAGATCTGCGCCAGTCGATGTTCCTGGAAAACTTCGTAGTTGCACTGTCATTCGTCGGCCTGCTACACCGCTGGGCGTGGGAGCTCGTCAAAGATCGACTTGCGGCGATCCTTACTCCCTTGTTGGTGCTCTTCAGTGGTGGACTGGGCTGGGTGCTGCTTTGGACCGACGCAAGTCACAATGAGTTCGGATTAATAGGTGCGTTAAAGAGTCTGCCAGCTTCGATCACAGTTATTCCCAACACGACGTGGCGGTGGGGCAATGCGGTTTCCGCGTTATTGGTTCCACAGCGAGGCATCCTGCTTGGCTTGCCGCTCGCGGTGATCGTGTTTACACAATGGTGGCTGGCGGAAAGCGACGCGGAGCCACGGGGATGGGGGGACGCGGCAAGCGAAACCAGGCAGCCGACCAAGAAGAAACCGAGTCGGAAAGACGAGAAAAATCACCGCGTCACCCCATCCCTGCATCCCCGCGTCTCGCCCCTGGGGCGAATGCTTGCGGCCGGAATCGTCGCGGGCTTGTTGCCATTGGTTCATGCTCACAGCTTTGTAGTCGTGATGGGAATGGGCGCCTGCCTGGCGCTAATACAGCTGCGCTGGCGCGATTGGATCGTCTTCTTTGCGGTTGCGTCAGCGATCGCGTTGCCGCAGATGTGGTGGTCGACGCACAACAGTGCGGTGAATGCCGCGAGCTTCTTTGATTGGCAATTCGGCTGGGACCGGGGTACAGAAAACGCAGTTTGGTTTTGGTTCAAGAACACAGGCTTCTTCATTCCGTTGATTGCAGCTGCGATTCTTTGGCGAGGCAAGGAGTATCTGATTTCGCGACGATTGCTGTTTTATTACCTGCCTTTTACGCTATGTTTCATTGTCCCTAATTTCATCAAGATGGCTCCCTGGGTTTGGGATAACATAAAGATTCTATTTTTCTGGTGGCTTGCCTCCGCGCCGATCGTGGCCCTATTACTCGCCCGCCTGTGGCAGGGGAAGGGGTTGCGCCGCGCGCTAGCTGTAATACTTTTCGCGGCGGTTACACTCGCAGGAAGTCTGGACGTCGCTTCGATTGTCTTGCGCTCCGCCGAGCATCAGGTATTTGATTCCCGCGGCGTGCAGTTCGCTGAGGTGATCAAACAACATGCGTCCCCGCGCGCCTTGATTGTTCATGCACCAGTCCATAACCATCCGGTCTTCCTTACGGGGCGAAGATCTCTGATGGGGTATCCCGGCCACATTTGGACACATGGATTGGAGTACGCACCACGCGAAAGCGAGATCAAGCACATCTATGCCGGGTCTCCAGATGCCGACGTGCTCCTGCGAAAATATGAGGTCAACTTTGTTGTGCTCGGCCCACTTGAACGCAATATGCTTGGCGTGAATGATCAGTTCTTTTCGAAATTCATCAAGGTCGGAGAAGCAGGTGAGTACCAACTCTACGAAATCCCGCAAAGGTAAAAAGAAAAGTCGTCCAGATCAGCCACTCACCAAGTCGAAGGCGGAGGCAGTGGCGGGAGTCGAAGCGACGCGCGGGGATCTCTCGGAACGCGCCTGGCGTATCGCCAGCATCTCCGTGATGGCGATCGCGGCGCTGCTCCGTCTCTATGACCTGAATCTTGTACCGCTCCATCACGATGAGGGTGTAAACGGAAACTTTCTCGTCAGGCTGGTCCGCGAGGGCGCTTATCAATATGACCCCGCCAACTATCACGGGCCGACCATCTACTACTTTGCCGCAATCATTCCCTGGATCTTCAGGTTTCTTTTTGGTCCATCCGCGCAAAACAAGTACGGACTCACGACAGTAACCATCCGGTTGATTCCGGCACTCTTCGGCATCGCCACGATCTGGCTGGTCCTTTTGCTGCGGCGACGCATCGGTACAATTGGCGCTCTGTCAGCAGCCTTGCTGCTGGCGATCTCTCCCGGCGCCGTTTACCTCTCGCGTTACTTCATCCACGAGACCCAATTCGTCTTCTTTACTCTCGGCGCAGTCGTAGCCGGGCTGAAGTACTACGAGGACAGCCACCCCGTTTTTCTGATGCTCGCGACCGCTTCTCTCGCGCTTCTCTTCGCCACCAAGGAAACGGCGATCATTTCCGTGGCGGTGTTGGTCATCGCACTTGTTGTCACTCAAGTCTATCGCGCACTGAGGCGCAAAGATCTGGAACGCTGGCGAAGGGGCAAACGACGCGCACCGGCCCCGGATACGAACTTGGCACCGAATCCGATCGAAAGGCTCGGGGGTCCCGCCAGAATTGCCGTCTGGGCGGTGATCGCCATAGTCGTGTTCGTGTCACTCAACGTGCTCTTTTATTCGTCCTTCTTTACGAACTATCCCAAGGGCGTTTACGACTCGTTGAGAACGTTCGATTTCTGGACCAAGACAGGGAAGCAAGCTCATGTTCATCCCCTGACCACGTACATCCGGTGGCTAATCCGTCAGGAGTCGCCGATTCTCTTCCTCGGTTCAATCGGAGCAGCGCTGCTGGTGTGGAAGCCGCGCAACTCCTTCGCGCTGTTCTGCAGTCTGTGGGGATTTGGGATCCTCGCTGCCTATTCCCTCATCGCCTATAAAACTCCGTGGCTCGCTTTGAACTTCATTGTTCCCTTGGCCATCACAGGCGGGTACGCGTTGCAGATGATCTGGGACGACGGTCTGGGTCAGATCAGGATGATTGTGTCAATCCTGGTCCTGGCGGTGGGATTGAGCGGGTATCAGACGATCGATCTGAACTTCTTCAACTACGACAATGATTCTCAGTATTATGTCTACGTCTATGCGCACACTCAGCGGGAGACTCTCGCTCTCCTGAAGGAGATCGACGCGGTGGCGGCACGCACGAAACAGGGCCCATTGACGGGAATCACCATCATGGCACCGGAGTACTGGCCGTTACCGTGGTACTTCCGCGACTACACTCGAGTGGGCTATCACGGACAGGTAACTGCATCTACAGAGCCCGTAATCATTGCTTCCGAGGCGCAAGGCTCCGAGATAGAGTCAAAGTTTGGGAACGACTACCAGCAGGTGAGTTCCGGCCTCAATTCCGCGGGGAGCTACTCGCTCCGGCCGGGGGTGAACTTCCTCCTTTACGTCCGGCGAGACCTACCAGCGGCAGTTCCCAACTGAACTGTCAGGGTTGCGGCGTAATGACTGCCAGTTCCTATGCTCCACCGCAGGAGGGCGCGAAAAGTTAAGCGCGCCTTCTAACTTTGCTTCTCACTTCATTAAAGTTAACTAAGCTAAGGTTTTAGTTGACATCCTAAGCAACTCCCACTTATATTGGCACACCCGTACGTTACCTCGGTGGATATTGGGTTCCAATCCACGGACGAGCCGAAATAGACCGATTTGCACGCATGTTCAAACTTCAACGCTTAGAGATCACCGGGTTTAAATCCTTCGCGGACTACACAGAAATTCTCTTCACCGGGGAAGGGATCACCGCCGTTGTCGGACCCAACGGGTGCGGCAAGAGCAATGTGGCCGATGCCATCGCCTGGGTATTGGGCGAACAGCGCGTGAAACACCTGCGCGGCGCGGAAATGAAGGACGTGATCTTTCAGGGCTCGCGAAACCGTCAGCCGAGCGGGATGGCCGAGGTCGTCATGCACATGGTGCGCGACGAGGTCATTGAGCACGAACCCGATATTGAAGATATCGATTCCACACTCGAGCAGATAGACGAGCGGATCGTCAGCCTTGATGCTGTCTTGCCGGCTGGAACTGAGGACGCCGCACCGCCGGTGGATACTGCTGGGGCAGAGATTCCCGCCGAAGTTGAGACATTAAGCGCCGAGATCCCGGAAACAAGTGACGCAGTGGTTGCCGTTGAGCCACCGGGAACGAAGGCTCACAAGCGCCACTGGCGACGGCGGAACCTCGCTCTCGAGTTTCAACCTGGAGAGTCCGTCGCAGTGACGCGGCGGCTGTACCGTTCGGGCGAGAGCGAATACCTGCTTAACAATCGTCTGTGCCGCTTACGCGATATTCAGGACCTTTTCTCAGGCACCGGCCTTTCGGGCGGCCATTACGCGATCATTGAACAAGGACGTATCGGCCAGATTCTTTCCGCGAAACCGATGGACCGCCGCACGATCATTGAAGAAGCGGCTGGGATTACTAAGTTTCGCGTGCGCCAACGCGCCGCGGAGTCTCGCCTCGAATCGGCGCGCGGAAATCTTTCCCGCATCTCCGACATTATTTCTGAGATCGATCGCCAGGTGAACAGCCTGCGGCGCCAGGCGGCCAAGGCCCGCCGTTATCGCCTGCACCGTGAAGAGCTGCGCGAGTTGCTCCGCCACGTTTACGTTGCTGACGATCGTCGGCTGACAGCTCTGCTGGACGAGACTGAAACCAAGCTGACAGAAGTTTGCGCGCTGGAGAGTTCTCTTGCCGGCGAGTTAGCTCAACGTGAAGAAGACGCACGAAGCGCAACACATCAAGCTCGCACCACTGAAGACGAGCTTGCTGCTGCTCGTGCTGCTGCTGCCGAAGCAGTGCTGCGCCGCGACCGGGAATTGCGCGAGCGGACTTATCAGGAAGAGCAGGTAGTCTCGCTCGACAAACGCAAAGTCGAAATCGAATCCGAGATCGAGGCACTTTCCACGCGGCTTGTTCTGGTTGAAGGGGAATGCAAGCGCCTTCAGGAACAGGATGCAACTCTCCGCACTGAGTCAGACGCGAGTGCGTCTTCCCTGAAGACAGCCGAAGAGAGCTACACGCTAAAGTTGACTGCAGCCGCGACAGCCGAGATGGAAATCGAAGCTGCTCGTGCCGAACTACTTCAGCATACGGCGGTCGCCGAGCGCTTGCGAGAGATTGCCCGACAACTCGAAGGAACCATCGAGCGCCTCGTCACCCAGACGGAAGGTCTGGCGCGCGAGGGAGAGCGAGCAGCGACACAACACGCCGAACGGCAGGCTGAGGCGGAGCGGTTCGGTGCGGAGCTGACGTCTGCGCGCGAACACATAGCTGTACTGAACGCTGAACGCGAAATTGCGGTACATGCAGTGGTCCAGGGTCACGAAGCGGTGAGTGATACGGAAGCCGAACTGACGCGAGTGCGCGATGAGTCATCGCGAACCCGACACCGCCTGGAGAGTTTGAAAGAGCTCGACGATCGGCGTGCTTATTATTCTTCCGCGGTCCAACTTCTCTTCACGCAGACTGAAACACCACGCGACTTCCATTTCATCGGCACCCTGGCAGACGCGTTGAACGTTGAGGCCAAGTGGGAACGTGCGGTGGAAGGTGTGCTGGGATCATCGCTGCAGTCTGTGATCGTTCCCACGCCTGACGACGCAGCGCGCGCTGCTCAATGGTTAAGAGAGAACAACAGCGGCCGCGCGAGTTTTCTTGTTGCGGGACTGCACGGCGCCAGCGATGAGGTGGACACTCTTACCTGCAAACTCGAAGAGCGTTCCGCTCTATCGCTCTCGTATGGCAGTGAAGATCTCGACAACCTGCGCATCAGTGATCTGCTCGGAGCACCGCGCGAGCTAATGCCGGTCCTGCTGAGAACGATGCCGCAGCGTATGAATGCTCGTCTCGCCACCAACCTCGACGATGCCATGACGCGATCACTGGCGACGGGCGAAGTCTATGTGACTTTGAACGGGGATTGGGTAGCGAGTGGCCAGTTCGTCAGTGCCGGCGACGCCCGCGCGATCGAAGAGGGAGCCGGCTTATTGGCATTCAAGAGGGAACTGCGGGAGCTCGAGTCGCGCTCCGAAGTCCTGCGTTCAGAACTGGGTTCTGCTCAGGAGGCAGCCAGGCAGGCTCGCACGTTGTTGGTAGAGCTCGAAGATGCGGTCGTGATTTACAACGAAGCAATCGGACGCGAAGAGCGCGAGATGATGACACGCGAACTCAATGCGGCTGGACTCGCGCAGGAGATTGAACGCGCCGAACGTCATCTGCGTGTCGTCGCGGAAGATTCTGCCCGAGTGGCGGAGGAGCACCGGGATGTAGAGCAACGCCGGATCACAGCGCTTTCAGATGCTGAAGCCGCCGAAGCTGCCCGACTCGCCGCGGGCGAAACTGTACTGACGGCCTCGGCATTCTTAGCTGATGCGCGTCGAGCAGCCGAACTGGGCAGCGAAGGTCTTGCAGTACAGCGTGCCAGCGCGGCCGCTGCTGCAGAGAGACGACGCGCCACGTCTGCGGAATTAAGAAGAATCGAAGGTGAGTATGCCGACCTCGCTTCCAGGATCGAGCGTCACCGGTTCGAAGTAATCGAAATCACCACTCGAATCGAAGAGCTGGGACAATCGATCGCCGAGCTCGAGCGCAATGCCAACGCTGTGGCTGAGGAACGAGCTCGAGAGGAGCAGGAGATTGCCGTACTCCTGACGCGCCTCGAGCAAACGCGACAGCAAGCCGACGCGCTCTCAGAAGAGCTTTCGGAGTTGAATCGTCGGGCCGCTGAAGTCCGAAACTCACGCAGTGCAATTGAGGTGCAACGTGCAGAGGCGCAGGCGCGCCTGACATTTGTTCGGGAAAACTGCGCGGCTGAACTGAATCAGTCGCTGGAAGAGTTGGCGCACGAGCATCCGCTCGATGCCGACTTTGATTTGGACTCGGGACACACGCGCGTCGAAGAACTGCGCTCTCGGCTCGAGGGTTTTGGTGCGGTTAACGAACTCGCGCTTGAAGAACTGACTGAATCGGAAGAGCGGCTGCTGTTCCTCACGGTGCAGCGTCAGGATATTCTCGACGGCATCAGCTCCACCGAAGAGGCGTTGCGAGAAATCAAGCGCCGCTCGCGCGAGCGATTTCGCACCGCGTTCGAACAGATCAACGCGAACTTTGGCGAGTTCTTCAAAGAATTGTTCGGCGGCGGCCGTGGTGAAATGAGTTTGATTGAAGCTGACGACGTCCTCGAGTCTGGGATCGACGTGATAGCGCAGCCTCCCGGCAAGAGACTGCAGAATGTTCTGCTGCTCTCCGGCGGTGAAAAGGCCATGGCGGCACTCGCGCTCGTGCTTGGTATTTTCCACTACCGCCCGGCTCCCTTCTGCTTGCTCGACGAAGTTGATGCTCCGCTCGATGAGGCCAATGTCGGACGTTTCACCGATAAGGTGGCGGAGATGTCCGCAAATACACAGTTCATCGTGATTACTCACAACAAGCGGACGATGGAAATGGCTCGCGCCCTCTATGGCGTCACGATGGAAGAACCGGGCGTCTCGAAACTGGTTTCGGTGAGATTTCAATAGGGCCGACAAGAAGTCATCGTTCCACTTTTTGGACGTTAGATAATGGTGGCGGGCCCGAGCCCGCCTTTTCAATTTATGAAGCTTGTCCCTGCCGTTTCTGGGCTCGCGAGAACAATTTGCGTTACACAAAACCAAACCAGGACACTACCACTTCTTTGTACGCTTTGTGCCGCGCAAACCTTTCGCCTAGAATGACCATCAGAACCAACCTGTGAGTAAACGACCTTCAAGAATTCTGCAATACCTCTTCGTCGCACTGGTAATTCCCGGCGCGGCGATTCATGGCTTCGCCCAGCAGCCCTCTGGAAACAAGCAGAACACTCGGCCGGAATCCACCGCACCGGCGGCGGTGTTACCCGCGTTGGTCGCGAACGTACCCGGGATGGGCAATGCGCATTTCACTTACGAGTTTACTCAACCTCAGTTTGTGGTTCGTCACATTGTGATTGAGCACGATGCAAACGGCCGCGGCAAGATCACGTTTGAGCGGTTGAATGAAGACACGCCAATCGTCGACGACCTGCAAATCTCTCAGTCTGCCCTGGCGCGTATCTCCGCACTCTGGCAAGCGCTTCACTTTCTCGATGAGGATACTGCCTACCAGGCCGAGCGGCAGTTTCCGCACCTCGGCACGATGCGGATCACGATGGCCGAGGGCGAGCGCAAACGAACGGCAGAATTCAACTGGACAAAGAATGCTGACGCGCTGGCCCTGGTAACTGAATACCGCCGCGTTGCCGATCAGGCTAACCTTGTTTTTGACATTTCTGTGGCCCGGGAAAACCAACCGCTCAACGCACCCAAATTAATGGAACTCACGGAGTCGCTCTTGAAGAGAAACGGACTGTCCGATCCGCAACAACTCGTGCCGCTGCTCAAAGAGGTAAGCACCGACGAGCATGTCCCCCTCATCGCCCGCAATCACGCGCTGCGAATCCTCGCCAAAATTAAGTAGTCCTCAGTCAGAAAGCGCTCCGTACTGCTCCATTTTCGTGAGCACTTGGACGATGAACGGCGCTTGACACCATCTAACGAGAAAATATACGGTTCTATTACCGCTGGATTGGCTCGCAGCGATCCCTGAGGGCGGACTACCCCCGAAGAACCGCTCTTAAGCCAACTGAGGTCAGACAACCGTCGCTACGAGAAAATGCATCTGTTACCGTTGGCAAACGCCAAGTCTACGCCGTCTTCGGTTCCCGGCTACAGAAGCGGTTCATGCAATCGGTTGTCGCCTCAAACGCTGTTCGCAGTTGACGTCGCAGTCAACCGACAATGCGTAGTCCCCATTTGATCGCTCAAGTCGTTCCCCCCGTTTGAAGCTGTCACTCGACCAGATGTTCCTGGCGCCAGCGCGGTAATTGGCCATGCACAAATCTTTCGCTAAATATCGCCGGAACTTCTTCCTTTCCGCCCTGATTTCACTGGCCATCGCTTCAATGTTGATGGGCACATTAAGCGCGCGCCACTCGGTCCAGGCTACGCACGTCGCCGGCGTTCCGACACCCTTAGCAGCAGTAAACGGTGATCAGTCGGGTACCTCTCCCTTCGTTGCTGAAACGCTCGCTGCCGGGGAACGCTCAGCGGAAAAGACCGGCAAGGCTCTGGTGGAGCAGGCTGAGCGGTCGGGCAGTTCAGGGAACGTCGTTGCAGCCAACCGTTTGAGTTTTAACCGTACAATCGAATACCCAAGAGATGAAGAGAGCGAGCGCGAGCCCGAGCGAAAGCAAGATCAACCTGACAAAGCTGAAGAGTGGCGTCGTCTTGCGATGATTGATGAAAAAGGGAAGATCCTTGAGGGCGCTCTCTTGCGCGCGTGGAACCAGGCGAAAGCCATGACTGTCGATTCGCAGGCGTGGCCCGTTGAATCAGGCAGCGCCAAAAGCATCGATCCCGCAGCAGGAATCAATACTTCCGGTTGGACCTGGCTGGGCCCGGGCAACATTGGTGGACGCATCCGTTCAATCATCGTTCACCCGACGGACCCGCAAACACTGTGGGTGGGCAGTGTCGGCGGTGGTGTTTGGAAAACAACAAATGGTGGCGCGAGTTGGTCGCCCATGTCTGATTTCCTTGCCAGCATTGCAATCGGCAGCATGGCTATTGATCCCACCAATCCGAACGTGCTTTACGTCGGGACCGGTGAAGGTTTTGGGAATCAGGATCGGATCCAGGGTGCAGGAATATTCAAGACAACCGACGGTGGCATTACGTGGGCTCAACTGCCGGCAACGGCAAATCCCAGTTGGTTTTTTGTGAACCGACTCGCCGTCAATCCCACTAACAGCCAGATCATCCTGGCTGCAACCTTAACTGGAATTTGGCGCACTCCCGACGGTGGCGCAAGCTGGAGCCAAAGATCCTCGTCGGCCGCACTGGATCTCAACATCGATCCCAATGACGCCAATAAAGCGATCGCTTCTGGGACCAGCGGTGCTCGTTATTCTGTTGATGGCGGGCTGACTTGGACGGCGGCGACAGGTGTCCCTTCGGGCGGACGTTCGGAAGTCGCCTACGCGCGCAGCGATTCATCAATTGTATATGCAAGCGTGGAGGCAGGCACCGGGCAACTCTATCGATCGACTGATGGCGGATTTAGCTATTCACTCGTAAATTCAGGCACCTATCTCCAAAGTCAGGGCTGGTACGACAATATCGTCTGGGTGGATCCCACGAATCCCAACACCGTAATCGTCGGTGGCATTAGTCTCTGGCGTAGTACCAACGGTGGCACGACGCTGAACATCGTCGGTGCGCTACACACAGATCAGCACGCGATCGTTGAGTCGCCAGTTGATGGCACTGTCTATTTCGGAAACGACGGCGGTATTTGGCGGACGACCAACTTTCGCGCCCCCACGATGGTAGTTCAGTCGCTGAATAATAATCTTGGGATCACGCAGTTTTACGGCGGGGCGGGTAATGCTGCAAGCGGTCGTGTGATCGGCGGTACCCAGGATAACGGCACGCTTCGCTACAGTGGCGGCACGGGCACGTGGAACTCTATGGCCGGCGGAGATGGGGGTTGGTGTGCATCTGACCTGACGGACCCAAATTATTTCTATGGCGAGTTTCAATATCTGCAGCTTCATCGCAGCACCAATGGAGGCCTGTCCTCGAGCGACATCTATCAGGGGATATCGGACGCTGGAGGAACCACTGGCTCAACCAACTTCATTGCTCCATTCGTTATAGATCCCAATGATCCAAACACGTTGTTGGCAGGCGGCTCAAGACTCTGGCGCAGTACGAATGCCAAGACGACGGTGCCATCCCAAATTAACTGGACGATCATTAAGAACACAGTTGGCCCGAACATAAGTGCTATCGCAGTAGCCAAGGGCAACTCAAACATAATCTGGGTAGGCCACAACAATGGAAGCATCTATTACACGACGAACGGCACGGATCCGACGCCTACGTGGACGCAGGCAAACTCAGGGTCGCCCTTACCTGGGACCATCTGCACCCGGATCGCTATCGATCCGACGAACTCCAGCCGCGTCTATGCAACGTTCGGTCAGTTCACCAGTAGCGGGAAGGTTTGGCGCACCAACAACAACGGCGTTTCATGGACCAACCTCACAAGCAATTTGCCGCTCGCACCCGTGCGCACCATCACTGTCTGGGAACAAGATCCGAACTTTCTTTATGTAGGAACCGAAGTCGGGGTCTTCGCGAGTGCCAATGGCGGATTGTCCTGGTCACCCACCAACGACGGACCGACGAACTGCTCGGTCAATGAGCTCTTCTGGATGGGCAACACGCTTGTCGCTGCGACTCACGGGCGCGGCATGTTTTCCATCGGCATCAGCACTGGCCAGCTACCAACTGTTAACATCACGTCTCCTGCAAGCGGTGCGAGTTTCGATCCGCCGGCGAACATCACAATCAATGCGACTGCTGGCGATAGTGATGGCTTTATCAGTAAGGTCGATTTTTTTGCGGACAATACAATCATCGGCACCGCGATCGCGATGCCTTACTCGGTAACCTGGACTAATGCTTCCGGCGGACCTCATGTGCTTACCGCAAGAGCAACGGACAATAGCGGTAATACGACGGTGTCCGCTCCGATCAATATTTCAGTGACCGGTCCGGTAGGACCTTCAAACAACTATTTCGCAACGGCACAGGTTCTGAGCGGTTACTCAGGAAGCGTCTCGGGAAGCAACGTTGGTGCTGACAAGGAACCCGGTGAACCAAATCATGAGCCGGCCGGGAATATCGGAGGAGCGTCTGTCTGGTACCGTTGGCTGGCCCCGGCTAGTGGGCCAGTAACAATCACGACTGAAGGAAGTAGCTTCGACACGTTGCTCGGAGTCTATACGGGAACCAGCGTAAGTGGGTTGACCATCATCGCTCGCAACGATGATGAAGGGACACCTGGCATTTTAACCAGTAGGGTAAGCTTCAACGCAGTAGGCGGAACGACCTATCAAATAGCCGTAGATGGCTATAACCAAAACGGTACTGCGGGCACCGGCAACGTTGTGCTGAATCTCAGTCACACCTCGAATGCGCCTAGCCTTCAGCTCACTTTTGGCAGGTACAGTGTGGTGGAGAGCGGCGGCTCAGCGACTCTTACGGTCTTCCGTTCCGGTCCCACCACTGTCGCGGCGACCGTTGATTACAGGACGAGCGATACGGCCGCCCTGAACAATTGCAGCGTTATTAATGGTGTGGCTTCAGCCCGGTGCGACTACGCAATCTCGGTGGGCACGCTGCGCTTCGCGGTAGGTGAAGCAACGAAGACGATCTCAATACCGATTGTGGACGACAGCTACAGCGAAGGTAACGAGAGCTTCACGATCACTCTGAGCAATGTAACGGGCGACGGGTTTGGAACTCCCACTAGCGCGACCGTCACCATCACCGACAATGACGGTGCTGCGAACGGGCCCAATCCTATCGACCAAACACCTTTCTTCGTACGCCAGCATTACATCGACTTCCTTAACCGCGAACCCGATCCAGCCGGCTACGCGGGGTGGCAGGATATTCTGAACAAGTGTCATCCAGGGGACATCAGCTGCGATCGGATTCACGTTTCTTCTGCGTTCTTCCTCGCTCCGGAATTTCAGCAGCGCGGTTATTTCATTTACCGCTTCTACCCAGTGGCCTTTGGTCGCAAGCCCGATTACGCGGAGTTCATGCCGGACATCGCGCGGGTCAGCGGGTTCCTGACTCCAGCTGAACTCGAAGCCGCGAAGGTGGCGTTTAGTAATGAGTTTATTGCTCGGCCGGCATTCGTGTCGAGGTTCAACGGACTGAGCGCCTCGCAGTATGTGGACCTGTTGCTTTCCACGGCAGGCGTAACAGTCTCGCAAACGGCCCGCAATAATTGGATTGCTTTGGCGGGGGCACCAGGGCCACCGCGAGCCCAGGTGCTTCGCGAGATCAACGAAAGCGCTGAGGTCAGCAATAAGTACTTCAATCAGGCGTTCGTAGTAATGCAGTACTTCGGTTACCTGCGGCGTGATCCGGATGCGTTCTACCTCGATTGGATCCAGCTGCTGGATACGACTGGGGATTCGCGCAGCATGGTAAACGGATTCATGAACTCACCGGAGTATCGGCTCCGCTTCGGACCGTGAGGAAAAGGGGTAGAAGGCAGGAAGCAAAAAGCAGAAGGCAATGGGCACAAACGAGAAAGGCAGCGAATAAAGTTTCGCTGCCTTTCACTTTTTTGTACGCGGTGCCTACTGCCTACTGCTCCGCCCGATCGGCTAAACGACAAAAATCAACAACGCGATTCTCGGCCCAAAAGCGATCTTCGCCGTTAGTCTCGGCGCCGATGAAGGCCACATGGCCGCCTTTCTCCGGCGCTAGCAAAAGAATGTAAGGATTTGCCGCGATCGCGATGTCGTCCAGCGGCGTGAAGGGAATGAAGGGATCGTCCTGGGCGTGAACTATCAACGCGGGGATGTGGATCTTGTCGATCACGCGGATTGAGCTCGCACGGTGATAGTAATCATCCGCACCTTCGAAGCCATGCGCGCGCGATGTGAAGCGATCGTCAAACTCTCTGAGCGTGCGAACTAAGTGCAGTTCGCTAGTGTCGTAAAGTCCCGGATAGAGTTTTTTCTTCCGACTGAGTCTGCCTTTTAAGCGCCGCAGAAAATCGCGGTGATAAAGCCAGTTTGAACGCTTGTCGAGCAGCTTAGCGCTAGCCGCAAGATCAACTGAAGGCGATACCGCACAGACCGCTGAGACTGCCGCAGGCGCGTCGCCGTCATACTCTCCCGCCAGTTTCAACACCATGTTGCCCCCTAGCGAAAACCCGATGACCGCGATTCGCTGTAAGCCGTCCTTTTCGATCAGTTCTTCAACGACCGCACGCAAGTCGTCCGTCAGCCCACCATGGTAAAGCGTGGGTGTCAGATCTTCAGTGCCCCCACAGTTACGAAGGTTCATGCGCAACACGTTGAAGCCCGCCGCGAACGCCTTGCCGGCGATGGCCAGCATGTACACAGAATCGCTGGATCCTTCGATACCGTGCCAGATGACCATCGTCGGATGTTCGTCCCGTTTCGATTGCCAACGACAATGGCCGAGGACTTTCGTGTTTGAAGCGACGTCAAACAGCCGTGCTTCATCGGTGTGGGAATCGTATCGAAAGCGACGAGGCCAGGCGAATGCCGCAAGCGTCTGAGCGTGACCGCCCGTAAAGACCGCGTGTGGTTTAAATGGCTTTTTGGCTAAGACGTGACCCGCGTTAAGAATGAACTGCCGCGCCTCATCCCGACTGAGCCTGGGTCTAACTTTGGTCAGTGGCATAAGCGCGCACGCTGCCGGTAGCTTGTTTGGACATTCTCTGAACTGGGGTTCGAGTCTAACACGAACCCCAATGCAGAGAACCCACGGCTTGATCTCATCGCGCATCGAGTGCTATCAGCATTGCTACATGAAAACGAAAGGGTGGGGCTCGCGTACGCGCGATGAACTCATTATTGAAGTCTGGGAAAAGCTCGATTGCGAGTCCGTGGGCGCTCGGGAACTCGACGCGATCCAGCAGGAAGTGCGGGAAACCCTGGGAACTGGAGCAGTGGTTAGCCCGGCGACAATCGCGCGGACTCTTGCCGACGAAGGCGCCGTGCTGCGACATCCGGAAGTCCTAAACTGCGATGCAAAATGGCGTGAAGCCAAACTCGCCGAACCAATCTCACCGAATGTTTTGAACTTCTCGGGCCTTGATGCGGCCTCAATCTCAATGCAGAACCTGGATGAACGACGGAGAGCGCTTGAACAGAATGGCGATGGAGATCAAATGCGTCGCCTGCGTGAACTCGTTCTGCAAAGCAAAGCTGAACTGCAGCGAGTAGCGCGCAGTAAGACCGTTGACGGCAAAGAGCGGTC
>JBDTYQ010000078.1:0-16108 GCA_040005515.1 bacterium
AGCCACGGTTGCCGCGAGAGGCCGTGCCCCCACTCTGGTATTGGGTTCGGATACTAGAAATCCCAGGTTGCAACGTAGCCAGACTCGTCCAATCGCGGCCGTTGAGCGGCAGTTCAACAATCGTTCGCTCGTTCACTACGGCGCTTATTGTAGGAGTGGTCGTGTCCACAGTCGGCGCATCGTCGGAAACCATGATTGCTGCCGTAACGGCGCCGGGCGTCAACTTGAGGTCAACAGTTAAGTCTGCTCCGACGGTGAGCGTTACACCCTTTTGCAGGAAAGAGGTAAAGTTTGGCGCGGAAGCGGTGATCTCGTACTCCCCGGGCAAAAGGTTAGCGGCCCGATAGATCGCGTCTTCATTCGCGGTAAGATTCGTGGCAACTCCCGTGGCAATGTTTCGAATCCCCACCGCCGCCCCCGGAATCAACGCACCGCTACTGTCGGTTACCTTCCCGGAGACGGTTCCCCCGGAAACCTGCGCACTAACGGAAAAAGGGATGAGCAGAATAATGAAGAGTCCAAGGACGTGAGCGAACCTGCAAGAGTTGAAAGACAGCATATTCATTCCACCTTTCTGAGTTGAATTCTACAAATTGTTTGGGACATAACACGATGAGAGTTCATTGACCAATACCACTATTACGTGCGCAGCGTTTGAGCGATTGTCCTAAAGGGAGGCGTTGCATTCTCCAGGAACAGAAGTTTAGTAAGGATCGAGTCGTTGCCCGAGGCTTACGTGGCGAGTGCAGCGCCCTAAAGCAAACCCTGACCTTCTCAACTTTTCTTGTACTTGCACCGTCTCAGGTACGGTTATATGATTCGCGCTGCCGAGGATAACGTTGAATATTCCGCTAGAACGTAAAGATGTTTGTCTGACATACCCGACCTTTCACAGTGAGTCGGAATCTATGACGGAGGCCTGATGATGTCGCACAGGTTACGTGACAGGCAACTAACAGTCTTTAGAGAAGCTTTGTAAAGACATTAAAAGCGCTCTAATAAGTCTTTAAAAATCCTTTCATCTCTTATGGCTTCGCATATTCAAGAGAGATATGAGTTCGGGCCGTTCCGGCTAGACGCGGCGGAACACACCCTTTTGCGCGGGGATCAACTGGTGGCGCTAACTCCGAAGGCTTTTCAAACGCTGGCCCTGCTGGTTCGAAGTAGTGGACATCTTGTCAGGAAAGAAGAGCTGCTGGAAAGGGTCTGGCGCGATACCATAGTTGAAGAGGGAAACCTGAATGTCATCATCCATACTTTGCGAAAGGCTTTGGGCGACGAGCCGCGCGAAAGCAAATATATTGAGACCGTAGCGAAGTGCGGCTATCGCTTTGTAGCTGAAGTGCGAAAGGCTCAAGAGGATGAGGAACCAGCAAGTGATGCAACAAGTCGTACCCCTTCTCTGAATCAGGCCAACTCACATTCCTATACAGAAACGATTTTTGGAACTCCTTCAACGACTGTTGTTGATTCCTCGCCTGGTCGTCCGCACGAACGAGGCCGGTTATTGTTGATGCTCGGAGCCGGCGTATTACTCGCCATTTCCGTTGGATTTTTCTTCGTTTGGCGCTTCAAGCATCCGCCCAGGGCAACAGCTGTGCAGCCCTCGTTGAGCGTGAGATCGATTGCGGTACTGCCCTTTAGAGTTTTGAGTAGTGAGAAGGGTGATGAGTACTTAAGTTTGGGACTGGCTGACGCCCTGATCACTAGTCTCAGTCAAACCCGCCAGGTAATCGTGCGCCAAACAGAGGCGGTCGCCAAATATCAGAATACGGGCAAGGACCCTCTCGAGGCAGGACGTGAACAGGGAGTCGATGCAGTTCTCGAAGGACAGGTGCAGCGCATTGGTGATCGCGTGCGCGTGACTGCACGACTCGTGCGCACAAGCGACGGGACATCACTCTGGGCCGATCGCTTCGAAGAGAAATTCACGAATATCTTTGCAGTTGAAGACCTCGTTGCGGAAAAAGTGGCACGCACGACGATCGTGGCAATGAAGGGAGGGGGCGAGGCAACAAAGGAGCGGTTAACGAAGCGCTACACCGAAAACAATGAAGCCTACGAGGCCTATCTCAAGGGTAGGTACATGTGGAACAGGAGAACAGCTGACAGCCTGCAAAAAGCGCTCTCATATTTTCAGCAGGCGATCAAACTCGACCCAAATTATTCCCTCGCATACGTTGGCCTGGCAGATACCTATACTCTGCTTAGCTTCTTCACGCTGGCTGCTCCTAATGATGCTTTCCCCAAGGCCAAGGCCGCTGCAGAAAAGGCACTGTCTATCGACAGCACTTTGGCCGAAGCTTACACGGCGCTGGGCCAATTCAAAGCCTACTACGAATGGGACTGGGACGGAGCGGAAGAGCAGTTTCAAAAAGGAATCGCGCTTAATCCTAATTATCCACTGTTGCATCACTGGCGCAGTCTCAATCTGATTGCGATGGGGCGAATGGATGAGGCACGGGCGGCGATGCGGCGAGCGCTCGAGCTGGACCCGCTGTTGCTGGTGACCAACGTGAACCTTGGACGTATCGATTACTACGAGGGACGTTACGACCAGGCGATCAAGCAATATCAGCGCGCGTTGGAGCTGGACAAAGACTTCATGCGCACGCATCTCCGTCTCGGCCTTGCTTATGTGCAAGAGGGTCGTTACCGCGAGGCACTCATCGAGTACAACACGGCATTCGAAATAGCCGGAGACACGCCTCAGATTAGGGCGCACATTGCGCACGTCATGGCCCTCTCAGGGAAAGAGTCTGAAGCGCGGGCCGCGCTCGCCGAGTTGCAAGACCGCGCGAAACGGCAGTACGTCCCCCCCTATGACATCGCCCTGATCTATGTCGGTCTAGGAGAGAAGGATAAAGCGTTTGCCTGGCTGGAAAAAGCTTACGCCGATCATTCAACCGAGATGATCTATTTTAAGGTTGAACCAATGCTCGCCCCGTTGCGCTCAGACGCGCGTTACCAGGATCTTCTGCGGCGCATGAAGCTCACCTAAACTTGTCCATTGGCATGCGATTTCGTTTGCTTCAGATCAAATTCCACTAAATGGAATTCCGCAGTGCCGTGCTTACGCTGACTCTCCGTTCCTTGGTTCTGAGCCGGACACAGTGAATCGGCTGGATTCAAACTCATCAGTAAAAGCGACCGGCGCGATGAAGAACTGTGGCGTAAGGATCCGCCCTGCTTTCGCGCCTCGAATGTCGGATTCAGGGCTCCAGATCACCAATCTGAAAGTCGCGCTCGTAGCTAACAAGAAAATTGCCGCGCCCCTTGCCAATCGGCAGTGGAACCGTTCTGATGGGTACCGACTCGCTGGAATTATTGGGGCAAAAGCTGACGATCGGGAACAACTTTTATATCGCTATCTCTCCGGACAGCAAGGAAGAAGCGGAGCGACTCTTCAACGGCCTTTCCGCGGGTGGAAAAATCGAAAATGCCGCTGCAAGACATGTTCTGGGGAGCGTACTACGGTTCGTTTGCGGACAAGTTCGGAGTTCAGTGGATGGTGAACTCTTCATCGCAGTTTCTTCCTGTGACGTCAACCATTCATGCGAATTGTTGTCAGCCGATAGGCCAGAATCCTCAAACCCTGCAAACGTGAATCGGGGCGGTAGTTCAAGAAGAGATCCCTTTTCAGGTACTGCTCCTCAACTTTCCGCCCCTAATGCAACACGCGAATAACAATCGCTTCGCTTAGAAGATGAACCGCGCTTGTAACTGCAACATCCGCGGCGGATCGATGTTGGCGAATGCGGGAATCGCATTTGTGGTCGTACCGACGCCGCCAACGAACTGGCCGAATGTGTTTAGCGGCGCAGCGCCATTGCCGTAAGTAGTAACGCCACGGCCCAGGAAATTCCCGTGATTGAAGAGATTGAAGCCCTCCAACCGGAGCAGCAGGGTCGTACGTTCTGAAGTCTTGATGCGTCCCTCGACGAAGGCCGCTACGTCAGATGTCGGGGTTCCCCGAAACGCCGACTTACTAATGATCCGGCCATCGATCACAGGCCGGTCGTTCAGTATTCCGTCACCATTGTTGTCGGCGTTCGTTGTGGAGTTGAAAGGACGCGCAGACGCGAGCTGAGTGAGCGTGCCTGCAGTGATGTTGAATGGGAATCGGTAGCTGAGGGTAATGACCGCGCGATGACGCTGATCAACCACGCTCGGTCCGCGTTCTTCCTCGCCGAGACGCGAGATGATGCCCTGGTTGGATCCAATGCCGTTGCCGTCCGGCTCGCTGGTATTGGTCGCTTTGGATAACGTATAGCTGAGCGATGCATAGACTCGTCGATTACCGCGGTAGCTGATCAGAGTCTGCAAACCGTCATAGTCGGCGACCCCGAAGTTCATGATCACATTCACCTGGCGGACGCCCCCGTTGACCGGAGCAATGGGACGGGTCGCGTTGGCAGCAGCTACAGTCTCTGAAATGGGACAGGTTACGTGGCCCGCTGCGCAACGGAACTGTAGTGGCGCCGTGCGATCGAAGGGAGAAGGGGCATTTAGATCGACTGTGCGATCCATGCCGCTATAGTGTTGATGAACGTAGTCGCCACCAACGAACAACCCCTTCACGACCTCGCGCTCCGCGCCGATAGACAACACCTGACTGCGCGGATTCACCAGCTTATCGGGATAGTTAGGCAACAGATCAAAGTTCAAACCGTACTTCGCGAACTGCGCCTGGTAGAACGATCTGCGGCCCGCTCTGATTGTGATGTCGCGCGCGGGCAATTGCGCGGCAGCCAACGTCCTTGGATCGACGTTCACCGGCAGGCACGATCCGGTCAGACAGGTGGGGAATCCGGTTTGCCCTGGATTCGCAGTGTAGGTCGTCAATCCGTCCAACCCGTTCACCAGGTATCCGGCGACCGAATTGGTTCGAATCTGCGTGTAGTACATGGCGTAGCCGCCGCGAATGGAGGTGCGTGCATCGCCACCCGGGTGCCAGCCAAAACCAATACGCGGTGCGAAGTTCTTTGTCGCATCGGTCAAGGTCTGACGGTCGTAGCGAAGCCCGAGGTCCAGCGTAAGGTCGCTGCGGACCCGATAGGTATCCTGCAGGAAGGCGGTCAAGAGCCACTGTGGCAATTCATAGCTGCTGATCCCAAAGTTGATCGGCTGCTGGTAGTTCTGCACGTTCGCCAGCGTCAACTGATCGAACGGCAGCGTCCGGGACGCATCATCAGTTCTGAATGTGAAGGTACCGAGGACGGCGGTTCCGGGCTCGCTGCCGGTGCCGCCTGAGTTGTGATGAATCGCGCTGCCGCCGAAGCGCAGGTAGTGTTTACCAAGAGACCACGACAGAGTGTCAGAGAATTGGACCTGGTGACTCCAGATGTCGGAGGATCTTGACTGACCAATGGTGAAGGGCACAGCACCGCCGCCGCTGCCGCGTGTGTAGGTCGTCGAGAGTGTCTGGGCCTCCCAAAGCGTGACGGGATCTCCATGCAAGTAGGAAAAGCGCGCCTCGTTAAGAAAATTAGCGCTGAAGGTTGTCGTGTGATTGACCTGTGCGGTCCATGAGCGGCGCGAATATCTGCGCGCTACGCTCGGCGCATTCGTTCCGCTGACGGCATCCTGAGGATTGTCATCGGAGAAACGATCGACGTTCATGCGCAGCATCAAGTTCTGGTTCGAGGTCAGCCGATGATCCAGCCTGCCGTCGAAGAGGAATTGTCGATAGTGGCCCGTGTAATCGAGGTGGCCATCCGCCGGCAACACGAAGGCAGGCAGCGTGGGGGAGAGGAAAGTGGTTCGATTCTGGCGCGTGTAGTCGGTTGTCGCGAAGAAGAAGGTCTTGTCTTTGACAATCGGCCCGCCGATGGAACCGGAGACCTGGTTCAATGCATCGGGAATGTCCACGGGGTTGATCGCCTGGAGTGTCGAGGGCGTAACGCAACTCGGCACTGACTTGGGACAAAAGCCTTTCGTCGAGAAAGTCTTCGCCTGCCAGCTACCTCCCGGTCGGAGCAGTAACAACCCTTCACCGTGCAATTCGTTCGTGCCAGACTTCGTGACAATGTTCAACGCGGGACCAGAGGTCCAGCCGAACTCGGAAGAAAACGCGTTCGAGAGAATTGTGATTTCCTGGATTGCACCGAGCGGCACGGTGGCAATCGACGTTTGGCGTCCCCATCCCTCATCGTTGTTTGCGCCGTCGAGCGTAAATGTAGTCGCCCGGCGGGAACCGACACCAGTGATGAAGTAAGTCGCGTTGACGAAGAGATCGCCCGTGCCCTTCCCCTGCCGGAACGCTGAATTGAGGAGCGGCAGCGAGGTCGCCTTGCGACCGAGAATCGGAGTCTCGTCGATTTGCGGGCTGTTGAGCGGGAGGCCGATCTGCGGATTTGCACGTACACCCTCGGCGGTTCCGAACACTGTGACTTCTGCCTTCTCCGAGCCGACAAGAAGTTTTACTTTCAGGCTCGCAGTTTCGCCCGAGCGCAAGCTGATGCCCTTATGTTCTTCGTTGCCGAATCCTTCCTTGGACACCACGACATCGTAGGCTCCGGTGAGCGGCAAGGCTTGAATTGTGACGCTGCCGTCGCTTCCCGAAATAGCCTCGCGCAAGGAGCCAGTAGCGGCGTTTTCAACCGAAACTTTGGCGTCGTTCACAACGGCGCCAGTTTGATCTACGACAACAATGACAAGCGTCGCCGTGTTGGGAGACTGCCCGAAGATAGGCGTTACTATAAAGGCAAAGAGCGCCATCAGAAGTAGCGGAAGGCGGAATCGATTCTTGGTTGTCACGCTGTTAACCCCAGTTGTGTTCGAAAAATGGACCGTAGCTGACGCGGCTTATCGGTTTGAATGGCCTGTAGATGAGCTTCCAAGGCCTAAGAGATCCCGCAGTGTAGAGGCGACTACGAATTACTACCAGCGCTCGTAATACCAACCTCCTGTCCCTTTTAGGCGCTTGCTTCGCACGGCAACTCTACCGGGAATGAATTCACATCCAGCCATCCGGCCAACCTCAGTACTGCCGTTTGCTTACAACTACTGACCGCCAGAGTTGGAATTGACCGGTGAGGAATGGACGGTTAAGTTGAGACTGATAATGACCGACATCTTCCACAAAGTAGGGCTCGGAGCACTTCTGAGCATTACTCAAAGGAGACGACGATGGCTGCAGAAACCTGCGCTCACATAGAAGCGATTACTAAGGTGAAACATGCGAAGCGACGTGAGTGTGAAGAGTGCGTGAAGGTCGGCGCTCGCTGGATGCATCTGCGCACATGTCAAACTTGCGGCGTCACGTTGTGTTGTGATGATTCCCCAAACCGCCATGCAACCGCTCATGCGCACGCTACGAATCACCCTGTGATTACATCCGCGGAACCGGGCGAGCGTTGGCTCTACTGTTATTCCGACGATGCATTTGCGGAATACTAATCAGGCTTCCGACTCATTCTCTTCGGCCTCGAGTTCCTCTTCCAAAACAGATTCTGCAGCAAAGTAGATCCGCTTAATCTCGGGATGCTCTTTCCGAACTATCCGCTTTAGACGAGCAATAGAAGACCTTACCTCTGCCGCTGAGAGCTCGCGAAGGAACCGCACCTCCAACGTCAGCATCACTTCGTCAGGTCCGAAGAACATCGTCAACAGCCGGTTGACCTTTTCGACGCCTTCATCTCCTTCAATCGAATCGCGCAGCCGGCCGAGTGTCTCCCGCCCGAACCCCTCTCCGATTAGTAAGCCCTTCGTCTCGTAAGCCAGAAACGCCGCCATTAATCCCAACACCAGACCAATGGCGATTGAAGCCGCTCCGTCCAGATACGGGTTGCGCAAAAGTTGTCCGAAGAAGAGACTCGCCAAAGCTATGGCGAGACCGAGGAGCGCACCCGTATCTTCAAAGACGACGATGAAGGTGGTGGGATCTTTGCTGTTGTGAATTGCCTCGAGGATTCCCTGATCGCCCTTCGCCGCTTTAAAGACGCGCCAGCCGAAGATCCAGGAGATGCCTTCAAAGAGGAAAGCAAAGGCTAATACCGCATAACTCCAGAAGGGATCTTTGAGAGGCTCAGGATGCTGCAGGTGGCTGACGCCCTCGTAGAATGAGACGCCACCTCCAACTGCAAATATCGTCAGCGAGACGATAAGCGACCAGAAGTAGAGTTCGCGTCCGTGTCCGTAGGGATGTGCGAAGTCTGGGGGTCTCTTACTTCTATAGAGACCGAAGAGGAGTAAGGCTTGATTACCGGTGTCGACAACCGAGTGGATCGCTTCCGAGAGCATCGCTGAACTGCGGAAGCGGAGGCAGCAATAAACTTCGTTACGGCGATGGCGAGATTGCCCGCCATCGCAGCGTGGATGGCCGTCTTAGATTCGGAAGCCATAGCTGCGGCGTGCTGCGGGCGCGCACTACTTCGAAGCACCACGCGTCACCCGTCTCGAACAAGGAATGCCGGCTGCGTTGCCAACTGCCGCCCTGCATCACCGCGATTCCAAAGAACGACGTTGATCAGGAACTTGGCGCTACAGTCAGATTGTTTTTGACGTTGGTAACGCCCTGGACACTTTTGGCAACTTCGCCCGCCTTGGCCTTCTGCGCCGGCGTTGCTACGGAGCCCGACAACGTCACCACGCCGTTTGCCACGTCGACGTTAATGGTCGAGTCCCTAAGATCATCGGCGGTAGCCAGGTCAGCGCGCGTCTTAGTCCAGAGCCAGCCATCATTCGCGCCGGAGCCAATGGTGCGTCCCAGACGCTTGGCATCTTCCGTAAAGGTTGTCTTGTCCTTCTCGTATTCTGCACGTGAAATGTTCGCGTTGACAGCCCGTCGGTTCGCATTCGTGTTTGCGTTCGCGTTGGTGTTCGCGTTCGTATTTATGTTGGCGTTCGCAACAACCACGTTCGAGTTGGTGTTAGTGGTAACCGCCGTATCGCACGCCGCGCCAAAGGCTGCTAAGGCGAAACTTGCGATGAATGCTACTAGTATTTGTCGCTTCATTTGATCCTCCCTGAAGTAAACCCTGGTCTAAACGGTATTCAGCTCCCGGTTGACGCTGCGGCTGCAGTCGGCTCGGAAACCTGTTTTACGACTTCCGCCGTCACGGCTTTAGGAGTGCGCAGGGCGATGTCAGCTAGCGCAACGATGCCACAACAAGATCCATCGGAATCAACAACCGGCACACGGCGAATCTTGTTCTCTTCCATAATTCTGCTGCAGTCTTCAATCGTCATGTCCGGTGCCACTGTCACGCATGGTTTACTCATGCAGTCGGCTGCCGTGAGAGCGAGCGGGTCGAGTCCAAGCGCGATTGACCGGCAAACAATATCCCGATCCGTAATGACACCTACCGGCACTTTAGTTTCCTTCGTATCGATAACCGGAATCTCACCACAGTCGTGTTCTACCATCAGCTTTCCGACTTCCTGCAGGGTGGCATCCCGGGTACAGCATGCAGGATTAGCTGTCATGATTTCCTTAACTTGCATCGATCTCTATCCTCCAGTTAAAAAAAAGAGTCCAGTAACGGAATTCACTTGGGTTGGCTGGTTGTGCTTGCCTCAGCCTTATATTCAAGCAACATAGCTTGGGTCACCTGTTGGCTTGGGGTCACCTGACCTCGCATGAAATCGGAACACCGAATTTATTTTCGTACCACTAGAACACACCCGCTGAGCGGGTTAAGCGCGGCTCCCTGGGTACCAAAGTCGAGCATAATCAGTATGCTCCTGTGCATTCCTCTATCCCTCCCCATTCAGACCTTGCTCGACATATCAATAAGCAAGATGCATTCCGGCAATCGAGCGCCGCTTCTTCTTTCGGTGGTCAACATCACTTGATAGGCTGCTGTCACGAGCGCAACTGGCAGTCGGGTTGCTGAAATTGCATTCCTGTTGACTGCTTGCGAGAAACGAAATCGTCTTTAGCAGGCTTCATTACGAGGAGGGGGGTCATGGCTCAGTACGGAAAGAAGGCCTCGAAGAAAGTTGAGAGGGCGATGCATGAGCGGAAAGAAGAAACGATCAAGAGCGGAAGCGGAAAAAAGGTGACCAGCAAGAAACAGGCGATCGCGATTGGATTGTCAGAGGTAAGGAAAGCAGGAGCTAAGGTGCCTCGAAAGAAATCAGCGGCGAAAAAGAAATAGCAGGCTAGATGCGCAGCGGCACCATGCGATAGCAAAGCAACGGGTGAGCATCAGGGCGGTGCTTGCCCGCTCAGACTCGCCTTCCATTTGTAGTTTCGGAACGTGAAAAGCGCTGCGAAAGCAGTGATCAAGAAGAGCAATGCGAAGAGTCGCACTCTTCCGAGCTTCCAATGACCAAGGCTCCATTCTTCGCCAGATGTTGAAGCCGCGTTGGCAGCACTCGATGAACGAGCGTGGAGTCTGGCTCTTGAATCCTCAAGAATAGTCTCCAAACCTTCGACTGCCCTTTCCTCAACAATTCCCCGCTTTATCTTGCTGAACGCGCCTTCTAACCCGTCCGCCCGCGAGCGATTCTCATAAAACAAATAGGCCTGTGGATGGACGCCCGCAACTTGAACAAATGCTGTCAGGCCGAGCGAAGCATCAAAGTAGTGGTTGGCGTAAATCTGTTTCGAAGCAACAAGGATTTGTGGGCCGCTTTGCTGAACTCGCTTGTAAACCATGATGTGGTTGAAGGCAATCACAGGCTTCAGTCCAAACTTGATCTTCGACCACACGATCACGTTTTCCATGAGAGACACTTCTGATTTCATGAAACCCTGGAATTGCTGGTTCAGGTACGTTGTCGAACCCATTAGCGCGCGATGCTCGTCACCGAGGCGAACAGCTTGGGCTTTGTCGTGGTATTCAATGAGCGCGTCATCGCCTCGTGAGAGGTAATCACGCACATAGTCCAGCAACATGATTTTAAGTAGACGGTTTGCCTGGGAACGATAGTCCGGTGCCTGCCAATCGACTTCTGCGTGAAGACGCTCGATCATCGCCGCCGATAGCTTCATCTTGCAAGCGCCTGTAACACACTCCTTCAGATCTTCAATGTCGCGATCTTCAAAGGTGAGTCCCTGCAGATCGGCCAGAATGGGCGCACTGCTAAACCTGCCGATCTCCAGAATCGCCTGGTTGTTCTTTTCGGTCATGGTTTGCAGGAAGGATTCCAGAAACATCTCGGCGGGGACGCCAAGTTTGATTAGCCCACAGACCGCGACTTCCCGCTTATGCTTAACCGGCAACAGGTGTACGACCGTCTTACCCTGCTCCAGGATGGCGAAATCACTCTCGAGGAAACCGGCCTTGTCCAGAAGTGTTTTATGAAGTTCTGCAACGGAGTTCTGCGCCAGGACGTTCGTTCCCAGCGAGAAGATGGCGCAAAGAGCGAGGAACCGGAAGAAATCAATCCGGATTCGTAGTTTAATTTCCTTTCGTAGTACTGCTGAAAGGAGAGTTGGAGTGGTTTCTGTCAGCACGTCGTTTTACCGCCCTGACTTATTTCGTTACACGGGGAAGTGCTTGATCTGAATGATGGCATAACCTGTGCCATGCCAGGAGAAAACGAGGAACCGCACCGAAGTTCCAGGTTCCAGCTACAGTGCTTGGTGGTACTTCGAGCCAGTCGCTAGAGTCGCGCTTTTGAAGTAACGTGGGATTTGCTTACAAAGCAGTTCAGAAAACTCTTATCCAATGCAATCAGAGGGAACAGCACTCTTATCAGTCCAGGGAGTCAGCAAGCGCTTCAACCGTCGGCTGGTTCTCGACGATGTGCACTTCACTGCTCGCCAGGGTGAGGTGCTTGGCTTGATCGGGCCGAACGGAGCCGGCAAGACCACACTGCTTGAATGTCTTGCAGGCCTGATGCCGGCCAACTCGGGCGCTGTAATGTTTCGAGATCGAGAGCTGCCCGCCGCAACGCGAAAGGAAAAGCTATTCTATTTACCTGACTCGATCCTGCCGTGGGCCGAACAATCGGTGAAATGGGTGTTGCGATTTTTCGAGCAGCTCTATCCGCGAACTGACCTGAACGCGGCAGATTTGTCAGAGCCTTTGCGACTTGAAGAAGTTAGAAACGCGCGCCTCAGCTCGCTTTCAAAAGGAGAACGCAAACGCGTCTTGCTCGCCCTGGGATTGTTGACTACGCATCCGTTGCTACTGCTCGACGAGCCCTTTGATGGACTGGACCTGCGTCAGACAAGAGATGTTATGAGCCTGCTTCGAAATCATGCAAAGTCTGGTCGCACGCTGATGCTCTCAATTCATCAGCTCGTTGATGCGGGACGGGTTTGCGATCGTCTCGTGCTCCTGAGTGCGGGAAGAGTTGTCGGCGAGGGAAACATCTCCGAATTGCAGGTGCGTGCGAACACGGCCGGCGGCGGAGTCGAGGAGATTTTCCTTGCGCTCACCTAACCTCGTCACGCTTTTCTTCAAGGAGTGGCGCGAGTTGCTGGGATCACGTTCCTACTGGCTATTGCTCCTAATGATCGGCCCGCTCGTGGGTCACGGCTTTATTACTGCGGTGGAATTCTACGCGGAAGCGAGTGGCAGCGGCGGCGGTCCGGCTGCTTTGTCCCAAGGATTGACTCCTCTCGATGGAATACTGGCGCCAACATTTGGCGCGTACGATCTGGCCGCGACGTTCCTGCTCCCTTTCGTGGCGATTCGCTTGATCTCAGGTGAGAAGCAAAGCGGCGGTCTGAAACTGCTGCTACAGCTGCCGGGAAGTCTCACGACGAAAATGGCAGCGAAGGGACTCGCACTACTGACCGGATGGTTTTTCGCTCTAGTTGCCGGTCTGTTAGCGATCGTCTTATGGAAGACATATGGCGGTCACTTGTATGGTCCAGAAACAATGAACCTACTGTTGGGCCATCTCTTTCGCATGGTGTTGAGCGCTGGCATTGCGGTCGCTGCTGCCGCCCTCGCTGAAAGCGCGGCAAGCGCTGCCATAGTGACGCTTGGATTTACGGTCAGCACCTGGGCATTGGAATTCGTCGCCGCCTACCGGGGCGGTTTCCTCGAACAACTGGCGAGCTACACACCTACAGCGGCGCTAAGATTTTTTGAACAGGGACTGCTCCGGCTAAGCACAGCAATCGTGATGCTGGCTATAGGAGTCGCCGGATTTGTGCTTGCGGGAATCTGGCTGCACACAGGGCGCACAATAAAAGTACGCGCGTTGGCGACGGTTGTAGCCATTGGGTTTCTGGCCCTGGTCATTATTTTCGCGGCGAACCTCCGCACCAGCTGGGATGTGAGCGAGAACCATCGAAACTCTTTCTCGCGCGCAGATGAGACCACTCTCGAGCAGATTCAGGCGCCTTTGCGCGTGACAGTATTTCTGGCGCCAGAGGATCCTCGACTGAGCGACTTTGAACAGAACGTTCTCAAGAAGCTGCGGAGAGTGCTGCCTCATCTTGATGTTGTCTACAGCGCATCCGGCCAGAGTGGCTTGTTTGAAAATAACGGGGATCAGTACGGCGAGATCTGGTACGAAATGAACGGGCAGAGACAGATGGACCGCTCCACCATTGAAGAAGTTGTCCTCGATAACATCTACAAGTTAGCCGGTGTCCTGCCGCCGGCAACAAGCGATGACCATGTGTCCGCCGGGTATCCGCTTGCTACTCGGGCAAAGGGAGCAGCATTGATCTTTTATGGGTTATGGCCCTTGGGCACAGTTCTTCTGTGGTGGTTGTTAAGAAGAATTTTGTAAGAACCCATCGAAAACCAGCGAGGAGGAGAATCAACTTGAAGACACGAATAACAGCAATATTCATCTCAGCAATACTCGTCGCCACAGCGTCCGCCTTTGCCCAGCGCGGGCGTGGCGGCTCACCTGCAAAACCGAAAAGCGTTCGCATCAATTTGGCGAAAGAGAAAGTGGGTAATGAATCATCAAA
Source organism: bacterium (assembly GCA_040005515.1). GTDB lineage: Bacteria > Acidobacteriota > Blastocatellia > Pyrinomonadales > Pyrinomonadaceae > PSRF01. The sequence continues at coordinate 13,835 of JBDTYQ010000078.1, forward strand.
GTTTCTTTCGATGGTGGGCAACTGGTCGATCGTAGAAGACGAAGGCAAGAAAGTTCTGGGCGTAGATGGTCGCGGTTGGTTGCGCGGCCAGCCGGCGGGCAGTCTCGCCGAGAAAGCGCGCTCCATCTACGGCTCGCGCAACGAGGAATTCATCGACAACGTAAAAGCCTGGGCCTACTTCCCTTATGCAGTGGCCAAGGACGTCGACGACTTTCACGATGGCGAGATCAGCACGCGTTTCAAGATCATTGCCGGCCAGCTGGACTCATGCGCAGGCATCCTCTTCAACCTGAAACCGAACGGGGACTATCTGGCGGTGCGTTTCAATGGCAAGGAGGACAATGTCGTCCTCTGGACTTTCAACAAGGGCGTGCGGAAATTTGTTAAGAAGGGTTCAGAGAACGTTCCGCTAGCTCGAAACGTTTGGCACACTCTGCAAATCTCAGTACACGGCACAAGCCTGCAGGCATCGTTGAACGGCAAACAGTTGATTGACTACACGCTGGCCGAACCTGTCAGCGGCAAAGTAGGCGTGTGGTCCAAGACTGACAGCGTCAGTTTCTTCGATGACTACACGGTTACCAAATAGCCTTGGGATGTGTCCGCGGCGGTCACTCGACTGAAGTGGTGATGAGATTCAGATCTTCCGCGCCATATCACCAACTCGGATCTTGCCTGGCTGAACGACCTTCGCATTGATGCCGCGCAAGTGAAGTTCGCGGCCCACAGCTGAATTCACAAACTTCATCGCCTCAAGACCGAAGCGAGACACAAACTTTTTGCAGCCGGTATGCGGGTGTGGCGTGACTTCAATCACAGCTGAGCCGAGGGCCAGTCGCGTTCCGGGCGGCAGGTTTTGCGCGCTGAGATCCAGATCCACGAAAAGTTGATCACCGGCCAGCGACCAACGCTCACGGTGCTGCGCCACGAGTGCAATCACGCGAGAGTTCATAATGTTCAGCTGCATTTCCGGATGAGAAGTACCGTCTGTTGTCCGGGAACTGCCGCGAGTTTTCCAACTGTCGCCGACGAGACCGGCAAGCTGATCGAGTTCACCTGCCGCGAGTTCCTCACGCTCACCAACTTGCGGCCGTCGCACAATTAACTCCAAAACGCCCTCTTCTTTCGGTGACTGTCGGATCGCATCCAGCCCCTCTTCAAGTTCTGCCATCGTCAAGTGTTTCATGCAACGACTCCCTGGCCCGATTGTAACTCGCAACTCGTCCCGTAAGAACGGCAGTTCACGTCAGGCACTGCTCAACCGGCGGAATACTCACACCGCTCGCCTCGCATCGCACCTAGAATCATGCCTCAAGAGATCGTGGTTGGACACCCGCGCCGTATCGCCCACTCGCGCGCCCAAACCCGGACAGGCCGAATGTCTGTCCTACCCATTGGAGGACAATATGAAGAGAAGAGATTTCATGGGCCACACTGCGGGCTTCGGAATGCTCGTTGCCGCAGCTTCAATGCCCGTTTCGCTTACAGGAGCTTTCACATCCGGTGAGAGCATTCCCGCCGATTCCGTGAACGCAGCAAGCAACCGACTAACACCGCCCGCGAAAGGGAAGATTCCGGTCGCCTTCGCCATATCCGAAGGTGTAACGGTGATCGACTTCGCTGGTCCATGGGAAGTTTTTCAAGACGTTCACGTGGAAGGACGCGGCAAGGACATGGACGAGCAGATGCCCTTCGAGCTGTTTACCGTCTCCGAAAAGGTCGAACAGCTGACTGGTTCAGCTGGACTGAAGCTGGTACCGGATTACACCTTCGACACCGCGCCGTCCGCCAAGATCGTCGTCGTACCCGCGCAAAGAGGTTCCGCCGCGCTGCATGCCTGGCTGCGGAAAGTAAACGAGACAACAGACGTCACTATGTCCGTCTGCACCGGAGCGTTCCAGTTAGGCAAGGCCGGTCTGCTTTCGGGAAAGTCTGCTACCACTCATCACGACTTCCTCGATCGCTTTGCCAAGGCGTTTCCCGACGTCACAGTTAAACGCGGATTGCGCTTTGTCGAAGGCCCGAAGATCTCTACTGCCGGAGGTCTCTCATCCGGAATCGACCTGGCTCTGCGCGTAGTCGACCGGTACTTCGGTAGAGAGGTGGCGCAGGCCACAGCGACGTACATGGAGTATCAGAGCAAAAGTTGGATCGTGTGATCACCAGGGAATGGTGAATGCGGAATGATAATCAACGCCGAATGTGGACTTGCGGGGTTGGCCTTCTCAGACGATGTCCAGCAGTCCGCGCCTCCTCCGTTGCGATTCCGCATTC
>JBDTYQ010000079.1:0-15808 GCA_040005515.1 bacterium
ATCAAAGTCTCCCCCGTTGCGCGTCGGCGTTGATACTGGCGGCACGTTCACTGATTTTGTTTTTGAGTTGAAGGGCCGTACAGAGATTTTCAAACTCCCCTCCACTCCTACCGATCCCTCGCTCGCAATCAGCGCAGGCCTGCAACGCATTACTGAAATCACCGGAGCGAGCTTTGAGAATCTCAAAGTCGTTCACGGCACCACGGTCGGCACGAACGCTCTTTTGCAGAGACAAGGTGCGCGTGCCGCTCTCGTGACAACGAAGGGCTTTGAAGATGTGCTGGCCATCGGCAGGCAGGCCCGGCCCGAACTCTACAATCTCAACGCAGTTCGTCTGCCGCCACTCATTCCTGACAGTTTGCGATTTGGCGTGAGCGAGCGTGTCACAGCGCTTGGTGAAGTGCTCGTGCCTCTTGGAGAGGATGAGTTGGGGTCGCTAGTGGAAAAGCTCAGGGCGGCGGCAGTCGAGTCCGTTGCCATCTGTTTGCTTTTCTCATTCGTTCATCCGCAACACGAACAACGCATCGCCGCGGCTTTCGAAAAGCTCAACGTACCACTCTCGATCTCGCACCTGATCCTTCCCGAATATCGAGAGTTTGAAAGGACGTCAACAGTTGCCATCAACGCCTTCCTGCAACCGTTGATGGGAAGTTATCTCAAACGCCTGGAAGGCCAACCAACTGAGAAGACTCAAGACGCAACTCTCAAGTCCCAGAAACCAAGGCCGAAGGCCAAAGACCTAAGGCTAGCGTTGAGTTTGCGCGTCATGCAATCGTCCGGTGGCAGTATCTCTGCAGCAGCGGCGGCAGCCGAACCTGTGCGCACGATTCTTTCCGGACCGGCAGGCGGAGTTGTCGGCGCTCTCAACATCGCGCGCGCTGCGGGTTCACCTAACATCATCACGTTCGATATGGGTGGGACTTCGACTGATGTCGCGCTTTGCGATCGCGACGGCTTGCGCACGACTAACGAGGCAGTTGTTGCCGGACTGCCCGTTGCCGTTTCCGTTCTGGACATTCACACCGTAGGCGCCGGCGGTGGATCGATTGCGCGAGTTGACGAAGGTGGTTCGTTGCGGGTTGGACCAGAGTCTGCCGGCGCTGATCCGGGCCCAGCGTGTTACGGCCATTCATTTCTGCCCACCGTTACAGATGCGCACGTTGTGCTCGGCCACTTCGGAGGCGCGGGGTTACTGGGCGGCGCATTTCCGCTGGATGTGAAACGCGCGCAAACAGCGATCGAGAAACTTGCTGAAGGGATGAGCACCGCAGCAGGCCGAAGAGTGAATGCTACCGAAGCGGCGCAAGGAGTCATCGCGGTGGTGAACACGAACATGGAACGCGCGCTGCGCCGGATCTCGGTTGAGCGCGGTCACGACCCGCGCGACTTCGCGCTGCTGCCGTTTGGCGGAGCGGGTGGACTCCACGCCGTCGACCTCGCCCGAGCATTACGTATCCCCAGAGTGATCGCGCCGACCGCGGCGGGGGCTCTCTCCGCGATTGGAGTTGTCGCCGCTGATGTTGAAAAGGATCAGAGCCGCACGGTGATGTTGGAAGTGAAGCCCGGAGTCGAGAAAAAACTAGAGCGTGTATTTAATGAGATGGAACGGGCGGCTCGCCGAACGTTGCGCGCGGAAGGGTTTCCCGATGCGAAGCAGCGACACCACCGTTCACTCGCGATGCGTTACAAAGGACAGTCGTTCGAGTTGGAGATCAAACTCGGCGGTGGTGCTCCGGATGCGAACTTCCATCGGGCGCACCAGGCGCGGTACGGCTATGCGCAGAAGTCATCGATCGTGGAGATTGTCAGCGCAAAGTTGCGCTCAGTGGGTCTCGTCGAGAAATTTGGCAGGGGACGGGTTGCACATTCATCGCGACGATCGTTTGTTGAGCCCCACCAGTTTGAGTCGGCGTACTTTGCCGGTCGAAGGACTCGCACCGGAATCTACGAACGCGAAAGTTTGAAAGCTGGAATGAAACTTCGGGTGCCATGCATTGTCACAGAGTATTCAGCGACGACTTTAATACCCGAAGGTGCTGAGGCCAAGCTTGATGACCATAGGAATCTGATCATCAAAACAGGAAGACAGCCATGAACAAGTTCGATCCCACAACTTTGGAAATTTACCGTGCGCTTTACACCTCAGTCGCGGAAGAGATGGGCATCGCGTTGCGTCGCACCGCGTTCTCGCCAAACATTAAAGAGCGGCGCGACTACTCGTGCGCTGTTTTCGATAGTAGTGGTCGCGTGATCGCGCAGGGCGATCATATGCCCGTGCATCTGGGTTCAATGCCGATGGCCGTTGCGGCGGCGTTGAACGAAGTGCGGTTAGGACCAGGTGACGTCGTCGCCCTGAATGATCCGTTCGCAGGCGGCACGCATTTGCCGGATGTCACGTTAGTTAGCGGCGTGTTTGGTGAGCTTAAAAACAAAAAGGGAAAAGGGGAAGGGGGAAAGGGGAACAAAGTAAAGACCAGGCATCATAAATATTCGGCGGTTTTTACCCCTTCACCTTTTCCCCTTACCCCTATGTTTTTCGTTGCCAATCGCGCGCATCACGCGGACATCGGTGGCGCTACGCCCGGCTCGATGGGACTAGCGGCCGATATCTATGGAGAGGGACTACGGATTCCACCGATTCGTCTTGTGCGTGCGGGGGAAGTCGATGAGGAAGTGCTGCGGCTGATCCTCGCAAACGTTCGTGGTCACGACGAACGACGCGGTGACTTTCAGGCGCAGATTGGCTCCCTGAAAACCGGCGAGGCACGCTTATTAGAAATTGTAGAACGTCGCGGTGCCGCGGAAGCAGCGCAGTATGCCGCACACCTCATCGAGTATTCCTCAAGACTGATGCGTCATGCGATCAGACTCATCCCTGACGGCGATTACGCTGCCGAAGAGTTCCTGGATGACGATGGCATCACGGAGCAGTCGATTCCGCTTCGCGTGTTCATCAAGATCAAAGGTGATCACGCGCTGATCGATTTCAGTGGCACTGCTCCACAGGTTGCAGGACCGATCAACGCCGTGGAAGCGATCACTGTGTCAGCAGTTTCGTACGTCTTCCGGTGTTTGATTGATGGGGACGTTCCGGCAAGCGCCGGGTTGATGGAACCGATCTCTGTTCAGGCTCCTGCAGGGACGGTTGTGAACGCGAGGCATCCGGCGTCGGTCGCCGGCGGAAATGTCGAAACGTCTCAGCGCATCGTCGATGTGCTCTTCAAGGCTCTGGCAAAAGCAATTCCGGAACGCATTCCGGCCGCGAGCCAGGGAACTATGAACAATCTGACTATGGGCGGCATTTACACGAGCCGAGGACATGAGTTCTCGTACTACGAAACGATTGCAGGCGGGATGGGAGCGCGGCCGGAGCACGATGGCATGAGCGGCGTCCACACGCACATGACCAACAGTCTCAACACGCCGTCGGAGGCGCTGGAATACGCATATCCATTACGCGTCCGAGAGTACAGAATCCGCAAAGACTCAGGCGGAGCAGGCAGACATCGCGGTGGAGACGGCATTGTTCGAGAGATCGAAACGCTCGTGCCGGCGCAGATGTCTCTGCTAGCCGATCGCCGAAAGCATGCGCCTTATGGACTTGCCGGAGGCCAGGATGGAATGCGAGGAAGCGCTGAGATCATCGGCAAAGGCGGCAAGCGCCAGATTGGATCGAAGGGAACCTGGAAGTTAGAAGCTGGTGATCGAGTGCGAATTGAAACCCCAGGCGGAGGCGGACACGGGCAGGAATGATGAATGCGGAATGATGATTGATGAATGAAGAGTACCGCAATTGCCAGATGCCGATTGCCAATTTCCGAGCCTAAGGGTGCCGAGCTTTTGAATGAACCACGGACCACTGATAACTCAACTCTGATTTCTGACTCCTGACTCCTGCTTTATGTCGTCAGCCTGCGATAAATCCCCGGCAGCCTCTCGGGTAAAGACATCACATCATCGATGATCGTGTACCCGATCTCCCCGTAGAGATCCTTCAGCTCTGACTCTGACTCACGATCAATCGTAATGCAGAAGGGTGTGATGCCCTGGTTCTTCGCCTGCCGCAGCGCCTCGCGTGTGTCCTCGCGCGCGTAACGCGCATCGCCGTAGTCATGATCATACGGGCGCCCGTCCGATAACACGATTAGCAGCCGCGTCCGTGCCTGTTGCTTTGCGAGCTTCGCCGTTGCATGCCGAATCGCCGCGCCCAGTCTCGTATTGTTCTGGTAGGTAATGCCGCCGATGCGCTGCTTAACCTCGTCTGAGTACTTTTCCGCAAAGTCCTTGACCACATAAAACTTCACATTGCGGCGGCCCTCCGAAGTGAAGCCGTTAATTGCGTAGACGTCGCCAACGGCTTCCAGCGCCTCACTCATCAGCACCAATCCTTCCTTCTCAATCTCGATGATACGTCTGCCCGGATGCGTGTAAGGCTGTAACGGATGCCGTCCAATAGTGCGGGCAGTCGACGACGACTGGTCCAGCAGAAAAGAGACTGTAACGTCGCGCTGGCGGCGGAGGCGCTTTGTGTAGAGACGTTCAGATTGGTGTCCACCACCGATCTTCGCGGCGCGCCGGTCGGCAACGAAGTCAATCACGGCGTTGAGATCATATTCTTCCCCGTCGAGTTCGTTGGAAATGCGCGTCAGTTCTTCAGGCTTCAGCAATTGAAACTGATGACGGATCGACGAGATAACGCCGCGATGCCGCTCGCGCGTCTGATCGACAAAATTTCGATCGCCGTGCTTGACACGTTTCTCGACCACGCGACACCACCCCAGTCGATGATCCGTCAGCTCGCGATCCCACTCGTCGTAGTTGTAAGCAACTTCGCCCTCTTCCAGACTCTGTTCCGGATTCTCAGCTTCCATCCAGGCTTCTCCGCCTTCCAGATCGTCGGGCTCGCCTTCGGCGTTAGGATCGTTCCAGGCGTTGAAGAGCTCTCGTGCGTCGCGCCGTTGCGGCGCGCGGTCGGTCTCCCTTGTCCGCAGCTTCTCGCTCATCATCTGGCTTTCTTCGTCGCTGTCCGACGGTTCTTCCTGCATCTCGATCTGCTGCACGGAGTCGTCTTCCGGGGCGAGGGACTGGAAGAGCGCGTAAACGCGACTCGTTGCCATCAGCGTGTCGGCGACGGTAGCCGTGGGGCCGGCCAGGTAATCGGCGACAATTGTTTCCAGTTCAGAGGAAACCTGGCCGTAGAACTGTCGCGCGTCATCAAGCGCGCCATCCAACATGGTGATCTGAAACAGCAACTCGAAGGGAATCAGAGTGGCAGGAAGGTCCAAGATGCGCGGCCGCCTGCGACGCAGGTGTTCACGGATCAGATCGAGATCGCGTGCGAGTCCGCGATACTGCCGGCGCAAGTGGCGATCGATACGACCATTCTCCAACGTGCTGAAGATTCTTCGCGCCAGATGTTTTTGCGGGAAGAGTGTAAGCGCAACAGCGTAGTCGATGAATGGCGGTGCCTTAATCGCGGAGGGAGGAACAACCGATTCAGCGATATATCCGTTCAGCGCAAAGGCGTCGCGTGCGTCAGCCTTTGCCGGATCGTATGCGTCGGAAATCTCCTCGTAAGCGGCATGCAAACCTGGCGAGTCGCGCTCGTAAGTCCCGAATTCGATCTGACCGGCAGCATGCGCGGCAAGAACTTTGTAGAGACGAAAATCCAGCTCGTCGTCGCCAAATTCGGCAACGAGGGAAGGTAGATGAATCGTCCGGCCGTCGCCGATTCGTGCTTCATCAGGGACAGCTGCGAGTGGAACGATCTCCACTTCGTGGCCGGTGAGACCCTCGACGTAAAGTTGTAGCAGATGCTGAACGGCATCGAGTGCGAGTCCGTTGCTGCCGGTGTGCAGGATGTCGTAGCTGCCCCGCGTCTCGAGTGCGAAATAACTGCGGCGCGCCCGCGGGTCGTTGCTGTTCGCGGACAAACCACGATGCGCCCACTCTTCAAACTGTTCGATGGCGACAGTCCGCAGGACACCGGGACTCGCGCGAAAAGCCGCGAGGGCCGCCTCTCCGTCGAGTCGTCCGATCTCCTGAGTGAGTAACAGGACACGCTTCGTTAGATTGACGGCGTGGTTGCGATCCGCTTCGCGCGAAAACCCACGGATGAACCGCGGGCTGCTTCTAACAAATGCGACGAGGCTGGCATTGCCATGCTGTGCAATTGTCCAAAGCAAATCGATCCAATCGTCAAACACTTCGGGCAGGACGCGCAGAAGCTCGCTGCCAGAGAGCATTACGTGTAGCGCACCCCCTCCACCGCGTTCGAGAAAATCGCTTGTGCGCTGGAGCAATCGCAGCGCGTCTGCAGTCTTAAGCGTCGTGAGCGCCGTGGGCATCGCAGTCCAGGCGTCGGCCGCGATTCCCCCCGCACGTGTTGCAAAAGCTGAAGCCAGCGCGAGTGCGTCGTTAAGGACGGCGGGATCGGAGAACTGCTTCAACGCAGTGATCACATTTGGAGTAACCGCGAGAAAGTCGGTGCTATGTCTGGCTGAGCGCTTAGCAATCTCTGCCGCGATTTCGAGGGTTGCTCGCAGCGTTCCGGGATCGTCGAGGGCAAGTGCAAGCGGACCGGCCTTTCGTAGGGTGTCAGTTGCCGCGGCGGTCGAGAGCGTTATCTGGCGAGAGCATAATTGAAAGAGGACAGTGCGCGCTTCTGCCGGAACGGCTCTGAGGTCGTTAACTCCGGTGAGGAAGAACGAGATCGCAGTCTCCACGTCGCCCATAGACAACCGCCGACCCATCTCACCCCAGGCGCGCAAGTCCGTTGCGTCGAGAACTTCAGCTGCTGCAGGTGCGGCACGCAGGAACTCGACACCCGCGCGCAACGAGACGGCGGCGATTGCCGCACTCGTTTCCAGTGCTGCTCCGGATTGTTCAAGCGCGATGCCGGCGAGTTCTCGCGTTAGCTTGAGGAACGACTGATGCTCGGCGCTGCGACCTTCTGAATGTTGTTTGTCGTCTGGCATTTGCTAGTGCGTCCGAGCGTTGACCTTAATTTTGATTGTCGGCGTCAACATCTTCACTGGGACCGCGGGTGTCTAAAGGGAATGATGAATGCCAGCATTGCTTAGATCACCGTCGTCACGATCTCGCGGATGCTGCGCTGCAGTTCGCGATCGTCGGTGATGGGTGAGCACATGGCTACTTCGGCAGCTGTGACCGGAGGGATGCCGAGCGCGATTAGTTGCGCGGCGTAAATTAACAGGCGAGTGGAAACCCCTTCTTCCAATCCATGTCCGCGCAGGTTGCGCACCTTCTGACCAATCAGCACGAGGTCGCGCGCCGTGCCTTCGTCCACACCGCCTTCACGCGTGACGATCTCGGCTTCCATCTCGGGTGGGGGGTAGTCGAAATCAATCGCGACGAACCGTTGGCGCGTCGACTGCTTCAGGTCTTTAAGGATCGACTGATAGCCAGGATTGTAGGAAACGACGAGCATGAATTCCGGGGGCGCGTCGAGAATGGTGCCGCGTTTTTCAATCGGCAAGCGCCGGCGGTGGTCCGTCAACGGGTGAATGATTACAACCGTGTCCTTGCGGGCCTCGACAACTTCATCGAGATAACAAATCGCGCCATTGCGCACGGCGGCGGTGAGGGGCCCATCGTGCCAGACAGTCTCCTCGCCTTCGAGCAGGTAGCGTCCGACGAGATCGGTAGATGACAAGTCCTCATGACAGGCCACGGTGATCAGGGGACGCTCGAGCCGCCAGGCCATGTGCTCGACAAAGCGTGTCTTGCCGCAGCCCGTCGGGCCCTTAAGGATTACGGGCAGGCGGGCAGCATGGGCAGCTTCAAAAAGATCTACTTCGCGGCCCACCGGTAGATAGTAGGGTTCTTTGGAGACTCTGAATTCTTCTATTGCTTGTTCCATATAAAACGTTCCGAGTTCCGAGTTCTGATCGCGACGTACCAGTACGGTTGGAAGAAGCCTTCTGATTCACGCCGTGGCTTTAGCCCGGCGATCATTTAGCACGCCAACAATCAAAAACCGTTTTAAAGGTCTCTGTTTCGTCCTGCCAGGTATACCGCGCTAAATCGACGGTGTGACTGAAATAGAACTGCAAATGCGTCAGCGCCAACACCGACCTGACTTGCCCGTCTTTCTACGGTATTCTAAAGCATCGACGAAATAACCCGAAACGCGTACTGGAAGCTCGGAACTCGGAACTCGAAACGGATGCGAATAGCAGTAGCAATGAGCGGCGGCGTGGATTCATCTGCGGCGGCAGCGATTCTCAAGGAGCAGGGGCACGACCTCGTTGGCTTCTCGATGCAGCTCTGGAACCAGCGTCGCGGGATCAATCTCGATGAGAACGGTGATCCGTTGCCATCGCGCTGTTGCTCGCTTGACGATGTGTACGACGCGCGGCGGGTCGCTGAAGAACTGGGCTTTCCTTTTTACGTCCTCAATCTCGAACGTGAATTTGAACGCGACGTTGTCCAGCCGTTCGTCACCAGTTATCTAAACGGCGAAACACCGATACCGTGCGTCTCGTGCAACAGTCGTTTGAAGTTTGCTTCGCTCGACACTCTTGCGGCGAGCCTTGGTTGCGAGAAAGTCGCAACTGGACACTACGCGCGTGTTGAATACGATGCGACCGCGAATCGTCACCGGCTCTTTCGCGGACGCAATTCGCAGAAGGATCAGTCGTACTTCCTCTGGGAGCTGACGCAGGACCAACTCTCGCGCGCCATGTTTCCGCTTGGCGAAATGTCTAAGCCGGAGGTTCGGGACGTCGCGCGCGATCATCATCTGGCAGTTGCCGAGAAGGCCGAGTCGCAGGAAATCTGTTTTGTACCAGACGGCAACTACGCCGGCTTCATTGATCGTTACCTTGAGGCGGAGAACTCCGCCGCGCGCTTGCCGGGCGACGGACAGATTGTCGATACCAGCGGGGAAGTGGTGGGGCAGCATCATGGCATTCATCACTACACCGTCGGCCAGCGACGCGGCATTCGCATCGCGAGCGAGCGACCTCTGTATGTACTGTCGATCGATGCAATCAAGAACCGTGTGCTGGTCGGTGACCAGGACGAGTTGCTCAGCCGTGAGTTCACTGCCGCAGGCGTGAATTGGATTGCGTGCAAAGAACCTGAGAAAGCTATTGAAGCGCACGTACGGATTCGCTATCGTCACACTGAAGCCCGCGCGACGATCACGCCTCTGGAAAACAACCGCGCACGTGTTGTCTTCGCTGAGCCTCAGCGCGCGATCACCCCCGGCCAAGCCACGATCTTCTATCAAGAGGACGAGGTGGTTGGCGGCGGGTGGATAGTAAAAGGAAAGTAGGCAGAAGGCATAACGCAGGAAGCAGGAAATACTTATTCCTGATTACCGCCTACTGTCTTTCCTAAACCTTTTCCTCACTGAAAACGTACTCTCTGCAGCAATAATTCCCTAAACAAATCACCGTATAAGCTGAACGAAGGCAGGATTAACTATGGCAATGTCACGCACGCGAAAGACTGTTTTAATAATCACGAGCATTGTAGTCGGGCTCGGTTTAGTCGTCCTGATCTGTGTCGCTCTACTAATGGCAGCGCTCCGTCAGGACCAGCCCAGTGTCAAAGACAACAGCGTGCTCACACTCCGTGTCGCTGGTCCCTTGCCGGACTACGTGCCTGATGATCCGTTCCGCAGATTTTTCGGTGGCACGGACCAGTCGCTCTCCAGCCTCATCCTCCAATTCAAAAAAGCCAAAGTCGATAACCGGATCAAAATGATTGTCCTGGATGTCGACATGTCCGGTGCCGGCTGGGGCAAGGCGGAAGAGATTCGCGATGCAGTCGCCGATTTTCGCTCCTCGGGCAAGCAGGTTTATGCCTACATGGAATTTGGGTTGAACAAGGAGTACTACATCGCTACCGCCTGTGATCGAATTTACCTGCCGCCGCCGGGAGAGTTGTTCATCAATGGTCTTGCGGCTGACGTGATGTTCTTTCGCGGCTCCCTGGACAAGCTCGGTGTCTATCCCGATGTCTTTCAAATCGGCAAGTACAAAAGCGCCGGAGACATGTTCACCCAAAAGCAGATGACTGACGCGCACCGGGAAGTCATGAACTCATGGCTTGACGATTTTTTCAATCGTTACGTAGAAGCGATCGCGAAAGCCAGAGGCAAAACGCCGGAACAAGTCAGGGCGCTGATTGACGACGCTCCTTATAACGCGACAAAAGCAAAAGAAGTTGGGTTAGTCGACGCAATCGCTTATCGCGACGACATGAATAAGGAATTGAAAACAAAGCTGGGTTACAAGGACAGCGACGATCTGCGCGAAGTGAGAGGCTCGGACTATCGTAAGATCGAGGCTGAGTCTTTAGGACTCGATCAGGGCGAGCGCCTCGCCGTCATTTATGCGACCGGCGACATCGGCTCGGGCCAGTCAGAGAATAGTCCTACGGGAGGACAGTCGATTGGTTCCGACACCTTAGCCAAGGCCTTGAATGATGCACGTGACGACAACACGATCAAGGCCATCGTGATTCGCGTAGACAGTCCCGGTGGATCAGGCCTGGCGTCTGACATCATCTGGCATGCGGTCGACTCAGCGAAACAAAGAAAGCCGGTGGTGATTTCGATGAGTGATGTTGCCGCGTCCGGTGGGTACTACATCGCCGTCGGAGCGAACAAGATCATCGCGCAGCCGTCAACGATAACGGGTTCAATCGGAGTGGTGGCCGGCAAACCAGTGGTCAAAGGCTTCTACGATTGGATTGGAATTACTAACGAATACGTCATGCGTGGGAAGCAGGCAGGCATGTTTCGCGAGACGGAAAAGTTTAGTCCTGAAGAACGTGCGAAGTTTGAGGAGTTAGTGAAGCACACTTACTACAACGACTTTGTCCCGAAGGTTGCGAAAGGTCGCAACAAGGATGTGGCTTACATCGACTCAGTAGGGCAAGGAAGAGTCTGGACCGGAGCACAGGCCAAGGACCGCGCACTCGTTGATGAGTTTGGCGGTCTTGATCGTGCCATCGAAGTAGCGAAGCAGTTGGCAAAAATCCCGGCGGACAAAGGTGTGCACCGTGTGATCCTGCCGTACCCACGAACATTCTTGCAGCAGTTGATAAGCAGCAGCGACGAGACTTCGACGGCGATGAAGCAACAGCAAGCAGTTCTCGCCAGTATGCCGGAAGATGCGCGCCGCGCGCTGCGTTTTATGAAAATCCTGGATCAAATGAAGACCGGACAGTCGATGCTGATGATGCCGTTTGAGATAACGGTCAAGTGAGATGGAATGATGAATGATGAATGATGAAGACAACACCGCCCTGCGAATATTAAGGACTTAGCGTCAGACATCAACCTCGAAGAACGTGAAATTCGAAACCTCTGCATTCATCATTCCGCATTCATCCTTATTTTTTCCGTCCCGCCCAGGTACGGGCGCAACGCTTCAGGGATCAGGACTGAGCCGTCTTCCTGCTGATAGTTTTCCAGAACCGCAATCCACGTACGCCCGATCGCGAGGCCGGATCCATTCAGAGTGTGCACAAACTCCGGCTTCCCGCCGCCACGCCGAAAGCGAATCTGCGCGCGCCGTGCCTGAAAGGCTTCATAGTTTGAGCACGAAGATATCTCGCGGAAAGTATTCTGCGAGGGCAGCCAGACTTCTATGTCGTAGGTCTTTGCGGCTCCAAAACCGATATCCGCAGTCGAGAGCGCAACCACCCGATAGTGCAGTCCAAGCTTCTGCAGAATCGCCTCCGCGTTGCGGGTCAGCGACTCGAGCTCGTCATATGAATTCTCCGGCAGGGAATACTTAACGAGCTCAACTTTTTCAAACTGGTGTTGGCGAATCAAACCCCGCGTGTCTTTGCCATAACTTCCCGCCTCCGAACGAAAGCACGGTGTGTAGGCCACGAACTTCATCGGCAACTGAGACACGTCGAGGATCTCTTCGCGATAATAATTTGTAACCGGCACTTCAGCAGTGGGAACCAGGTAAAGTCCACGTTCGTCCGTGAGCTTGAACAGGTCTTCCTCAAACTTTGGCAATTGGCCAGTGCCAAACAGTGCGTCCTTATTCACGATGAACGGTGGCAGCGTTTCCTGATACCCATGTTCAAGAGTGTGAACATCGAGCATGAAGCTTGTTAGAGCCCGGCTCAGGCGCGCTCCGGCTCCGTTGAGAATCGCGAACCGCGATGCCGCGATTTTGGCAGCGCGATCAAGATCGAGAATGCCCAGAGCTGTGCCAAGATCGACGTGGTCCTTAGGCTCGAAATCGAGCTTCGGTCTTGAACCCCAGGTGCGCACTTCCACGTTCGCTGATGCATCACTCCCAACCGGAACGCTTTCATGAGGAATGTTAGGTAGAGCTGAAAGCGTCTCACGCATGGCTTGCTCGAGCTCGTCTCGGCGTTGCGTCTTTTCTGCGATCGATGTTTTTAGATCTGCTACCTGCGAACGCAAGCGCGTCGCTTGATCGCTATTACCTTCCTTCATCAACGCGCCGATACGCTGGCTCATCTGGTTTCGCTGAGCGTTGAGCTCGTCAGATTCAGCAATAGCCTCGCGCCGACCGGTGTCGGCTGACATGAAATTCTCTAAAAGCTTAAAGGCTTCTGCTCCGGCCGCACGGTCCTCGAGGGCTTGCTTGACCTTGGCAAGATTCTCCCGCACGTAGTTCAGATCGAGCATTTGGGGTAATCCTTAGAATATGGTATGAGATCAATTCATTATGCCACAGAGGGTTCGTAAAGCAGTTTTCCCGGCTGCGGGTCTGGGCACTCGTTTTCTGCCGGCAACGAAAGCATCTCCGAAAGAGATGCTGCCACTCGTCGACAAGCCGCTGATCCAGTATGTCGTCGAGGAAGCCGTCGCTTCCGGCATCGAATCAGTGATCATCGTTACCGGTCGCGGCAAGGCGGCGATCGAGGATCACTTTGATATCTCCTTTGAACTCGAAAAACTTTTAGAGGAGCGAGGAAAGACGGAACTGCTACGAGCGATGCACTCGATTTCGGAACTGGCGCGCGTTAGTTATGTGAGGCAGAGGGAAGCGCTTGGTCTGGGCCATGCCGTTTTGCAAGCGCGCGACTCCGTCGGCAACGAGCCGTTCGCTGTATTGCTCAGCGACGACATTATCGATTCAGAAAAGCCTGCCTTGAAACAACTGCTCGACGTATATGAGAAGTACGACGCTCCGGTGTTGGGAACAATGAGCGTGCCGGGCGAGGCAATCTCACGTTTTGGCGTGATCGATGCTGAAGAAGTTGAGCCTGGAGTTTTCCGGATTAAAGACATGGTTGAGAAGCCAGAGTACGGCGAGCATCCGTCTGACCTCGCGATCATCGGACGCTACATTTTGACTCCTGATATTTTTGATGAGATTGAAAAAACAACCCCAGGCGCGATCGGTGAAATTCAAATCACGGACGCGATGCGAGCGCTGCTAAAGAAACGTCCCTTTTACGCAGTGCGCTTCGAAGGTACGCGACATGATGCCGGGGACAAACTCGGCTTCTTGATCGCGACTGTAGAGTTTGCCTTGAAGCATGAAGAGTTGGCGCCGGGGTTTAGGGAGTACCTGAAGGGGAGAACAGGGTGACAGGGGAAAAAGGGAAGGGATAAGGGGAAACTAAAGTGAATCGGTTGGCACATTCTCCCTGTTCCCCTAGTTCAGAACATGACTGATCAAAAACCATTTACTGGACGGACGGCCATCGTCACTGGCGCGACACGCGGTATCGGCAGAGCCATCGCTCTCGAACTTGCGAGTCGCGGCGCTGACATTGCTTTCAACTACGCGAAGAGTGTGGACGCTGCCGCGTCGTTGGCTAATGAACTCGAAGCCCTCGGCGTGCGAGTGCAGGCAACTCAAGGTGATGTAGCCAACACGGAAAGCGCCGCGGAAATGGTGAAGCAGGTAAAAGACACGTTCGGCAGGATTGACTTCCTCGTCAACAATGCCGGTGTGACCAGAGACAATCTGATCCTGCGCATGAAGGAAGCCGACTGGGACGAAGTGATCGATACGAATCTTAAGGGGGCGTGGAATTTTTCCAAGGCCGCACTGCGCACGATGCTGCGTCAGGATGAAGGCGGTTCAATACTAAATATCTCGTCAATCAGCGGCACCGTCGGAATGCCGGGACAGTCGAACTACTCCGCGTCGAAAGCAGGGATGGTCGGTCTCACAAAGGCTCTGGCGAAAGAAGTAGCCAGCCGCAAAGTGACCGTCAATGCCCTCGCGCTCGGTATGGTGTCGACCGACATGTCAGGCTCTCTGGATGAAACCTACCGTAATAAAATCCTCGAACAAATTCCGCTTGGCCGCTTCGCCGAACCTGGGGAAGTGGCGCGTATTGCGTGTTTCCTCCTTTCAGACGATGCGCGCTACATCACCGGTCAGGTGATTCAGGTCGACGGCGGTCTGGCAATCTGAGCCTTACCCCTTTAATTGGCTGACTTTGGCGTGACCACTTGAGCCCTTAAGGCTGTGGCTGCTACACTGCTTTCCTCCCAACGTCGAACCGCAATGGTGCGTTCGCGTTCGCGCTTCGTCCAAGGTTTGGGTCACGCGCCTCATCTAACAACTCAACAGGAGAAGTTTATGCAATTCCGTCGTTCGGCCCCCCTGCTGGGGTTAATTCTCAGTCTGGTCATATCAGTCGTGCCCGCGCCAGCCCAGAAGCTCGGACAGAAGGTGAGCAAGAGCACTAAGACGGCTACGGAGAAGTCGGCCGACAAGTCAGGCGTCATGCGCCAAACTCGTGGCTTTGCACCGTCCGGCGCCATCTGTGCGAGCAATGCTCCCATCAGTCCCGGCCAGACAATCAATGGCGCGCTCGCAACTAGTGACTGCCAACTATCTGATGGTTCTTATTTTGACGAGTACACTTTCACAGCAAACGCAGGTCAACAGGTATGGATTTCGATGTCGTCGGCCAGCTTTGATACCTATATGGTTCTGGTTAACCCTGACAACACCGATGTTCAGGATGATGATGGCGGCGGTGGCTCCAACTCGCGAATTCCCGCCGGCATGGGTTTTATCGCGTTGCCCCAAACAGGAACATATTCGATTCTCGCCAACTCTTTCGCTCCGAATACAACTGGCCCATATTCAGTCACGCTCACCTTCGGGAGTGGGGGCGGCACCGTCTGTCCGCCGACCCCAACGCCCATCGCAAGCGGACAAACGCTCAACGGCACGCTCAGCGCTACCGACTGCGTGCTCCAAGACAACACGGCCTACGACTCGTTCTCGTTTACGGCGAACGCCGGACAGCAAGTGGCGATCACCATGACGAGCACTTCGCAGGTAGATCCGTACCTCTTCCTGGTTGCACCAGACGGAAGTACCATCGGAGAAGATGACAACGGCGGCGGCGGTACGTCTGCTCGCATTCCACCAATTGCCGGCACCTTCGGCAGCCTGCCCGCAACTGGAACCTACATAATTTTCGCCAACACGCTGCAGCCAACTCAGTTCGGTAACTACTCCGTCACTTTGAACTTTTCGGGAAGCAGTTGCGCAGCGGCGCCGATTTCAATTGGTCAGACTATCAGCGGAGCTCTGGCCGCGACTGATTGCAGATTGCCCGGGGACGGATCGTTTTTCGATTCCTATACGTTCAACGGCACAGCCGGACAACAGATCGCGATCGCGATGACATCGACAAGTTTCGATGACTTCCTGATCTTGCTCTCGCCCACCGGTTCGGTGATAGCGACGGATGACAACAGCGGTGGCGGTACGAATGCGCGCATACCTGGAGCTACTGGAGCGTTGACACTACCTTCTACCGGGACCTATACCATCCTGGCGAATTCTTCCCTTCCGAATCA
>JBDTYQ010000080.1:0-15629 GCA_040005515.1 bacterium
CTGAAGTCTTAAGGAGTATCGTCCGGGTCCTGATGGCTCGCTGGAGATCGAGCACTTGGACATGAGCAACGCGAAGAACTTTTTACTAGAAGGTGCGCTTCGAATCAGCGCAACTTAGATACCCGGATGTGACACGCAGAGTTATACGCTGGAACGAGGCACCCGGGATTTGATTTGTGACGGGTCGGCAGCACCTTGTGACTAATGGGCTTGAGACTGTGATAACTGCTCCTACGGAAGTTTGCCCAGCGCTTCCTGTAACTTCTCGCGATAATTCCGCGAGAGTGTTAGCTGCGTCCCGTTTTCGAGATTGATACGATACTCGCCATGGAACCATGGTTGGAGTTCACGAATACTGGCGATGCGCACGATTGATGATCGATGAATGCGCACGAACTTCTTCGGATCAAGCTGCGCTTCAAGACTGCTGATCGTCTCGCGCAACAGGTGGGCTTTCTTATTGCTGTGGACTGAGACGTAGTTTCCCTCAGCTTCGATCCAGTCGATTTCGTGGGTTTCCAGGAAGTAAATGCGGCCGCCTGCCTTAATCACGAGCCGTTCGAGATACTTGTTGCCGGCCTTTAAATCTTCCAGTAGAGCGAGGATCCGCTGGTCCATGCCGCCATTGCGGTCGCGCACGATCTGAGCTTTCGCACGCCGCCACGAGATATCGAAGCGTTCCTGATCGAAAGGCTTGAGCAGGTAGTCGAGGGCGTGCACCTCAAACGCGCGCACGGCGTACTGATCGTAGGCGGTAACAAAAATGATATAGGGAATCTCGCCCTGGCCCAGGGCCTTGAGCAATTCGAAGCCGCCCAGTTCGGGCATCTGCACATCAAGAAAGAGCAGGTCGGGCGTTTCGGACTTGATGGCACAGAGCGCTTCGTGGCCGTTCACACATTCACCGACGATGGAAACGTTCGGATCGCTCTGCAGCATTTCTCTGAGCATTTCTCTTGCGAGGGGCTCATCATCCACCAGGAGCACGCGGATCTGGGGAGCGTCAGTCATAAATTTTCTGCCGTGAAGGAGACACTTCGAGGCGTGTTGGGGAGTCCTGATAGTGGTACACCACGACCTCGCTTTTTCTAACAGGAAATTTCTAGTTTCGGATTTGAGCAGGCGACTGACTACGAGATTTTGGATTCGGTGGAAGCGGCGTCGTCTTTATGAAAGGGTATTTCCAGTGTCACTACCAATCCCCCGGCGGGACTGTTACTCAGATCGAATGAATGAGCTGCTCCGTATAATCGTTCCAACCGCGTCTCGGTATTCGCCAGTCCTAGACCTTTCTGAAACAGAATCTCGGATGTCCGATGAGCGATAAGGCCCGGGCCGTTGTCTCGCACCTGAATACGAAGCGAGCCATTTCGCTGTTCCGTATCAATTTCGAGTAGGCCGGGAGTGGAACGAGGAGCGATCCCGTGGCGGATCGCGTTCTCCACGATGGGTTGGAGGATCAGATTGGGGACCTTGGCCCCAAGCGTCTGTGGAGCAACGTTGATGCGGGTAACGAGTCGATCCTGAAAACGGATCCGTTCGATCTCGAGGTAGCAACTGAGGAATTCCATTTCCTGTTGGAGGGTAACTTCCTGAGCACCGGAGTTGTCGAGCGTGAGCCGCAGAAAATCTCCCAGGCGAGTGATCATCTTGCGGGCCGACTCAGGCTCTTTGTTCAAAAGCGCGGAGATTGAGTGGAGGGTGTTGAAGAGGAAATGAGGATGAAGCTGCATCTTTAAGGCGTGCAACTGCGCCTGGGACAGCTGGGCCTCAAGCTGAAAAGTCCTTACCTGTCCTTCGCGATAGCGCTGATAGTAACTGAAGGCGTAGCTGGTCACGGCGATCAGCAGGTAGATACCGATGCCTTCGCTGAAGTTTGCCACCACAAACCGCCCCATTCTCTCAAAGGAGAGAGGCCGGCCCATGGTCCAACCCCAGTAAAGCCACATCGCAATGTGGCCTAACGCCGTGACGATGACACTGAGGATGATGCAGATGGGAATGTGCAGCAGCGTGCTGCGGATCCAGTTATTCCGTTCGATGGGCAAACGCGCTGCGGCCCAAAGTACGAGAGGCGTGGCGATGGCCCAGAGATACGACCAGGTCGTCTGCAGGTAAGCTGCATCGGCGAGGGAGACAGGTTTTTCAGAACGATAAGAAGTGAAGTAACTCTGGAGCGTGAAGACGATGCCGATGAAGGTCCAGATACCGAAGATGAAGAGGACGCGGAACCAGCGCCGTTTCCACAGCGGTACTAGTTCTCCCTCGTTCTCGAAATCCTGTTCTGTTGCTTCCGTCATGCGCGCTAGTTATGTTTGAAGATGCTGAGATTAGCAGATTGAGTTGTCGCCCTGATCGAATAATAGACTCTCTGAGGTGAAGAACATAACGATGAAGCTGAATCCTTACGAAGGCTGCTGGTCGATGTGCGTGCAACTTGCGCTGGCAAACGATAGTTAGGGCATCCCTGTCGGAAGAACGCGTAAGTCCAAATTCCTTGCGTATGACTGCCGCACTTGCACGATGAATGGGGGCCGGAAGAGTAAATGGCTGTCTTCAGAAGAGTCCTTTGGCGAAGCGTGAAATTATCCCGTGTTTGGGACTGAGACAATCAGTTTGTGATGAACTGGCCGTGACAAAGGCTGAGTCGGCTTGGACGCGGCTTTGCCGCAGCACAGGGATTGTTGAACCTTCTGGCAACACCTATCAAAAAGTAGAAAATCAATATTGCCTCAACTACAGTATCCTCGTCGATGCTGACCACCAAACCAGAGCAGTGCGGGGCCGACGCCGGCTTAACTACATCTCACGCCTTCCAGCTATTGACTTACCCCTCGAGTTGGAATAGTAACAACCGCACGAAGACAGTACCCGCGCAACAATCTTCCATACATATCTCGCAGCAATCGTATATGCGAACCTGGGCCGGAGATTCCAACTTCAAATTCGAAGCACTTCGAAAAGGAGGACCCTTATGTTTGCTCGAGTTGTTGCTTTTCTCTACGGGATCATCTGCTACCTCATCTTCTTCGTGACGTTTCTCTATGCCATCGGGTTCGTCGGCAACATCGTTGTGCCGAAGTCGATCGATACAGGCGCACGAGTGCCGCTGGCGGAGGCATTGATTGTCGACATCATCTTGCTCAGCCTCTTCGCGATTCAGCACAGCGTGATGGCGCGGCAATGGTTCAAACGCGCGTGGAAGAAAATCGTCCCTGAACCGGTTGAGCGCAGTACTTATGTGCTTCTGGCGAGCCTTGTGCTGTTGTTGGTCTTCTGGCAGTGGCGGCCGATGACTGACGTTATCTGGGACGTGAGAAATCCAATTGGTAGCCTACTGCTCCAGGCTCTCTTCGGGATCGGCTGGGCACAGGTGTTGATCTCAACCGCTCTGGTCGATCATTCCAGCTTATTTGGGCTGAAGCAGGTGCATCGGTATCTAAAGGGGCAGCCGGAGGAACCAACAGCATTCCGGACGCCGGGCCTGTATAAAGTTGTCCGTCATCCGCTTTACCTCGGATTCATCATCGCGTTTTGGAGCACGCCGAATATGACCCTGGGCCATCTGTTCTTCGCGGGCGTTTGCACGGCTTACATTCTTGTAGCGATCCAGTTTGAAGAGCGTGATCTGGTGAGCTTCTATGGCGATACATACAGGCGATACCGAAAGGAAGTGTCGATGATCTTTCCGCTGCGGCGGCCGAGGAAGACGACGGAGTAGGTTGATTGGTTCGAGAGCTGTTCTTTATCAAAGTTCAGCGGGGTCAAGCCCGCCTTCCCAACCTTTGAGACGTTTGAACTTGAGTTAGACACTAAAGTCGAGCAGCCAACAAGCTCATCTTCAAACGTCTCTCACCGAAAATGTCCTCAAGAGAAAGAGCGTCAGTCGGGCTTCTGCCACACAATCGAATAGCGCCACAGGAGATGCTTTCTGATCTTTGCGCCGGGCAGGATGTCCGCGCAGAGTGCGCGCACCTCACTCATCGTCGGGTAGACATCATGGCGTTCGTGTGCGGCCCAGTCGTCGCGCGCCTCGCGCCGCGGTAGCAGTCGTCCGTGATGGATCAACCTCAGGCTCACGCTCACAGGGATGGCCATCAGGTTCAAGAGCGAATCTGACAGGCCCGCTTGCTTAAACAGATCGAGCACCAACAGAACTCCACCGGGTTTCAGCGCCGACTTCATCTTCAACAGAACGTCAGCGAACGGTAAGTGATGAAGCGTCGCGATGTTAACAATACAATCGAAGCTCGCGACAGGAAGCGGGTACGCACAAACATCAGCTAGCTCAAAATCGATATTAGAAAACTCCGAAGAACGCTCGCGAGCAATGCGAATCATCTCTGGCGATAGGTCGAGGGCAAGCACATGCTTGGAACCCTCGGCCAGTCGCCTCGCGAACCCGCCGGTGCCGCATCCGATTTCCAGCACACGATGACAGGTTGGTGGAAGATTCCGAAGCAGGAAGTTGTGATAGTGATCGTTATGGGTCGCACCATCTTCGGAGACGAGGGCAATTCGATCGAAGTCTTCTTGAATAGTGGACACGGACAATCAGGAGTCAGTAGTAAAAACGAGGATCGGTATAGTAGCGCAAGCGCAACGAGGTTGAGAGCCCGGTGCCACTAAATCCTTGTGCTGGCCTCACCCTCACGACTCGGATAGAATCGCTCACGAGTAATCAGCAATCCAGCGAATAGCAAGCAGCTCACCAAGTCAGCCAACACTCTCATGGGCTCGCCTCTTTCTCCCGGAACAATACTCGGACACTACAAAGTGCTTTCCAAGATCGGCGCGGGTGGGATGGGAGAAGTCTATCTAGCCCAGGACACGAGACTTGATCGCAAGGTTGCCTTAAAGATTCTACCGGAAGAAGTAGCGCAGGAAGAGAAGCGCATGCACCGCTTCAGCCAGGAAGCAAAAGCTGCGTCCGCCCTCAATCATCCAAACATTCTGACTATCTACGAAATCGGTGAAACTGACGGCAGGCATTTCATAGTCACTGAGTTTGTGGAGGGAGTCACCGTTCGTGAGCGCCTGGCTGGCTCAGACGCTCTCACATTGCCTGAGGCGCTCGACATTGCCGTACAGGTTAGCTCCGCGCTCGCGGCCGCTCACGCTGCAGGAATCATCCATCGCGACATCAAGCCAGACAACCTCATGCTGCGGAAGGATGGTTTCGTTAAGGTGCTCGACTTTGGTCTGGCTAAGCTGACTTTGCCTACGGGTTCGGAGATTGACTCGGAGGCTGCGACACGAACGAAAGTGAACACCGAGCCCGGCTTGATCATCGGCACGGTGGCTTACATGTCGCCAGAACAAGCGCGCGGCCTACGTGTGGATGCCAGAACGGACATCTGGAGTCTGGGCGTCGTGTTGTATGAAATGATTGTTGGTCAGACGCCGTTTGTCGGGAAGGATGTACACCGCCAGATCATCGCCATTCAGGAACAACCGACGCCGCCTCTCTCTCGAGTTGTCGTCGAAGCGCCTGAGCGCTTGGAAGAGATCGTATCCAAGACGCTTGCTAAGAATGCGGACGAACGCTATCAGACGGCGAAAGACTTGTTGATCGATCTGAAGCGATTGAAGCAAAAGCTGGAGATTGATTCGGAGCTTGAACGCACTACTCCACCTGACTCAATTCGTTCAGCAAGAATGTCCGATGGGGGTGCTGCGACGATTACTGATCTAGTTGGAGCGCGAAACACTGCCTCTGCCGAAACGCAGACGGTTTCAAATGCCGAGGCAATAACTAAGCGTCCGAGGCGTGGTGTTTTGCTTGCGGGCATCGGTGTTCTGGCTCTTGCCCTGGTCGTTGGTTACTTTGTCTACGCGCGTCGAGCCTCACAAAACGGCCCGGGCACGATTCGCTCGCTGGCGGTTCTGCCGTTTGTTAATTCGGGAAACAATGCAGATGCCGAATACCTCTCCGATGGTATTAGCGAGAGCCTCATCAACAGCCTCTCGCAGTTGCCGGGTGTGAAGGTCATCGCTAGAAGCTCTAGCTTCAGATACAAAGGAAAGGATGCTGATCCTCAGGAAGTGGCAAACGCGCTCGGAGTACAAGCTATCCTGACTGGTCGTGTCCTGCAAAGAGGCGACGATCTGCTAATCAGTGTAGAGCTGGTGGACGCTCGTGATAAGACGCAAGTTTGGGGTGAGCAATACAATCGCAAGGCGGCTGACGTGCTTCAAGTGCAATCAGAGATTTCGCGTGAGGTAGCCGAAAAACTGCGTGTGCGACTGACCGTTGGAGCAGAACAGAAGATTGCGCGGCGCGAAACCGCGAACCCGCAAGCTTACGGTCTTTTACTAAAAGGTCGCTTTCTCGCGAGCAAGGGTGGAACCGGGAATCGTAAGAACGCGCTGGAGTATTTCAAGCAAGCAATCGCAATTGATCCGAATTACGCGGCCGCTTATGCCGAGATATCCGCCAGTTATAGTTATCTTGTCGGCAATAATGATCTCGAGCCGAAAGAGTTTATTCCCAAAGCGGAAGAGGCTGCGCACAAGGCCCTGGCGCTTGATGAGAGTCTGGCCGAAGCGCACTTAGCGCTCGCAAACCTAAAACTCAATGCCTGGGACTGGGCTAACGCCGAGCGAGAATACCGGCGTGCTATAGAGTTGAACCCTAATCTTGCTGAAGCCTATCGTTGGTATTCGGTCTACAACACGGTCAACAGACGACATGACGAAGCAATTGCCTTGATCACCCACGCCAAAGAGCTTGACCCGCTTTCCGTCGCCGTCAACGCGGATGCCGGCTTTGCTTTCTTCATGGCACGGCGGTACGACGAGGCTCTTGAATCTATGAAGCAGAGCCTCCAAATGAATCCAGAGGGTACTCTGCCTCACCTTTACCTCGGCTATACTTATGCAGCGATGGGACGGGATAAAGAAGCTGTTGCTGAATATCAGGAAGCGATCACAAGGGGTGAGGATACTCCGAGCACGCAAATCTATCTGGGCGCCGCCTACGCCCGCTTGGGACAACGAGACAAAGCCGAAAAGATATTGCGAGAGCTAGAGACGTCCCAGAGGTACGTCTCGCCGGGTGAATTGACGGCTCTCTATACAGCTCTAGGCGAGCGAGAGAAAGCCTTCGCCTCACTGGAGAAAGCTTACACGGCACACGACCTGCAGTTGCAGTATTTGGGCATCGATCCAACAGTGGACGAGTTGCGTGCGGATCCTCGTTTCCAGGATTTACTACGGCGAGTGGGATTACGCAGCACAGCAGCTAACAATCAATGAACTCAGTCGGCGGACTCATATCGCGTCGGTTGAGTCGCGCTATCGCTCATTGTTTTTAATGGGCGCGGGTGTTTCAAAAAATGATGCAAAAACGATCGCGGAAGCGAATCCAGCATACTTGCTCCACACATCCATGGCCCAAAGTTGCTGATGAACGGCTAGTATGACGAGCACTCCATTCAAGACTAACGCGGAGCCGCTCTTCAAACTCCTGCGCGAACCGAAGGGCTCAATAGTCTTCGACGGCGATCAAGTGCCATCGTTAGAGCTTCTCGTGGCGATGAATGGCTAGCTCGATGAAACACTTGGGCCAGTCGTGCACGAATAGGCTGAGGCCCTGTGGGGCAAACAGGTAATCAACATTCAAACAGTGAATTAGCACGATGACTCTTCCCGCGGGAACACAGTTGGATCGCTATGAAATCGTCTCTCTGCTCGGCGCGGGCGGGATGGGTGAAGTCTACCTCGCGGAGGACACGCGTCTGCACCGGCGAGTGGCGCTGAAAATATTACCCGCTGACGTTGCCGCGCATCGCGATCGCATGCGTCGCTTCCTGCAGGAGGCGACAGCCGCTGCTTCTCTCAATCATCCAAACATCGCCCACATCTATGAGACTGGTGAAGCGGAGGCACGGCTCGCGGCCGGATCGGACCAAACACAGGATCTGAAACAGGAACGCTTACACTTCATCGCGATGGAGTTTGTTGATGGGGTCACGCTGCGCGAGAAGATTCATCAGCACAGCGATCTTCGAAAGCTGCTGCGTTACTTGCAGCAGGTTGCCGAGGGGCTGGCGAAGGCGCACGCCGCAGGCGTTGTCCATCGTGATCTCAAGCCCGACAACATCATGATCACCGGCGACGGTCACGCGAAAATTCTCGACTTCGGCCTCGTCAAACTAATCGAACCCAGCCAGCCCACAACCACGGGTGACCAGGCGTCAAGTGAAGTCGCAACCGCTGTGATGCCCCAGCACTCAACGCCTGGAACCGTGATGGGCACAGTTGGATACATGTCCCCTGAACAAGCGCAGGGCAAGACCACCGAGATCGATCATCGCTCGGACATCTTTTCGTTCGGCTGCATTCTGTTTGAAGCCGTGACCGGACATAAACCGTTCGCGGGTGACTCGGTCATCAAGGCTCTGCATATGGTTGTGTATGAGCAAGCCCCTCTCATCAAAGACTTCAATCCCGCAGCACCTGCTGAACTGCAACGAATCATCCGGCGCTGTCTCGCAAAGGATCCCGAGGAGCGGTATCAAAGCATCAAGGACGTGGCGATCGAGCTGAAGGAAGTAAGACACGAGATGACGGAAGCTGCCGGAATTGATACTACGGTCCCGCCTTCGTCGAGCTCAGCGACCTTAAGCACGCAGAGTGGTTCACAGACCGGTACTCAGACAATTGCAACCACTCAGTCCACTCGATCGAGCGCGGAATATCTTGTTAGTGGAATTAAGCAACATCGAAAAACTGCTATCGCCCTCGTTGCGTTGCTCCTCATCGGAAGTTTGGCGGCTGTCAGTTGGGATAGGTTCAGCGGAAAACCGAAGCCAATACCGTTCAGTTCAATAAAGTTCACGAGACTGACGAACGGGGGCCGTGTAGGGAGCGCTGTGATGGACGGCAGCACGTCGATCTCGCCTGACGGCAGATATGTTGTTTTCTCTCTTAATGAAGGCGGCAAGATCAGTCTTTGGGTAAGGCAGATTTTAACGAACAGTAATGTGCAAATAGTTCCGGCCGCAGACGGGGGCAATGGGGGCACCACCATCTCGCGCGATGGCGAGTTTGTTTACTACATGTGGATCGACGAAAAAGATCCGGACGGAGCGATTTATCAAGTTCCAATTCTCGGCGGCACGCCGCGAAAGATTTTGTCTGACGTCCGCAGTCCCATTTCGTTTTCACCTGATGGTCGGAGATTCACTTTCATTCGCAGCTCCATGGCCAAAGGGGACTCGCTCATGATCGCAAATGCGGACGGCAGCGGCGAACGCAACCTGCTAACGCGTAGTGGCAATGACTGGTTCAGCGCTAGCGGCCCCTCGTGGTCGCCGGACGGCAAGACGATCGCGTGCGCGGCCGGCAGTGATACGGGCGGATCACATGTGACTGTTATCGGCATCGATCCTGACACCGGAGCCACAAAACCGTTAACGACGCAAAAATGGTTAGGAGACGTTCATCGAATCGTCTGGATGAACGATGGCAGTGGCCTGATCGCTCTAGCTCAAGCGGAACTTCAAGCGAGCGGCGGCACACAACTTTGGTTCATTTCACATCCGGAAGGCGCAGCGCGCCGAATCACCAACGATTTGAATAACTATGGCCGCGTCAGCCTCGGTCTAGCGGCGGATGATGGTACGTTGGTCACCGCCCAGTCCGACCCCTCAATGCAAATTTGGACGGTGGGTTTCAACGAACCAGTCAGCCAGGCTAAACAGATCACTAATGGCAAGGTCGATGGCATGGGAGGGCTTGCGTGGACACGCGACGGCAAGATTGTTTATGTGACAAACGACGGGGACAAACCCGAGCTGTGGATGATGAACGCGGATGGCTCTGACAACCGGCAGCTCACATCCGACGGTTTTGCAAAACAAGCTCCGTCACTCTCACCTGACGGCAAGTTTATCTTCTTCACTTCAATGCGTAGTGGCATACCTCACATCTGGCGAATCAATAGCGACGGCAGCGACCCGAAGCAGATCACTTCTGGAGAATTTGCAGATTTCGAACCGACCTGCGCGCCGGACGGCCAATGGATCACCTTTGCGTCCTGGCGTTCGGGTTCCTCGTGCCTGTGGAAAGTAGGCGTGAATGGTGGCGAGCCAGTTCAATTAACATTCAAGACTTCGGGGCGTGCTTCCTTTTCGCCAGATGGAGTCTCACTGGCCTGCACTTACTTCATTGAAGGCGCGACTCCACCCTGGAAGTTAGCAATCATTCCTGTTGCGGGAGGAGAGCCCTCGAAACTCTTAGATCTTCCGCGGCGCGGCGTCGGCGGATGGGCCTGGTCGCCTGACGGTCGCGCGATAATTTACAGTCTTACTCAGAAGAACGTGTCAAACCTCTGGAGTCAACCAGCGGATGGCGGCAAGCCCTCACAAATGACAGATTTCACGTCTGAACGGATACCGGATCTGGCCGTGGCGACTGATGGGAAGCGTTTCGCTCTCTGCCGCGGCCACTCCACGCTTGATGTCGTGCTGATTAAAGACTCGAAGTGAGGAAGTCGATCAGGGCATTAGATCATCTAACGCGTTGGATTAAGGCTTCTTGTTTTGTGAAATGTATCGTTGCAGCTTCTTCTTCTCGGGATAGTCCGGCCGTTTCGTCAGGAACTTCTCATACTCCAAAGCCGCTAGATTCTTCAGCCCAACAGCATCGTAAATCTCCGCTACACGCAGGTGGATCTCCGCCTTACCCAGAGGATCGATGCGAATCGCCTCGTTCATGTAGTCAACGGCCTTCGAGCCTTTCTTGAGATTCAGATAGGCCTCACCGAGAAAGTAATTTACTTCGGCAGAGGGTGGCGGAAGAGTTGCGGCTCTGGTGAGTACTTCGACAGCGCCTGCGAAATTCTTGACCTCGAGGCGTAGCTTGCCGAGATCCAACAGGGCGAGGATAAAGGTCGGCTCGGCTTCCAAAGCGTGCAAATAGGCTTTCTCTGATTCGTCGTTATTCTTCGAGAGGAAATAGGCGGTGCCGAGTTCGGTCCAGGCTTCAAAGTCTTTCGCGTCATTTCCGACCACCTGCCGCAACAGTCCAATGGCTCGAGAGTGGTCCTTGTCTCTCAAAGATTTCTCAGCCTTGTCGAAGAGAGCGTCGTTTGGCGGCACGCGCTCGTAATGCTTCATCGCCGAGATCACCCCAGCCTTCTCGTCACGCCTGGAAGGGTTCGGAAGCCATTCGAGCGCGATGTCCTGCCGATAGTCGCTGCCGACACGATTGTCACTTCCGGCGGTACCACCGAGGAGAGTCACGCGCACGTTTGCGACCTCGTTATTATCCATGCGCACGGAGATGTAATAGGTACCGTTCGCCAAATTCTCGAAACGGAAGCGGCCGTTTTTCGCGACCGTCTGATGACCAATGGCGCTCCGGTTTCTGCCTGTTAGTACCACGTCAAAACTCATCGGTTTTAGTCCGGTGACTTTGCTTTCGTCTACTTTCAGATCGCCATAGAGCGTATTACTGCCGCTGCCCTGGGCCAGCACTTCGTGAGCGAACACGATAACCACGGTTGCGAAAGCCACAGCGAGGAGCTTTCTTTTCGTGAACATGAAAACAAAACGGTTCATTCGTTCACTCAGCTGAATAGGATTAGTCTCCGTTCGGAAATTGCGACTTGGTGGAATTGAACTCTCGTTTGGAGTAGACACATTGTAATAACGACTGGCGAGATTGATAGAAAAGGGGTCGGAGCGTGTGCGCCGACCCCGAGAGACCACCTTGAAGCTCAGGCGTTTTGTGAAGAACGCGTTGCCCCGGCCGGACTCACGTCCGGCCGCAATGGAGAGAAGTCAGTACAGAATCTTCACTCCAAACTGAATGATGCGCGGATCGTAGGTGGTATTGATCTGACCAAATGTTCCGCCAGTAATGCTGGTAGACGGGTCTCTGAACTGAACGGAGTTGAGGATGTTGAAGAACTCCGCGCGGAATTCCATTCTCGCCTTTTCACCCCAGAGCGGAGTCATCTTGATGATCGACAGATCCAGGTTCGTTCTTGATGGACCGCGAAAAGCGTTTCGCGGAAGCGAACCGTAGGTCCGCAAGGCTGGATTCGTAGCGCAGGGCGTGCAGGTTGAACCGCCCAGACCGGTCTGAGTAAAGAGCGCCGGGTTGAAATAGTAATTACCGACGCGCGAGTTGAAGACCTGCGAAACGTGTGGATCGAGCAGGGCCAAAGGCCCAGTCAGGTTTGCGTGCACCAGTCCTGAGTCGCCGGCGCCGGACGGTCCGGGGCGACTACGTGCGCGGCTCAAACCGCCGTTGACATCAAGCGGAAATCCAGTCCGGTAAGTAAAGATCGGCGCGAGTGTCCAACCCTGCGTTAAACGTCGAGGGCCAGATTTCCAGGTGCGATCGAACGGTAAGTCCCATCCACCGCTAAAGGTGAAGCGGTGGCGTACGTCAAAATCGGAACTCGCCCGGAAGAGCCCATTGTTGTACGTGGGAACGCGACTGTTGCGATTCCGGAATCCCGACGCCGTATCAATCGAGTGTGCCCAGGTGTAGCCGAGCGTGAAGTAAGTCTTGCCGAGGAAGGCCGTGTCAGACACGCCTTTGGTCAAGCTCGCTTGGAGACCGTTGTAGTTGGCCACGCCGGCATTACGGAACTCGTCGATGTAACTAAACGAGAAGTCGTCGTTGCCTGCCTGCGTATTCAAAGTGCGATGTAGTGTGCCGAGAATAAACGGATTGCGGTCGACGAGGGCGGTGAGACCATGGGACGAACTGCCCACATAGCTGATCTCGCCGATCAAGTCCTTGTGAAGTTCGCGTTGCAGGCTGAGGTTGTACTGATAGATATATGGAGTGCGCAGGTGTGGATCTACGAAATAGACACCACCACCGCCAAAGGGCAGGAACCCGGCAGCGTCAAAATCGATGTTCTGCGCCGGCGGTCTTGAAGGGAACGGATTCGCCTGGCCCACATTACCAAAGGGATCGCTGAAAGCGTCGGGACCAGGATCCATGAAGAGATCTGCAAAGCCGAAGAACGGAGCTTGACCGTTGAACTGCAGATTGTCTTCACCCTTCAAGACATCGTAGAAGACGCCGAAGCCGCCGCGAACGCTTGTCTTTGAATCCTTAAATGGATCCCAGGCAAAGCCGAAACGCGGAGCGAGATCGTTGAAGTCCGAAAAGTTAGAACCTTTTGGAGCCGCTGCGTCACCCGGGAAGAGAAGACCGGTAGGCGCATTGGGAAAACGAGTCGACTTCTGTCCGGCGACAATCGAGAAGGACCGTCCTTGAGAGTCGTACTTGGGTTGGTTGTACTCGTAGCGCAGGCCCAGAGTCACGGTCAAGTTTTGCTTCATCCGCCATTCATCCTGGAAGAAGGTAGCAAAGGACTTGGTGCGGATATCTGAAGGTGCTTCGCCGAACTGGAAATATTCGTCCGGCTGCCCGAGCAGGAAATCAGCCAGAGAATTTCCAGACCCGATGCCGCCGGAAGCTGCAGGTCCACTAAATGTGAACTCTCCGTTCACGTAGAAGTCGTAAACGGTGTTGTTCTGGTAAGCGGAAAAGTCTCCGCCAAACTTCATGCTGTGATTTCCCTTAATCCAGGACACCGTGTCCTGCCAGTTGAAGGTGTTATTGATCAGGTTCGTAGGTCCCTGGACGCTGAATCCGACGTTTAAGCCATTACCAAAAGTCAGATTGGGTGGACCAGTGGGATGGTCGGAAGCATAAACGATGCCCAATTCGGAACCGGTCGGAAGTTTGCGGGTGGGAACCGATTGAGTCTGATTGTCGCGCTGAGTCGTGAACCTGAAATCATTGATCAGGCTGGACGAGAAGACGCTGGTGTAGCCGATGTTGGCGAAAACGCGTGGCCCTCCCGTGGAAACGGGATAGCCGGGCACATTCGCGTAGGCAAAAGGAACCAGAGTGGCGATCTTGGTGCGGCCCAAAGTGATCGAAAGCTTATCTTCTTTTCTCGTGTTGAAATCGAACTTCATCGTGAGTTCATCAAAATTGCTGGCAGCGGCGCCTTGCGATTTCAAGCGACCACTCGCGGAGGTTGGGAGCAGACCAGCCCTGATGTAGTTCTGAGCGACGCTATTGATGCGTGTTGGATCGATTATGCCCTGGGCGCGTAGTGCCGGATTCGGTTGATATTGCGGATTCGCGATAAGGAACGCGACGACCCCGGCATCCGGCCCGGTTCGAGCAGTATTTGAAAGAGCGAAGTTGCCTGCCAACTCCGCGGGCGTGAAGACCGCGATCGAGGAAGTCGTGGTGGTAGACGTTTGTCTTTGGCCCTGATAGCTAACGAAGAAGAACGCCTTGTCGCGGCCATTCCAAATGCTGCGCCCACCTTCGCCGAAGCGGGGTAAAATAATCGGCCCGCCGGCCGTGCCGCCAAACTGATTGCGTTTGAGTAAGTCGCGCGGCAACCCATCCCGGTTGTTGAAGAAAGAATTGGCGTTAAGCGCATTGTTACGCAGAAACTCAAAAAGGCTGCCATGGAAGTCGTTTGTGCCGGACTTGGTGACGACGCTAATGATGCCGCCGCCATTGCGCCCGTATTCCGCAGTGTAGTTGCTGGTGAGAATGCGAAACTCCGCCACGGTGTCGGGATTCGGGTTGAATACCACGCGGTTGCTGAGCAGGTTGTTGTTGAGCCCGCCGTCAAGCAGGAAGGTCACCGAATCAGCGCGGCCGCCGCCGATGTTGAAGGTACCGGCCCCTGAATCGCTGCTGTTGTTTTCAGAAACACCTGGCTGGAGCAATGCCAGCGAGAGCACGTTGCGACCGTTGAGTGGCAAATCGACAATCGGGCGGCTCGTAACTGAGCGTCCGAGTGTCGGATTCACGGTTTCGACGGCTGCGGCTTGCCCGACGACGTCAACGATCTCGGAAGGAGAGCCTAATTCCAGGGTTGTCTCAATGCGCAGCACCTGGTTGATTTGAAGTTTGTTGCCTTCGCTGATGAATTTCTTAAATCCGTCGCGCTCGATAGCTACCTTATAGGTACCAATCGGCAATGAGGTGATTTGAAAACTTCCATCCTCATCGGTGATCACATCGCGCGTGACCTGGGCAGTTTGACTGCTTGTAGTAGTCACGGTCACCTTGGCTCCGGGAAGTACTGCTCCCTGAGGGTCCTTAACTCCGCCAATAATTTTTCCTGTCGCCTGCTGCGCCCTTACACCCGTCGACAATGCCAACAGGATTGCCAGTACCACCGCTGACGAACTTAACAGTCTTTTCATGAGTTCCTCCAGTGAAGATGTTGAGCACTTTGACCTAGACGGTGAGCACCGCTGCTTCTCAACCGGCTAGATCGGCCAAACTCCTTGCGGGTTCCTAAGCTGCGATGAAATGAGGCCGGTGGGTAGGTGAACAGACGACGCTGTCCTAAGTACCAAAAGCCACCGGTCCTACTCTGAAAGAAATTTAAGGCATTGGGCAGAATCGGCCCGAGAATAATTTTTCCTGCGAGCTTTTTCTTGCAGTTGTTATTCCGGTATAGCGCAGAGCCCACAGACACTGAGATCGCTCAAGAATTTGAGTTTTATAGAATTTTGCCGGTGCGAATAAATAGTCACCTCTCCAAAATTTCCGTAACAGTCCGAAATTTTGGATCGGGCGTCTAGGATGTTCCAGAGAATTTTGCCTCGACTGAT
>JBDTYQ010000081.1:0-15529 GCA_040005515.1 bacterium
CGCGCGTTCCGGTCATATTCTTGACAGTAAGGCAGCCCGCATGTTACACCCTCGGTTCTTCCTGGTAGCTTTTGGCAGTTCATAAAAGCAGCTAAGGCCACTTCTTATGGCTCTTGGAATGCGCAGCCTTCTAGGTGTGACTGGCGTGACTGAAGAGACTACTGAACTCAAGTTACCCAGCCGTGTGGACGCCATTAATGAGGCTGCAATCAAAGTCGCCGATCTTGTGACCCGCGCTGGACTCGATGAGCAAGCTGCCTTTGGCGTAGACATGGCCGTACGTGAAGCCCTTGCGAACGCAGTGATTCACGGCAACAAGCTTGACGAAAACAAGTTCGTAACCATTGGTGTTACGAGTTCCCCCGATTCCCTCGAAATTGAAGTGCGCGATCAGGGACAAGGATTCAATCCGGACACTATTTCCGATCCAACTGCCGAAGGAAATATTCTGAAGAGTTCAGGGCGCGGCATTTTTTTTATGCGTAACTTCATGGACGAGGTAGATTGGTCGGTCCCTTCTGAAGGCGGCACCAGAGTGCGGATGGTTAAGAGACTCGCTAATTCATAAAGGAGATTCCTGAAAATGGCAGAGCTGAATATCTCGGAGCGTCAAGCCGGAGACGTGACGATTCTGGACATGAGTGGAAAGATAACGATCGGTGAAGGCAGTGTCGCGCTGAGGACAGCTATTCGCCGCTTGCTCGAGGAAAGCAAGAAGAAGATCCTCTTGAACCTCGCCGGCGTCGGCTATGTCGATTCCAGCGGCATCGGAGAGTTGGTCTCGAGTTACACAGCCATCAACAAAGAGGGCGGTCAGCTCAAGCTCCTTAATCTGACCCAGAAAATCCAGGACCTTCTGACTATTACGAAACTACTGACAGTCTTCGACGTATACGAGAGCGAGGCCGAAGCCCTCAACAGCTTCAAATAGTCGCACGGGTAAAGCACTCATTAGTTTCCAACTTCATTGGTCAGTACCGGAGATAGAGTTATGGCAGAGCTAGAGCTGAAAGAACGACAAGCAGGGGACGTAACCATCCTTGACCTCAGTGGGCCCGTGAGAATGGGCGAGGGCAGCATCGCCCTGCGTGACGCCACGCGCCGTTTGGCCGACGAGGGCAAGAAAAATGTTCTGCTGAATCTTAGCGGCGTTAACTACATGGATTCGAGCGGCATCGGCGAGTTGATCGCCAACTACACAACCATCAGCCGGCAGGGCGGCCAGGTGAAGCTGCTCGGCCTCACCGGCAAGATCAAAGACCTGCTGGTAATCACAAAACTGCTGACCGTCTTCGATTCGTTCGATAACGAAGCCGAAGCACTGAGTAGCTTCAAATAGAGTTTCGGGTTTCGAGTTTCGAGTTTCGGGTTTGCTTTCTGTAACTCGAAACTCGAAACTTCGAACTTGAAACTTTTATGTTCAGCGCAACATTTCGCCGTTTGCTCGCACTGGATGATCCACCCGAGCGGACGGCGCTTGCTTTTGCGATCGGCGTATTCATCGCCTTCTCCCCATTCCTCGGTCTGCACACCATCGCCGCCACCCTCGTCGCTTTTCTCTTTCGCTTTAATAAGATCGCAATCTACGCGGGCACCTTTGTGAACAATCCATTTCTGACCCTCGTCCCGATCATCATCGTGTCGTATGCGCTGGGGGCTTTGCTCCTCGGACGCCCGCTGAGAATTCCGCCCCAGGGCGTCGAGCTACTCAAAAACCCGCACCTCCTCACGGCAGGTTACTATCGTGAACTGTTCGTAAATAGCTGGGAACTGATCAAGCCGTTTGCCCTTGGTGCGTCAATACTGTCGGTGATTTGTTCCCTCATTGCTTATCCATTAACATTGCGAGCGTTGCGGGCGCGCCACAAACTGAAAGCAGAGTCGGTGAAAGGGTGAGGGAAAAAGGTGGAGTTAACTTAGGGAAACGCTTTCCCGTTTTTTGCATAAGAACATTAGTTTACAAGCCGCTTTGGCATCCGTTGGATCAGACCCGGCATCTCTACTTCTCCTCAATAATTCTTTGAGTCCTTTAGGGACATCAGCGCGATTTTTTATGACGAAATATTTGCAGATTGTTTTGACTATCGGCACGGTGCTCCTGACTGGTGCCTTCGGTCACTCGCAAACCAAACCAGCTCCTTCTCCTACTCCGGTTCCATCGCTACCGACTGTATTGCAGCGGCGTCCCGCCGCGGGATTTGATCTCGCCCAGTACGGCGTAGATTTTCAGCCGGACCCTCGCTTGATTGTGATGATGGCTGCGCTCGAGGCCGCCGGGTTTGATCCTACCCCAGCCGGTGGCGAGCCATCGGTGTTTCGCGCTCAGGTGAGAAGAGATCTCGCCGGTTTGGATGCGGATCTGCGCCACGGTCTGCGCGCGTTTTACGAGCGCAACAAACTGCCTGCACCTGCAACTGCCGCTGATCAGTCAGCCCGATACCTGTCTCTCGCTTTAACTCTCGGTCCGGTTCCCTCACTTGACGCGCCGGCAAGATCCGATGACCTGCCGGGAGGGATTTTGGAAGTGCTGGACTTCGCTCCTCTGGTCCAGGAGTTCTATCGAAAGTCTGGAATTGATGAACGGATGATTGTCTACATGCGAGCGTATCAGGCGGAAGGCGACCGCTTGCGACAACCGACTGCCGAACTCATTCGCGCAGTCCTCTCGTACCTGCACACGCGCCCGAGCACAACCACTTCTGAACGCGTGCTCGTGAAGTCTCCTGCAAAGAAAAAGAATGCACCACGGACTTATACCTTCCGCGAACATGAACGCCGCTTCTTGATCGTTCCGGATCTTTTGGCTGCGCCCGGAGCCATCAACCTCCGCGTGGTCAGCGACGACTACTTCGTGATCTTGCCGGAAGGCACGGACCCTTCATCGTCTGAGCTGCGGCGAGCTTATCTGCAATACCTCGTCGACCCCTTAGTCTTCCGTTTCAATCGCGACATCGCCGCCCGGCGCGAACAGATCAAGCAAGTAATAACCGAGCGCGAGAAGGCCGGCGGGACAGTTACGCCTGACGTCTTTCTGGTCGTTTCACGTTCCTTAGTAGCCGCGGCCGACGCTCGATTCGAAGAAGTGAGACTGCTGGAAGCGCTTTCACTTGATGCCCGGCGCCGCCTGGACGCTGCGAAGGACGACGGCGCGCGCACGGCGATCGCGAAAGAAACACAGGCTGAGACGGCTGCGATTCAGGATGAGACCGTTGCCAAGCTGGCCGATGAGTATGAACGCGGAGCTGTGCTTACGTTCTTCTTCGCCGAGCAGTTGAAGGGAATCGAAAGTAGCGGCTTCGACGTATCTAACTTTTTTGCGGACATGATCTCCACATTTGATCCGGTTCGGGAGAGTCGCAGAACAATCGAATATGCGGCCGCCCGGCAGCGGGCTCGCGCGGCCAGAGAAGCCCGACTGAATGCGCGGAAGGCAGAATTGGAAAGCCCTGCATACTCAGCTGCCGAAGCAAGCAGTGCGGCTGCGTTGGTGAAGAAGCTTTCTGAGATCGAGGGAATCCTGCGACTCAAGGACTATCCCACTGCAGAATTGCGTCTGAAGGAATTGATGAAAGATTATCCGCGCGAGCCGCGACTTTTTTTTGCCCTCGCGCAGACGGCGAGCATGGCGGCAGCGGATGCAACAGACGATGACGTGCAAGCGGAGCGCTTGAACCGGGCATTAGGGAACTATCGGCTCAGTGTGGAAGCTGCTTCACCGGAAACTGATCGTGGTCTTGTCTCTCGGGCTCATGAAGCGATGGGGCGAATCAATTCATTTCTCGATAATCCCGCTGAAGCCGCGAAGGAGTTTGATGAAGCGATCAAGATCGGCGACGTGCGCGGCGGTGCTTATAAGGAAGCGGTCGAGGGGAAGAAAAAATTGGCGCAGCCCTGAAGCGGGGAAAAAGGGAATAGGGAATAGGGGCACAGGGCGAACAGGCATAAGAGAAAGGGTAACGGGAACTAACATCCCCGTTACCCTTCACCTTTACCCGTTCCCCTTTTCCCAGGTTTTCCTGTTCCCTGTTCTGAGTTTAAAATTCAGATCGGTTGTGCGGTTGACGCGCGGTGAATGCGTATGCGCGGTGTCCTTGGCAGCCGCACATTGATCTCAGGAGTCGCTCCTAATTCAATACGCGGAACCGAAATGTTCATCTCCGGAATGGTTGGCAGTGTGATGCCAGGGATGATGATGTTACGTCCGCTTGCCTGCGGCGCCGCCGCTCCCGGTTGCACCACTCGCGGCGTAATCTGCTTGG
Organism: bacterium; assembly: GCA_040005515.1. Lineage (GTDB taxonomy): Bacteria > Acidobacteriota > Blastocatellia > Pyrinomonadales > Pyrinomonadaceae > PSRF01. The sequence continues at coordinate 4,260 of JBDTYQ010000081.1, forward strand.
GTGTCAGAGTGATTGTCTTCTGATTTTTGTTGCGAACAATCGTGAGAGTGACGTCACCCTCTTTCTTCTTGTTGATCGCGCGCGCCAGATCGCCCGCGTCCTCAATCTTTTCGCCATCAAGCGAGGTGATTACATCGCCCGCCTTTACTCCAGCCTTGGCGGCCGCACCGTCTTCGGTAACAGCTGTGACCAGCACTCCCTTTCCATCGGCCACGCCAAAATAATCCGCGAGTTGTTTTGTCAGCGTTGTAGTGCTCACGCCGATGCGTCTGTTGTTACCGAACGCCAGCATGAAACCATCTCCATTCGGCTCGCCGCCTTCCCATTTCCAAACCCGCGCGCCGGGAGTGCCGAATTCTTCCATCCCCTCGAGACCCGGCAGTCCCTGCAAGCCTTCCAGTCCACGCAGCTTGCCGTGCAGGCCCTGCAATTTGTTCATCGCATCCGAGGAGTCTTTGCGTTTGGCAATCGTGACTGCGACTTCCTGTTCGGAGCCGCCGCGACTTATCGTCAGGCTGACTCTGTGATCAGGAGCGACCTCGCTGACCAGACGCGTTAGTTTCCGCGCACTCGTCACAGTCTCGCCGTCGAATCGGAGGATGACGTCATCCTTTCGCAGGCCGGCCTTTTCGGCTGGGCTGTCTTTGACGACATCGGTGATGCCCGTGCCTCTCGCCTCGCGCATGCCGTACCGACCCATGTTTTCACTGTTGATGTCTTCGGCGTAGACGCCGAGGAAGCTGCCGCCCTGGACAAAGAACGAGAAGGACTGGCCAAACGGTTCGCCCGGAATCGGCGGTTCCGGCGGTGCGGGCGGGATTGCCGGCTGCTGCGCCAAAGCAATAGCGGTTGTTAGTGATAGGGAGCCCACTAGATAAAGAACGCGTCGCATTGTCATTGAAAGGAGATCCTCCGGAAAGATTTTAGTGATTAAACGCGGGAGGCGAGGCGAGGTTCCAAAAAAGCAGGGGTTCGGAGTGTGGACTTTGGGATGCGGAGTTTCGGAGGGAGCTTCAATTCTTTGGAGTTGAGTCGCCGTCCAAGCAGGGGAGCCCCCCTCGATTCTCAGTTCTGTAATCGGCACTCATCAATCCGAAATCCGCAATCAAAGTGTTCGGTAGATCTCTGTTCCGTCGCTAAGTTCCACCGCAATCTTCCCTTCAGATTGAGCGAGATCCAGGTGCGCCACCGCCTCCGACACCGCTAGAAAACGATGGACATCGTCGGTCTCCGGAAACATCGCGCGGGAAATCTCCCACGCCGTCGCCCCGGCCTTCGGCAGCAGTCGAATCACGTCTTGTTGCCTTTCGGAGATAGCGCGCAAGTATCGGTTAAAGAGTTCTTCAAAGTCGTTCACCGGACCACCGTGACCACCATGGACCAGTGTTGGAGCATAGCTGCGGATGCGCGCGAGGCTCACTAGATACTCGGCGAGGGAAGGAAATCGCCGACCAGGGTCGATTGGATCAGGAGAGAGGATCGGGTTGGGCGTAATTCGTTTCAGCACGCAGTCGCCGGCGATCACAGTTCGATCGGCTTCGCGAATGAACGAACAGGATCCCGGAGTGTGGCCCGGTGTATGAATCACGCGGAGCGCGCCGTTCGTGAACTGCAGATCCGTGTCGTCGTGCAAGGCGTTGTATTCATTTTCCTCGAACGAGTCGGCATAGAGGTGAACGTTCTCATACATGCGCCGCATCGTTTCGATTTCCGCTGGCGGCACACCCGCGCGCACGAGCAGTTGCCGGTGCTCTTCGTGGGCCAGGCGGTCGGCGCGGTGTCCGGTCTCCCAGTTATGGACGAGCACCTCGGCGTCTTTGGCTTCATCACGAAGCGAGCGCGCCAGTCCGCAATGATCTTCGTGTGCGTGAGTCAGCACAATGCGGCGAATGTCGGAGACACGGAAGCGTTCGCGTCGTAGTGCTTCCCGCAAAGCTTCGCCAGCTTCTTTCGTCTTGGGACCAGTGTCGATGAGAGTGAGCGGATCTTCGGCGATCAGGTAGACATTGACGGGCCCGATGTAAAAGGGCGTCGGCAGCGAGATGGGAATGATGCGCATGGGAGGACAGGGTAACAGGGGAAGAGGGAAACCGGGGAACAGAGGAAAAGGCAAAGGTGAACAGGGACCAGGCGAAAGGAAAACTTAACGGACGACGAAAGAACATCACCAGCTGCACTACTCAAAATTTGCCGTTTACCCCTTCCCCTTTTCCCCTGTTCCCCCTTTTTCTTAATACACGTACCGGTTCGCCTGAATCATCACATCAGCGATCTGCTGTCGCGCGGCGACGGTGTTCATCGGCGTCAGTTTAGTAAAACGCCGCAACGCTGCCAGCAACGTGCGCAGTTCATCACCCTCGGCCATCGCCGCAAGCGTGTTCTTCGCGTGTGCATCGATGCGCTCGACTGCGTCATTGCAGAAGACTCGCGTCATGTCGATGTAACGAGCAGCCGCTGCTGCACCCTGCGAAGCTGTCAGTTTCCGCGTGCGCAGGATCGCAGACTCCATCGCGTAAGTGTCCATGATGATGTCGGCGATACCCATCAGGATCTCCTGCTGGTCCGCCAGTTTCATCATGTACTTCTGCGCCGCCGTTCCGAGCGTCAGCAGTGCCACCTTCTTCGCGTTTTGCACTAACTTCTGTTCGGTCGCGAGTACGCTATCGTCGTCGTCAAGTCCCAACATCTGTGGCGAGAGGATCTCGTCCATCAATGCCTGCGCCGCGGGCAGCAAAGCGAGTTGTCCACTCAACGCGCTCTTCATCAGCCGGCCCGGAATAAGCAGACGGTTGATTTCGTTCGTGCCTTCGAAGATGCGATTGATGCGCGAGTCGCGGTAAGCACGCTCAGCCGGATAATCCGCCGAGTAACCGTAGCCGCCGTAGATCTGGACCATCTCATCGGCAACGAAGTCACAGTATTCGGAAAGCGCGACCTTGATGATCGAACACTCCGACGCATACTCCTCGATCGCTTTGAGCCGCGCATCCATGTTCTTCGGATCGACTGCGCCGACGCCTGCCTCAATCATACCGAGCGTGCGATAGATCATCGCTTCGCCGATCCACGTGCGGATCGCCATCTCAGCGAGCTTCGACTTGATGGCTCCGAAGGAAGAGATCGACTTGCCAAACTGGTGACGCTCATTCGCATAGCGAACCGACTCGTGCAGCATCAGCTTCATCCCCCCGATGCACATAGCGCCGAGTTTGAAACGGCCGATGTTCAGAATATTGAAGGCGATCTTATGGCCTTTGCCGACTTCGCCAAGCAGATTCTCCACCGGCGTCTTCACATCGGAAAGCACCAGGGCGGTCGTGCTCGAGCCCTTGATTCCCATCTTGTGTTCTTCTGCCCCGGACGTAAGTCCCGGTTGTCGTTCGACGATGAACGCTGAGAACTTGTCGCCATCAACTTTGGCGAAGACTACGAAGATGTCGGCAAAGCCCCCGTTGGTAATCCACATCTTCTCGCCGTTGATGATGTAGTGGGTACCGTCTTCACTAAGGCGTGCAGTCGCTTTCGCAGCCATCGCGTCCGAGCCGGAACCGGCTTCGGTCAATGCATAAGCTGTGACCGTCTCGCCCGAAGCAATCTTCGCGAGGTACTTTTCTTTCGCTGCGTCGGTTGCGAAATAGACGAGCGGCAGCAGGCCGATACCTGTCTCCGCACCGAGTGTGGTGGCGAATGAAGCGGAGCGGCCGATGTTTTCTCCGATCAGAGCACTGCTCGTCTGATCCAAACCGAGGCCGCCGTATTCTTCCGGAATGTTCGCGCCGATCAGCCCGAGGTCAGCCGCTTCTTTGATCAGCTGGCGCGCCAACTTCCAGTCGTGCTTTTCGAGTTCGTCGATGCGCGGTACGACTTCGTTGTCCACAAACTGCCTTGTCGTCTCGGCGATCATGCGGTGTTCTTCGGTGAAGTCTTCCGGGGTGAAGATTTCCTCAGGCGCGAGCTCTTCAATTAAAAACGCGCCACCCTTAACCAACTTTTTCTGTTCGACTGCTGCAACCATGTTGTCGCCTCCTACTTCATCCAATCAGTCAGGCCTCTTTTGTCCAATGCCCAAAGCCCCATGTCCAAAGTCTGTTCAGCATCGAGGACCTTGAACATTGGACGTTGGACTTTTGGACTCAACACTCAATCCTCGATTTTTAGAGCCGCTCGAATATTCCGGCGGCTCCCATCCCCCCACCAACACACATCGTGACCATTCCATAGCGTCCGTTGCGACGCTCAAGCTCGCGCAGGATTGAAGCGGTGAGTTTCGCGCCTGTACAACCGAGCGGATGGCCGAGCGCGATCGCGCCGCCGTTGACGTTCACCTTGTCGAGGTCCAGGCCGAGCGTCTTGATCACCGCGAGTGACTGCGCCGCGAACGCTTCGTTCAATTCGATCACATCAATCTGATCGAGGGTGAGCCCTGCGAGCTTCAGCACTTTCGGAATCGCGAACACAGGTCCGATGCCCATCTCTTCGGGAGGACATCCGGCCGTGGCGTACGCGACAAAGCGTGCCATTGGTTTCACACCCAGCGCTTTCGCGCGTTCGTCAGACATGATTACCGCGGCCGCCGCGCCGTCAGACATTTGCGAAGCGTTGCCGGCTGTGATCGTGCCTTTCGCGTGAAACGCGGGCCTCAGTTTGGTGAGTCCTTCCATGGAACTGTCGCGGCGAACACCTTCGTCCTGATCAAACACCACTTCACGATGCTGTTTGCGACCCTTTGCGTCGAGCTCTTCGAGAGTGACGGTAAGCGGCACGGTCTCATCTTTGAACTTACCGCCATCGAGCGCTGCAGCCGCACGCTGGTGCGAGCGCAAGGCGAACGCATCCTGCTCTTCGCGCGTTACGTTGTACTTGTTGGCGACGTTCTCAGTCGCCAGGCCCATGTTCAAATAGAAATCGGGATAGTGATCGACCAGGTAAGGATTCGGGCGAATGATGTGACCGCCCATCGGAATCATCGACATTGTTTCCAACCCGCCGGCGACAGCCACTTCGGCGCCGCCTGTTCTGATCTTGTCAGCGGCGATCGCGATCGACTGCAGGCCTGACGAGCAGAAGCGATTGATGGTCATCGCACTCGTGCCTACGGGAAGGCCGGCGCGAATGGCCGCCGCGCGAGCTACGTTCATTCCCTGCTCCGCCTCCGGCATCGCGCAACCCATGATGACGTCTTCGATCTCCTCGAAGTCGAGACCGGGCACGCGCGCGAGCGCTTCCTTGATCACTGCCGCTCCCATTTCATCCGGGCGCGTGTCTTTCAAAGTGCCCTTGGGTGCCTTACCAACTGCCGTGCGTACTGCTGATACGATTACTGCGTCTCTCATAAAAAACCTCGAATTCAGAATACAGAAGTCAGAATACAGACGTCAGAATACAGAAGTGAGGAGAGAGGAATTCAGGAAGTAGAATTCGAAATCGCCGCTGTACTGCCTGGCTTTTAAACTCCTTCCCTTTTCTGAATTCCGTCTTCTGTCTCCTAGTTTCTAAGCGGCTTTCCTGTCTTGAGCATCGCCGCGAGTCTTTCCTGAGTTTTGCGCGTTCCTGCCAACGACAAAAACGCCTCGCGCTCGAGGTCCAGAAGATACTGCTCCGAAACGCGAGTCGTATGATTCAGATCGCCACCAGTCAAAATTTTCGCCAACTTCTCACCAATCAATGCATCGTGATCGGAAATGTATCCGGCGCGTTTCATCTGGTGAATGCCAAGCTTGAACGTCGCGAGTGCTGAGTTCCCAAGCGCGAGAATATCCGTACGTTGTTGCGGCTGCACATATCCCGAAGCAGCCAGCGCCAGCACTTCCTTCTTCGCATCAGCAATCAACCGATCGCTATTCATCGAGATCGTGTCGTCTTCCGCAAGGAATCCAAAAGTCCGTGCTTCTTCCCCGGACGTCGCCACCTTCGCGAGTGCAATCGTCTCAAATGCGCGCTTCACGAAAGGAAACGGATCGGCGTCGTCGACATTCTTTGGAATCGAGTCAAGCGTGCGCAGCAACAACTCCTTCGTCCCGCCCCCCGCGGGAATGATTCCCACACCAGCTTCAACCAGGCCAATGTAAGTCTCGGCCGCGGCGCGCACTCGGTCGCCGTGCAGTACCATCTCGCATCCGCCCCCGAACGTCAGCCCAAACGGGGCCACCACCACAGGCTTTGGCGAATACCGCAGACTCATTGTCGACGCCTGGAACGCACGCGCCATCATGTCGAGTTCTTCCCAGTTCTCTTCCTGCGCTTCCATCAGCATTAGCATGATGTTCGCGCCCACGCAGAAGTTCGTCCCCTGGTTGCCGACCACCAGGCCGACGAAATTCTTCTCAACTTCAGCCAGCGACTGCTTCAACATCTGCAGCGTGTCGCCGCCAATCGCATTCATCTTCGAGTGAAACTCAAGACACGCCACGCCGTCGCCGATATCGATGAGAGACGCGCCGGAGTTCTTCTTGATAACGCCTGTGCGATCTTTAACCGACTTCAGAATGATCGTCCCGACCGGATCAGCGAGCGCAACGTAATCGCCGGAAGCAAAATCGAAATAGAACTGCTGTCCGGCTTCCTTCTTGTAGAAAGACTTTCCGCCCGCGTCGAGCAGCTTTTGCACGTTCGCAGGAATCGCAACGCCTTCGTCTTTCATGCGCGCGACTGACTTCTCAACACCGATCGCATCCCAAACTTCGAACGGTCCGAGTTCCCAACCAAAACCCCAGCGCATCGCACGATCGACTTCCAAAATATTGTCGGCAATCTCTGGAATGCGTTTGGCGGAGTAGGCGAGCGTGCGCGCCAGCGTCTTCCAAAGAAACGCGCCGACGCGATCCTTTCCCCAGACGAGGCCTTTGATTCGTTCGCCAAGGTCCTCGATGTTCTTTGCCATATCGAGCGACGGCAGTTTTACCTTCTGCGCCGGCTGGTAGTCGAGCGACGCTGTTTCGAGCGTCCAGATTTCCGGCTTGCCTCCACCGTCAGCTTTTTGCTTTTTGTAGAAGCCGCCTTTGGTTTTATTACCGAGCATCCCTCGCCCGACCATGCCCGTCAGAAACTCCGGCGCTACAAACATCTGGCGTTCTTCATCGTCCGGCAGCGCCTCGTAAAGGTTCTTGATCACGTGAGCGAAGACATCGAGCCCGACAAGATCGAACGTGCGGAAAGTTGCCGACTTCGGACGACCAACTGCGGGACCGGTGATCTTGTCGACTTCCTCGATCGAGTAGCCGTCCTCGAGCATCGTCTTGATCGTGTGCAGCGCGCCGAAGGTGCCGATGCGATTCGCGATGAAGTTCGGACGATCTTTGGCTGCGACGACACCTTTGCCGAGACGCTGATCGAGAAAGCCGAACAGGAAGCAGGCGACTTCGGGCTTGGTCCACTCGGTGCGGATTACTTCGACGAGATGCAGGTAGCGTGGTGGGTTAAAGAAGTGCACGCCGCAGAAGTTTGCGCGGAAATCTTCTGACCGACCTTCTGCGAGTTGGCGAATGGGAATGCCACTCGTGTTGGAAGCGACGATCGAACCGGGCTTGCGATGTTCATCAACGCGTTCGTATAGGCTGCGCTTGATTTCCAGGTTCTCAACGACCGCTTCGATGATCAGATCGCAGTTCTTGAGTTGAGCGAGATCTTCTTCAAAGTTTCCGATGCTGACGAGCGCCGCAGTGACAGGCGTGAAGAACGCGGCGGGCTTCGCCTTTTTCGCCGCCTCAAACCCCGCGCGCGCGATCCTGTTGCGTACTACCTTTGAGTCGAGCGTCAGACCCTTCTTCTGTTCTTCGGGTGTTAGCTCGCGCGGCGCAATGTCCAATAGAACAGTAGGCACGCCGGCATTCGCCAGGTGTGCGGCAATCTGCGCCCCCATCGTCCCAGCTCCGAGCACCGCCGCTTTCTCAATTCGCATCATTGATGAATTCTAATACCTCGGAAGGATTTTTATCTTTCTGTTATCGGTGGAATCTCAGACGCATTCACTTGGACCGCGGGCGAGGCGCCCTCGGGTCCCAGTGAGAACCCGGCTCTCAGTTCGATGTTGCCCCCACTCTCCTAGAATACTGAATGAGCACTCATTCAGCAAACCGTCGATTGCCGATTAGTCGAAGTCAGTACCACCATGCGGTAGCGGGTGGGCCGATCGAGACATTCAAACCTTGTTGCATCGTCCGGTCCCTATCATTCTCCGCGAGACTCAGTGTTGGTGTATCGGCCCACCCGCTACCGCATGGTGGTACTGCCTCCATCGCGCGAGGCTCAGTGCTTGTGTATCGGCCCGCCACTACCGCCGGGCGGTACTGAATTCATTCCGCGAGGGCAAATTGGCAATTGCAATCGCCAATCACTTACGGCGGCGCTTCGGAGTTGTGAGCGGTGCTAGCTCGTAGGCACTGCCACCCGACCTTCCGGACAAGAACAGGTGACCGTCCTTGATTTGGTAGGAGCGCACGTTCGCGCCCTCTGTAACTATCTGATCGTGAAGTGAACCAGGAGCACACTTAGCACGTGTCATCGACCACGACCCGAATTCAAGCCCATTCGCGCCGCTCGGTTTCCAGGTGCTGCTGCCACTGTTGCAATCGACTCGGGCGGTTACGCGGCCGTTGGTTCCAAACGTCACGGTGTACTTCGAGCCGTCACGCACAACCACTGTTCCCTCATCGCCGCTTTGCAGCCTGACTAGTTGCCAGGACGTACCGGCGAGTTCGTGTGGTTTTTGGCCTGAGCTGGTCGTTGCGGATGTGATTGCGACAGCGGCCAGGGTTAGGATCACGCGGATGGTCTTTGTTCTCATACTTACTCCGATTGCGGACTGCTGATTCGCAAATAAGCTATCAGAGTTTAGATACGAGAAGAAGGGTGTGTGGAAAGGGGGCGCGTGTGACATTCAAAGCTCGCTCCAAAAACATTTGGCTCTTCTGGAGCCCTTTAATCACTAGGGCCGGAGCTTGTAAACCAAAGTTTATTCTGCCCGAACAAGGCAAAATCATCCGAAAGTATGACGACAGAGCTGCGATTGAAAGCTACTCTCACACGAACTAAAGCCCAATAGATTATTTACGTTCGTGTTTGCGTGAATCGTTTTCGGCTTTGTCGCGGGGTTAACAATTGACTACACGTAGGAGGAACTATGGAACTGGGAAATTTCTCTGTCGGCCTTGCTGTAAAGGACATTGAAGCGTCGAAGCAGTTCTACGAGAAGCTGGGTTTCACGGTTTTCATGGGAAACCAATCGCAGAACTGGCTAATCATGAAAAACGGCGACCGCGTGATTGGTCTGTTCCAGGGCATGTTCGAGAAGAACGTTCTCACCTTCAACCCGGGATGGAACAGCGACGCGCAGCCGCTCAAAGAATTCACGGACGTTCGCGAGTTGCAGCGTCAGCTGAAAGCGGGTGGCATAGACATGATTACCGAGGCAGACGAAAGTTCAACCGGCCCGGCGAGCTTTATGATTTCTGATCCGGATGGGAACACGATCCTGGTGGACCAGCACGTATGAGCGTGGCATACGGCGTCGGGCCGGGGAGTGAAGTCAGTACCACCGGCTACCGCCTGGTGGTGCTGACCTCACTGCGAACATCGCGGCACTCATCTGTTCACGAACTTACGGTTTTACGATTCACTATTCCCTACCGCCCGACCGCCTTTCGAATGCGGGCGAGGTGATGCCAGCTATGCCGCAGCGCATGGTCCTCGATGACGAACTGTGCAGTCATGGGCGCGCCGAAGCTCAGTGAGAACGGCGCCACCTGGTCCAGTTCCTGATCTGTGAACGCACGCACGGCAGCGGCTGCCTCGAGGCTATTCTTTTTCAGTAGTGCGATCGCGGCTGCTTTGTTTACGCCTGCCTGCTCGTTCGCATGTTTCGCATTCAGCTCAGCGACAGCTTCCCACGTAACGTCCGTCACAGCCTGGCTGCTACTGATCGCCCGCGCGACATCAACCTCAATCGGATACATCGTGGCCACGTGATGCACGATCACGCCGACCGTGCGACGATCAGTAGCCGTCACTGGCATCGCCCACTCTGATTCTGAAAGTTGTGCGGCAAAGTCAGCCAGCAAGGCGGCACCTTCTTCGATACGCTCAGCCAACGCTCCAGCCCGACCCCGCCCGGAATGTTCCGCATGGCCAGACTCCGTGTCAGTCAATGTTCTCTTCGTAGTTGTACTCATGTTTTCATCTCCTTCAATGTTTGGCTCTAATTCTGTGAACTAATACGACAAGAGCCGTGCGGAAGACTTGATTAGGCGTCCCGTTTTCTTGACACAAAAGCCCGGTTCTATAACCCTGACGGAATGGATGTGCTTTCCGAGGTTCTGCGCGTCGTCAAACTTGAGGGAGCGCTCTTCTTTAACGGCGAGTTTTCCGCGCCCTGGTGTTTGAGTAACGCGGCTTCACCAGCGCGAATCCCCTATCTCTCGCCTGAGGCCCAACACCTGATCATTTATCATTTCCTGACTGAGGGCCGCGCTTACGCTGAGCTCCCCGATGGATCACGCGAAGAGTTGACCGCCGGCGACATCGTCATCTTCCCGCACGGCGATGCGCATCTCCTCGGCAACGGCTCACCGCAAAGACCAGTGGATTCCATGAAAGAGTTTGCGGAACACCTGAGTCAGGGATTGAAGCTCGCGCGCTTTGGCGGCGGCGGCGAGGTCACCAAATTTGTGTGTGGGTTCATGGCTTGCGAGCCGCGTTTGAGTGAAGTTTTCCTGGCCGGCTTGCCGAAGTTGATACGCGTGCATGTTGCCGGCGAGCCTTCAGGGCAATGGCTCGCAAACTGGATTCGTTTCTCGGTTGACGCACAAGCAAGAGCGGAAGCAGGCGGCGGGTTAGTGTCAGCTAAGCTCGCGGAGTTGCTCTTCGTTGAGACACTGAGACGGTATCTGAACGCGCTGCCTGCAGATCAGATCGGCTGGCTCGCGGGCACGCGCGACCCGATAATCGGAAAGGCACTCGCGCTTTTGCACAACAAGCCGGCAGACGATTGGACGGTGGCGAGTCTCGCGAAAGAGGTTGGACTTTCGCGCACGCGGCTGGCTGAGCGTTTCAGTTATTTCATTGGTGAGTCACCGATGGCTTACCTGACGCAATGGCGACTGCGACTCGCAGCTGAGATTCTGCAATCGACGGATGACAGTGTTGCGGAAGTTGCCGCTGCTGTGGGGTACGGATCCGAAGCAACTTTCAACCGCGCGTTCAAGCGAATGTTTGATTGTCCACCGGCGCAGTTCAGAAGGGAAAGGAAGAAAAACGCTGCGGTCCCGTGAAGTCAT
>JBDTYQ010000082.1:0-15300 GCA_040005515.1 bacterium
AGCTCGTGATTGATTATTTCGGAAGGTCTCTATGTATTTAAAGGTTCCCAAAACGGTAAACACATTGGCGATGCTCGCAGTCATCGCTTGCTCCACTAGTTCCGGCCAAAATACCCGCGTCGACGTAGCAAAACATTTGAGAGCGATTCCTAAAGTCTGCGAGTCAATCGAACCTGCCGCGACCTCGGATTCTGGTTTGACCAACCTCGACGTTCGCGGCCTGGTTGGAGAAGCCGTCTGCAAGGGCGCCGGCGACATGCTGGGGGATTACACATATACGGTAACCTCTTCGCGGCGCGAGCAAACTAAGAATGGAAAGACAAAGGAAGAGTCGAGCAGCTACGAGGTTTTCTTTCCTACATTAAAGAGTGGAATGCGAACACGTGGCGTCCTCGTGGTCACAAGTCGCAACGGCGTCGCAGTGCCGCAGGAGGAACTTGAGAAGGAACGGATGAAGGCAGCCGAGCGAATTGAAAAGGAGGAGGAGAAGATCGCACAAAGCAAAGCAATCGAAAGCGGTCCCCCAGACAGCGTGAAAGGCATGCTGCCACTTGGCATGTACGCTCATACCACCATTAGCCGATCTGCGTTCGGAAGGAAAACCGGCGGAGCAACACTGGCCGTGCACGACTTTCTTCGAACTTGTGATCTTACTCCTGCGAGACGAGAGCGCGTAGCTGGACGAGATACGATCATCTTCAATTTTGTTCCACGCCCAGATGCACAACTCGCGGACAACCAAAAATACATTGCGCGCCTGACAGGCGAACTTTGGATCGATGCGCAGGATCACATTGTGACTCGATTGGTTGGTTGGCCCTCACCGGCAACTTCCCGTAAGCCAGGAGAGACTCAGGTCATCCCGACATCAGGAGCGAGGCCACCGGCGGTTTATGTGGAGATGATGCGCGTTCGTGAAGGATTCTGGTTGCCGCGCACAATCCGCATCAATGGCGCGGACTATCCGACTCTCTTCGATGGCGTCACCACCGATCACTTTTCAAATTACAGTAACTACATCCGCTTCACTACAGAGGTAAAGGACGTAGACGTGACCGCACCGATGCATCCGTGAAGTTCTTTCTCAAACCACATCGGCGAAGTTCTTGCGCGTCCGCGCAAACCACCAGTAACCAAATATAAAAATAACCAGAGCCCAGGCGGTGAAGTAGGCGAGACCTCGCCAGTCAGGCATCGTGCCTTCGAGCAGCACGCGTCGATAGTTCCTGATCAGCGCGGTAAACGGATTGATGTTAATGAAGGGGCGGTAATGCTCGGGCACAATCGACTCGGGATAGATGATCGGCGTGAGAAACATCCAGGCCATCAGGAACAAAGCAATTCCCTGCGCGATATCACGAAGGAAGACACCTAGTGAAGCTATCAGCCATGCCGCGCCCAGAGTCAAAATCAATTGCGGCAGGATCAGCACAGGCAGCCACAGAATCGATGGGTGGATCTCGCGATGAATTATGAGGATCGCTATCAGCAACGCGACAGTGCCGAACAACTGATTGCCGAGCGCAGACAAGGCCTGCGCAATGGGCAACGTTTCAAGCGGAAAGACCACGCGCTTAACCAGATTCGAATGAGCGAGAATCGTCGTGGAAGAAAGTTGCACCGTTTCCTGAAACATCGTCCATGGCAAAAGGCCGCAGAAGAGATGCAACGCATAGTCCCAGTGTGAGCCGCTGTTCCCGAAGCGGGCGCCAAAGATCCCGGCAAAGATAAACGTAAAGATGGCGATCATGACAACAGGAGTCAGCAGCGCCCACATAATTCCCAGTGCAGAGCCTTTATAGCGTGCAACGAGTTGGCGCCGCGCTAATGAGAAGATCAATTCCGACCGTCCGGGCAATTCCCAGAGCGGGCGCCACACGGCCCGTCGCGCTGTTTGTGCTGAAATCATTGGCTCGTGAATAGTAGACGTAAACCGTGAATAGTAAAAATATGGGAAGTAAGAAATAAACAACAAGGCCCGCACGTTCTGAAGAAGTGCGGGCCTTGTAGATTTGCACCGAGCGCACGAAGCGCACTCGAACAAACTTTAGTTGATTGTAATGTGCGGCGCCGTGGCCGCGGGCCTGCTGACGTAAGTCACTCCGTTCCGGGTGATCGTAACAATGATGGGTACGTCACCAGCGGCGGCTAACGTTGCCGGCAGTGTGAAGTCGATGATATCGAAGCCCGGCATCTCTGGATTTGAGCGGACCAAAACGATCGATGCGCCAGTTATATCGGTTGATTCGGTGCCCTTGACGATTGTGACCTTTACCTCAGCGGCGGTCACATTTCTAACACCGGTCAGCGTAACCTCGAGGACCGTGGGAACAACGTTTCCACTACCGTCGGTAGAAGTCACCGTAAATGGCTCGGGCGTTCTGGTCATCGGATTAGTCACATTCACAACTCCCGCCCGGCCGCCCGCGTCATTAGTGGTCGTGAAGATGTCCGGTTGCGCCGGAACGATCTGCACGAACCCACGCAACTGTGTTCCTCCGTTCAAGCGACTATTAATCACAACTGTGGCCAGCCCCGGAGCAAGACCAATCGGAACGACGAAGTTAATCTGTCGGGAGGCCTGCCCGACGAAGTAAAGTCCGGCCGCAGCACCGTTCACAGAAACAGAGACACCGTTCAGTTCAATTGGAAGAGCGGGTCTCCGCTTGGTTTCCGAACCAGCCGCGGTCGGTGAGTCAGAGCCGACAAAGTCCACTGTCGAACGGACAATAGCCAGCTCTCCAGCTGCGAGACCAGTGACGGTGCCCGGAGTAGGTGTTGGCGTAGGCGTCGGCGTTGGTGTAGGGCTCGGTGCTGGACTAGCTGCTGGTACGGGTATGTTGCTCATACCTGTGAAGAAAGAAAGAACGGCAGCCGGTTCGACGGCCACGGGTGGACTCAACATGTAGAAAACTTCTGTCGAGCCATCAGGATTCCCACCGCCAAACTCGGCACCGCCGACACTGAAGACGATGCGCTGTCGCGTTTCACTTGCAAAAGGTTTGATGCCAACGAACGCCGGGCTCTGCGTTAGACGTGTAAAAGTATTCGTCGTCGTGATGGGAACCTGAGTCGCGAAGACCTGCGTCAAGGTGGAAGGATTCAAGCCCGTACTTTCCTGACCGGCGGCGGGAAATGTCCCGTCAACTTTAAAGTTGAGAGCCGAGGCGTAGATCACCGTACTCGGTGCCAGCGAAGCGTTGTAGTCCGTGAAAGTTGGGAAGTGAATCACGTCTCCCGGAAATCCCACGGCGCGCTTGCCGACAATATCGAATTTATTCAAACCGATGTTGTAGACGAAGACGGCGAGAAACGGCTGGTTCGTCGCGGTTGTATCGGCTTTGGGATCGTCTGCCAGGGACTCGAAGGCGAGCATGGTGCCGTCGCGACTCAAACGGCGTCCCGGACTGAACACATTCACCGTGGCACCGAGGTTCACGCCACTCGTGTTTGATTTAGTTCTGGTTGCCTGCCGGAAATTAGATGCGCTGGAACCATTGAAATCGAAGACGTAAATCTCAGCGTTCCCGTGCCCATTGCCGTCATCATTGTTGGCGCCACCACTCGCTCCGGCAATCGGCAGGTTCGCGTTTGAGATGAACGCGATCACCGAGCCATTGGCGGACATCGAGGGGTTCGATTGGAACTCCGAAAACAGAGTCGGCCCGACAAACCTGTCACGAGTATTAGTGATCTGTAAAAACGTTCCGGGGCTTCCCACACTCGTCAGGAAAAGTTCTGGATTTCCGTCAGCATTACCTGGCGTCGCCGCAAGGTTGCGCGTGGAGATGAATGCAATAAGGTCACCCGTCTCGGAGATGGTCGCCTCACGATTATCATCAGCGACGAACGGCGCAAAACCTGTTGCGCCCGGAGAAGGAACTCGGCTCGCCGGAGTATTGGTAATTTGTGTGAAGGTGCCTGAAGCTAAATCCTGTGGACCAAGATCGTTTCCTGTCGTCAGGTCGACGTCCGTTACGATCGGTACTTCGTAAATCCAAACCTCCTGATTCCCATCCAGCGCAAGCGCACCGCCAGTGTCAACTCCATTGAAGAAACTGGGGTTCGGCGCATTTGAACTGAATACAATTCGGTAGTGGCCGTTTGTTCCTGGCACGAGTGTCAACGTCGGACGGTTGTTGCTAACCTCGATCTGGATCGTCGTTGGATCTGGAGGCGTCGGAACAGGTGTCGGGGTCGGAGTGGCTGATGGGCTAGGGCTGGGCGTGGGTGTCGGCGTCGGCGTCGGAGTAGGTGTTGCTTTCGGTACGTTCCTGGTATTCGTAATTTGGAAAATGCGGCGCTGTGCGTAGTCGATCAGGAAGATTTCGCGATTGCCGTCTTCATTGTTCCGGGCTGCGGGATTGATGGTGCCGTCAGCATTTCGCGTAGGAATTTTTTCTGTTGAAACATCCCCGGTTGACTCAAAAACTACAATGCGTCCGTTGGCGCTGAGATCACCGGCGAAAGAGTTAAAGCCGGCGGGCGAAGTAGTTAGTTGTGATACGAAGGGAACCGGCGTAGCGCTCGGTGTCTGGGCAAGCGCGGAGCAAAACGCACCGGCGACCAGCGTGAGCAGAATAATGGCGCAGAACGAAAAAAAGGCTTGCTTCACAAAATCCTCCGCAATAAAGACGCGAATAAGAGCAGATTAGATGCCCATGGGAGCTTGAGCAGTAGTACGGAGCACGTGAACTAAGTAGGACGCAGGGTCAACTCAACTCATCGCGATCAAAGAATCGCTATTCTACGCAGAACATCTCTACATCCGCAAGTCAGCCTTTGATTTGCACTTAAGCTGCACGATGCAGTCAGAAAATGCGGCTACCTCGCCTCACGAGTGGGCAATTTCTGGTGACTTTACGGCTTAGCTTAGAACGGTTATCGTGCCATGACATGAGCACCGCACTGCGTGTAGAAGGCGTTTCCAAGCGATACCGCATCTACGAACGACCAAATGATCGCCTTAAAGAGATGCTCACCCGTGGTCATTGGAAGCGTCACAACGAATTCTGGGCGCTGAAAGACATCAGCTTTGAGATCGAACCGGGGACGACTACCGGAATTATCGGGCCGAACGGCAGCGGTAAATCAACCTTGCTGCAGATAATGACCGGCACCCTCGAGCCCACCCACGGCAATGTCTGGCATGAAGGCCGAATTGCCGCTTTGCTCGAACTTGGTTCAGGATTTAATAGCGAGTTCACCGGAATTGAAAATATTTTTATGAATGCCTCGCTGATGGGCTTCTCACGCAGCGAAACCGAGGCCTTGTTACCGGAGATTGAACATTTCGCGGAGATCGGTGCGTTCATCCACCAGCCAGTAAAGACTTACTCCAGCGGCATGTATGTCCGGCTCGCCTTCTCTGTTGCGATCAGTGCCTCCCCACAAATCCTGATTGTTGATGAAGCACTCGCCGTCGGTGACGCAGTCTTCCAGCATCGCTGCACGAGGCGATTGAAGGAGATGCAAGAGAGCGGCGTGACAATATTCTTCGTCTCGCATGATCCCAGTTCGGTGCGCGCTTTGTGTTCACGAGCCATCCTGCTGAATGCGGGCCAGGTTTACGCTGATGGCAAACCCGCGGATGTTCTTAATCGCTATCAGAAGCTGATCATGGCGCGTGAAGCGGCTTATGCTGCCGAACCGGTTGCGGAGCGGCAATCGGATGAACCTGACTCTCTGGTCGCAGGAGACCAGCCGGCCCACTATACGTACCGTCACGGTGATGGCAGCGCGCAGATCGCGAGTGTGGACTTGCTGAATGACGCGCTACGCCCCGTCGAGTTGGTTGAAACAGGCGATCCACTTATCGTTCGCATTCGGATTCTGTTCCTTGCTGATGTGGAATATCCGGTATGCGGTTTCATGATTCGCAATCGCCATGGTATTCATCTGTACGGAACGAACACTGAATTGCAGGAAGCGCAATTAAGTGCCGTGCGTCGCGGTGAAGTCGTGGAAGTATCGTTCTCTTTCAACTGCTGGCTAGCGCCTGACTCGTACTCAATTGCTGTTGCTGCCCACAGCCCTGAAGCGATTAGTTTTGATTGGGTCGATGGCGCGCTGTTCTTCCAGGTAATGAGCGCTACGCCGATGGAAGGTGTTGCCAATCTTAACGCCTGTGTGACAACGCGAAGAATTAGTCCGGGCAGCGCACCGGAAGGCATTGCGAATGTGAGTGCCGGTCATGGCTAACGCGAGGCGGTGATGGAAATTGATATCCGTGCATTGAAGACTCAAATTAGTCAGGCCGCCGCGCAGCGCGCGGCCAAAGGCAGTAAACATGCATCCGCGCAGGCTTCAGTGAACCTGTCTTTCGCAAACGGTGCGCCGGTTCAGGAAGCAGAATTCCCGCCGCTGACACTGCAGACTGAATTTCAACCGAGCCCCAACAATAGGTATCACGTTAATGACTTACTGAAATATCACGACCAATACTTCATTCGCGCTGCTTACCGCGCAATCCTGAAGCGCGATCCGGACACAGTAGGCTTGCAGTCTAATCTCGAAAACTTGAGATCGGGCAGCTTCAATAAGATAGATATCATTTTGGGCCTGCGCTCCGCCGAAGAAGGACGGACAAACGCTGTCAGGATTGACGGGCTGCGACTCCCGGCCCTGGTCAGAACAGTGGGACGTCTCCCGGTTGTCGGATATCTGATTCAGTGGTTCGTCGCCTTCGCTAGACTGCCCGTGTCGATTCACAATCAACGACGGTTTGAGTCATATGTAATTTCCCAGGAGCAACAGATAGCCGACCACACCAATCAGCGCTTGGCATCCTTACAGATCTCTCTGAATCAACGCTTTGAGTCGTTGAGTGCGCTGATGGCCGCAGAGAACAACCGGCTTGCATCAGAGTGCGTGCAACTCGCTCAGGGGCAGGAGCACTTGCTCGCCGCGCAGCTTGCGACGCGAGAAGAAATCTATGCGCGGCTGGCTGAGGGCCAGAACCAGATTACACAGCACAGCCGCTCGTTAACTCAGTTGACGGAAGAACGCGTCAACCAGTTTTCCCAAAGGCTGCAACAAACGCGGGCCCAGTTGGCAGCCCAGGAAGCGCGGCTATCCTTATTACTCGATGAGGCCAGTAAACGTTTGCCGTCTTTGGATGAGGCACAGCTTCATGTCTTCACTAACGAAAGAGTGCACTACCTTGATGCTCTTTACTCCTCGTTCGAGGATCAATTTCGAGGAGCCAGGACCGACATCAAGGAGCGGCTGCGTGTTTACATTCCTATTCTCAAGGAGGCAGGCATTGCCGCCGACGTTGTCGATCTTGGCTGCGGCCGGGGTGAATGGTTAGAGACTCTCAAAGAAGAAGGTGTGCAAGCGCGGGGAGTGGAGATTAATCGCGTCGCGATTGAGCAATGTCGCAGCCGCGGGCTGGAGGTGGTTGATGAAGACGTTATGTGTTACCTCCAGAAGGTACCCGAACAAAGTCTGAGTGCCGTCACCTGCTTCCATCTCATCGAACATCTCGATTTTGAAACATTGATTAAGTTCCTGGATCGAATTATCGCGTGCCTCAAGCCTGGCGGCTTAATCATTATGGAGACGCCCGATCCGGAAAACGTCCTGGTCAGCAGTCATAACTTCTATCTTGATCCCTCTCATCGTCATCCTCTGCCAAGTGAGCTGATGCAGTTCTTACTTGAATCAAGAGGCGCGTCCCGTGTGAAAGTGATGAGGGTGAATCCTCTGACGGCTCACAACATTGAAGGCGACAGCGAATTGATCCAGCGCTTTAATCACTATTTCTACGGACCGATGGACTACGGGATCGTTGCCTGGAAAGTTTAGTTATCCTTTCGCGCTGGCCCCTACCGCACGATGCTGCTCCGGATTTGCTCGTCAAAAGGGAACCTGCTAGTTTCGTTTTCATCGCATTTAGATAGGAAGAGATCATTTGCCTAAAGCCCGCCAGAAGTTTGTCTGTGCGTTTGTCGCACAGTAACTCATGAAGCGAATCGCCATTCTTACGCCGTCAATGACTACGGGCGATGCCGTGTGCAACGACGTGGCAGGGATGTACGACGTTCTGAAGCGGCGTGGCTATGAAGTACGAATATATGCTTCTGACTGGACTCTCAATGAGCCTAAGCGCTGGCAAGTCCACAAAATAAAATCATTCCTGGTTGAGCCAAAGGTGTGGCCTGCGTCCAGAATAAAGTCTTTCCTCGTCGATCCAACGGATCTTCTGATCTATCACTTCTCCATGGGTTGGGAACCTGGAATTGCTCTTCTGAACGAGCTCAAGTGCAGGCGAGTGATCAAATATCACAATGTAACGCCGCCCGAGTTCTTTGCGGGATGGAGTCCGAATCACGAAGCCGTATGCATCACTGGCAGAGCACAACTGGCGGCTCTGGTCCGCGCTGAGTGTGATGTTTATTTATCCGATTCCGGATACAACATGAGGGAGTTGATCTCCCAGGGCGCTGCTGAGGAAAGGTGTCGTGTTGTTCCTCCGTTTCATGTAATCGACCATCTGCAATCCCTCGAACCCGATTTCGACGTGCTGGACAAATATCGCGATGGTGTTACCAACATCCTGATGGTTGGTCGCGTATCTCCGAATAAGGGCCACGTCTCGTTAATCGAAGCGTTCGCTACCTACCATCGCGACTACAATAATAAGTGTCGTCTTCTAATAGTCGGGAAGGAACATATAGAACTGGAAGCGTATTCGAAGCTTCTGCGTGACACGGTCGTGCGCTTTGGTCTTGAGGACGCAGTTGTCTTCGCTGGAGAGGTAACGGACACGGCTTTGAAGTCATACTTCCTTGTCGCCACGGTCTTTCTACTCACGAGCGAGCACGAAGGCTTCTGCGTACCGTTGGTCGAAGCCATGGCCTTGAAACTTCCGGTAGTCACTTACGGCGGTTCAGCGATTTCGGAGACGGTTGGTGACGCTGGTCTCGTATGGCAGGAGCGCGACCCCTATCTCCTGGCAGAGTCTATCGACGTCGTTGTTAAGGACGAGCAAATCGGAGCCAGCCTCGGGTTAGCGGGCGCGCAACGGTACCGGCAATTTTTCGATAACAAGAAGATTGAAGCGCAGTTTCTCAATGCCTTAAGCGGACTTTTATGAAAAAAGTCGCCATCGTCGTCCAACGTTGCCACCAGAGTATTGTAGGCGGATCGGAATCTCTCGCCTGGCAATATGCTGGATTGCTCAAGGACACGTATGAGGTGGAACTACTCACGACGACGGCGATCAACACATTCGACTGGGCCAATGAACTGCCTGTAGGCGTAGAACTGCGAGAAGGCATTAGCATCCGACGATTCCCAGTCACGATTGGTCGCACACCCTACTGGTCCAAGCTTCATGAGCGGCTCTTGCGAGACTTTGATTCGCATAATTGCGGCCGCCGCACCGCTGAAGGTAAAGCTCGATACTTGCCTTGGAGCCTGTCGCTTCAGGAAGAGTTCATTCGGCACCAGGGTCCTTACTCAGCGCCACTCATGGAGTTCCTAAGGTTACGCTGGGCTGACTACCACTCAATCATTTTTGTTACGTACCTCTATCCCACCACCTACTTCGGACTACTGGAAATTCCGCCCGCTCGAGCATTGTTTGCGCCGACGCTGCATGACGAACAGCCAGCCTACTTGTCGGCGTATAAATATGCGGCACACCGCGCGCGCGCTGTGATCTGGCTTACCGAGGGTGAGCGACGTTTGGGTAACGACATCTGGGGAGAACTGCCGGGCCACGTCGTATCGATGAGTATCGATTCACGTATCCGACAGCCCGCTGTACTTGATAGTCGCTACTTGCTGTATTGCGGTCGGATCGACCCGAACAAAGGCTGTGTGGAACTGTTCGAGCATTTCATCGAGTTTAAGAAGACTGATAGATCCAACCTGCGTCTAGTTCTAGTCGGCAAGGACGATATCCCGGTACCGAATCATCCTTACATTGATTTTCGCGGCTTTGTCGCGGACGAGGAGAAGTTCAAGTTGATGGCGGGCGCTACGGCACTGGCGATGCCATCGGGAAACGAGAGCTTTAGTATTGTCACCCTCGAAGCGATGGCGCAGCGAACTCCTATACTGGCAAGTGCGGCCTGCGAAGTGATTGCCGATCACGTTAACCTCAGCGGAGGCGGTCGACTCTACGACGATGCTGCGAGCTTTGCCGCGGGACTTACAGAAATCTTTGCCGACGGCGGGAAGCGAAAGGAGTTGGGTGAGCGTGGTCGCGAGTATGTAGTGGCGCGCTTTCAACCCGATCAGATTCGTACATCGCTGATCGATGCGATCGAGATGCATTCAATAAGCAGCGAGGAGTCTGACCCAGTTATTTCCACCGCCATGAATGCTCAGCCAAAGGATGAGGTTGCTGATCCAACGATGAAAATCTCTGAGCCGGTTGAGACTGACGACGCGGAAGTGTGCGCTGCTGATACCAACGGTGCAGACTTAGGTGGCCTGCGCGTTGCAACACCGTTGCCCTTGCCCCAAGGTTGGTCTGAAGAAAAGCTGCGCGAGCTTGTGACATCTGTTCAAGTTGAAGACGGACCAGTCCTTGAGCTGCACAATTATGCGGCGCTCGATTTCAGGCGATTTGTTTATACGCTTAGCCTCGTTCCAGAAAAGCCAAACCTTGAGATTCTGGAATTGGGCGCTAACCCGTACTTCACTACTACTCTTATTCATAAGTTCAGAGATGCGCGCCTGCATCTGAGTAATTTCTTTGGGCGTCCCGGCAGAAACGCCGTTCAGCAAATCATAGTTCAACAGACCGGTGAGGTTATTCCCTATCAATATCAAGAGTTTAATATTGAGAAGGACAGCTTCCCGTATGAGGACGAAAGCTTCGATGTAGTTCTATTCTGCGAAATCATCGAACACCTGCTCTCCGATCCGGTCCACACATTGACAGAGATAAGAAGAGTGCTGAAACCGGGTGGGTCCATGGTGCTGACGACCCCAAATGCCGCGAGACTCGAAAACGTTTGCAAGATGGTCTCGGGTGTAAACATCTATGACGGATATTCGGGTTATGGACCTTACGGCAGACACAACAGGGAATACACCAAGCACGATCTTTTCCTCCTGCTGTCAGCAAACGGATTCCAGGTTGAGACACTTTTTACGGCCGACGTTCATGAGGATTTCGCCAATTCGTCGAGTGTCTTAACGGAGCTCGCACCCTTGATCGAGCATCGCCAGCCTGACCTCGGACAATATATTTTTTCCAGAAGCATCATGGAAGCGAACTCGAAATCTGCGGCCCCGGTGCGTCCGGAGTGGTTGTTCAGAAGCGCTTAGCGAAGATAGCGTGACGGAGGATCGATCTGCAGAAGAACTCGAAATTCGAATCCTCTACCCGGGGTGATCAACCCGCTCCCCTCACCCGACCAGGCCTGAACACCACGCGCTACCACGTCATGTTTGTCCTGCTGTTCTACGCACTTCTCTACCTCGTTTTTTTCTCTCCCATACTACTTCACGGCAAACTGCTCGCGGTCGGGGTAGACGCGCAAAACCTATATCTGCCGAATTACTACGGAAGCAAGGTCCTCTGGGAACCTTTGATCTTCGGTGGGTTTCCCTTGATGGCTGATCCGCAGGTGATGACGTGGTATCCGCCCGCCTTCCTTTTTTCTCTGCTGCCTGGCACCTGGAACCTGTTCGTCTTACTCGCATATCTTGCTGCAAGTTCTTTGACCTACGGTTACGTCTATACGTTGACTAGGTCACGCTTGGCAGGCTTGGTAAGCGGAATAACGTTCGGCATGAGCGGCTTCATGATGGTCCACCTCGGTCATGCCGTGATCATCCACTCGGCCGCATGGATCCCGCTCGTCTTCTGGTCGCTGGAAAAATTACGCCACAAAGTAAGCGCCGGATGGATGATCGCAGGAAGTATTGGAATTGCGTTGACCTTCTTCGGTGGACACACGCAGATCTTTGCATATGGTCTACTGCTCAGTATCGCTTACGCGCTAACAATGGGATGGAACGCGCCGATCGGTCGCTGGCGCTATTATTTCATCGCGGGACCAGTCGGGCTTCTCGGTATCGGCCTGACGGGAGTTCAGTTAATTCCAACTGCGGAACTGGCACGTCTCAGTGCGCGAGTCGGATATAGCTTTGCGGATTTTACGGTATACGCACTGCCGCCCAGGCAGTTGCTGACGATCTTCTTCCCCGGACTTTTTGGTGTGGATCCGGAGTCGGGTGGTATTCCCTACTTTGGGGGAGAAAATCTTACTGAAGTAGCTTGCTATGTTGGGTTATTGCCTCTCGTTCTCTCCGGTGTGAGCATTGCGAAGTGGCGGCCAAAACCGTTACCGATATTCTGGCTATGTGCTGGCTTGGTCTCACTGATATTGTCGATGGGTGATGCCACTCCCGTTGCTCGCCTCATCTACCATCTCCCGCTCCTGAGTCAGTTTCGTGCGCCTGGCCGCCAAATTATAGAGTTCACCTTCGCCGCAAGCGTACTTTCGGGTCTCGGAATAGCCTGTCTTGTTCAGCAAAATTTAAGCGCCAGCTTCAAACGCAAGGTCGTCTTCCTAAGCTGTGTGGGAGTGACTTTGGCCGTCATGGTCAGCCTGGCCATGTCTGGAAGCATCCTCCAAATCGCGGCTCAGAAAAGCATTGAAGTGAATCTGACTCACTGGATCAAAGTTGGTATCGGCGTTCCGCTGCTGATCTTTGTGTTTGCACTGACCGCTCTTGTCTACTGGTCCAAACAGCGCGATTCCGTTTGGAGAACGATCTTTATTGTGGGCGCGCTCGTTATTGACCTCGGAAGCTTCGGCTGGTTTTATCAATGGCATTACTCGACAGTAGCCGAAAATCTTGGCAAGCCGCCTGCGATTGCCATCCGGTACAAGAGCCTTCTCGTCCCAACCAATCAACGCTACCTGCCAACTCAAGGTACTTTGGCTTCGCGCAACGAGCTGCCACCAAACCTTTCCAAGTTCTGGGGAGTTCCGAGCGCAAGCGGATACAACTCGCTGATCCTCGGTCGCCTCAATCGACTACTGTCGATGACTGATGTTGGGGACATCAAGGCCCTTGGTTGGAGGGACCCAGCAAAGCAGGGTCTGAACCTAATGGCAGTGCGATACGTGTTTAGTCCTTCAGACGAACTTACCGATGAACAACTTGGGATTGAGTGGTTCCAGAGGACTGAGAACGCTCCCACAACTCGGCCCGACATCGTTACTGATGAACAAGGCATCGCGTGGTACGCGCACGACATGGACGTCGCCCTTGGCTCTGGTTGTAATCGACCCCAGAGAGATTCCCTCACACTGAACTTGCCCGTACCCGTTAACGCCACAGCCATAGGTCTCGTTACAGCGTTTGCGTGTTCCTCACAGATCCCGGATGGTCTTGACGTCGTTCGTGTGAAGATCACGGCAAAAGACGGCAGCGAGGAGGTGCAGAGTCTGTCGGCCGGCAAAGACACCAGCGAATGGGCGTACGATTGCGCCGAAGTTACTCCCGTGATGAAACACAGAAGAGCACCAATCTTCTCTTCGTATCCCGCAAACGTGGGCGGCAGACCCTGTGACGGTCATTTCTATGTAACGAAGGTGAATCTGAAAGAGCCCAAAGACATCACGAGCGTAGAGTTGCAGTGGATTGGAACTTCAGGCTCGATTGCGATTGAAAAACTAAGCGTGCTAAACGATCGAACCAATAGCTCGATGTATCTCGATCCCAGTTGGAAGAAATGGAGATTTATAGATGAGAAAGAGGGAACTTATGTGTATGAGAACCTCCAGGCGATGCCTCGGGCCTGGTTGGCACCAGAGGTAGTTGGCCTTAGTGCAGACCAGGCACTCAACGCAATCAATACCTCAAAGCTACCGGACGGTCGCGCCTTCGATGCGCGCCGTACCGCACTTACCGAAGAACCTATTTCGTTACCGGCTCAGGTTGACGAAGACTCATCCGCAAAGATCGTGACGCTCTCGAATCGGCAAATGGAAGTCCAGACCTCATCAAAGATACCGAGCTTTCTGGTCACCAGCGACGAGTACTATCCCGGTTGGCAAGTCACTGTGGATGATCAGCAGGTAAAACTGTACCGGGCTGACTACGCACTCCGAGGCGTGGTTCTTCCCGCTGGCAAGCACGTGGTCAAATTCAAATATTCGCCCCGGTCATTCGTCCTCGGGTTAGGCATGAGTCTTTTGTCTTTGACAGCGCTAGGAGCTCTTGCGCTGGCGAGCTTTTCGGTGCGAAAGCGAGGCACCCGACTTGGGATCATCAATCTTGTTTTCGCGGATTCCCCTGCCGATGGCAGTTTTGACGAGCCTCGCTCCTAAATGCCGGGCCGATAATCCAACTTTCCGAGCGTTAGGGGCGTCTATATGATCGGCCAGAGTGGGATTAAGGTGAGGGCTTCTCGAGTCATCGTTTTTGCCGGTCAACCTGAACGAAAAAGACGATACTAATTGACACTAAATGCTGCGGCGGGATATATTCAGAGTGCCTCCCGGTGTCACGGCACCTGTAAAGGGAACCCCTCAAACCCGGTTACCTTTCCGCTATTGAATACTTAAGTTAGGAGCTAAAAAATGAAATTAGCCGTTACTGTTCTGTTGATCTCGCTGGCTGCGTCGAGTGCCCTGGGGCAGGCACCTACTCTTCGCATTGTGGCTGAAGATCCAAGTCTCCCCGCGGAATTGTTCTATGGGAACATCAAGGTAAAGCCGTTACGCCTGCGCCCAGGGACAAACACAGCAATCACAATCGACGACGCGGACTTCTTCGTCTTTCAGCATTACGTTGATTTTCTTAATCGTATGCCTGAGCCGGGCGGTTTTGCCGGTTGGCAGTCGATTCTGAACGGATGTGTTCCGGCGACACCCAGTTGCGATCGGATCCACGTCTCTGGCGCCTTCTTTCAATCGCCTGAGTTTCAGGATCGCGGTTATTTTGCCTACCGGCAGTATTCCGTTGGTTTCGGGCGCAAGCCGGATTTCGCGGAATTCGTGCCCGACCTGAGACGCATCAGCGGCTTCCTCGATGCCGGTCAGTTAGAAGCAGCCAAGGTTGCCCAGATCAATGATTTCATGGCGCGCCCTGCATTCGTGAGTAGGTATAACGGATTGGGCAATCAGGCTTATGTTAATTTACTGGTAACGACTGCCGGCGTGACTTTGGCGAACAAACAGTCGCTCATTGACGCTTTAAATGCTGGCACCAAGACTCGCGCCGAAGTCTTGCGAGCGATTATGGAGAGCACGGAAGTTTACAGTAAGTACTACAACCAATCGTTCGTGGTCATGCAATACTTTGGTTACTTGCGGCGCG
>JBDTYQ010000083.1:0-15283 GCA_040005515.1 bacterium
CTGCAGGTTGAACGGAGAGCCTGGGGAGAAAGCTCAGGGTCAGCTGGCATAGTTAGACAGCCGGTTCGTAATAAAGTTCCGGACCCATGAATTGTTTTGCTGTCGCGATGGACCGTCGAGCCTGGGGAGGAGCAATTTGCTTTCGGCTCTTGAGATGCCCGAAGTTATCCGAAGGGTTGTTGCCTCATGCAGAAATTTGAAATGGAAAATTGTTTAAGTCCCAAGTCCCAAGTCCCAAGACAAAGATCAAAGTTCGAAGTTCGAATCTCAAAGCACGTCTTTCCGTAACGTACGCGCAATCTCCGCCGCGACGCGGGCGTTATTCTCGAGCAATGCGATATTCGCGCGTAGAGTTGCGCCCTTACTTTGATCGGCCATGCGCGAAAGCAGGAACGGTGTCAGCTCCCTTCCTGCAACCCCGCGCGAATCTGCTTCGTGCAACGACTCGTTCAGCACGCGTTGCAGCAAGTCTGCCGAAACTTCAGCCTCAACAGGGACCGGAACCGTAATGAGCATGGCGCTGGCGATTCCCAATTCGCGTTGGGCTGCGATGAGTTGCGAGACCTCCTCAGGAGAATCAACCCGCGCGTCGATTGGCAGCCCACTCTGTCGTGAGTAAAAGGCCGGCAGCTCGTCACAGCCATAACCCACCACCGTCACACCGTGCGTCTCCAGCCACTCTCGTGTCGCGGGTAGATCGAGCACGACCTTCGCGCCGGAGCAAACGACAACAATCGGAGTGCGCGCCAGCTCAGGAAGGTCGGCGGAGATGTCCGGCAGTGTCCCGCGATGTACGCCCCCGATGCCGCCGGTTGCAAAAACGCCGATGCCGGCTCGATGGGCAATCCATGTTGTGCTCGCGACGGTTGTTGCCCCATTCCATCGTCGGCCAATAGCGATGGGGAGATCTCGCGTACTCACCTTTTTGATGCCGTCGCTTTCCGCGATGAACAGCAGTTGCTCCGCGCTCAGTCCGACGGAGAGTGTGCCATCAAGAATGGCGATCGTTGCCGGGGTAGCGCCGCCGTCTCTAACGATCTGTTCCAGCCGTTGCGCCGTTTCGAGATTCTGCGGTCTGGGCAGGCCTTGAGCGATGACTGTCGACTCCAGTGCCACAACGGGGTTACCAACCGCGAGTGCCGCTGCGACTTCCTTGCTGATATTGAAAGCGCTCATGTTCGTAGGTCTTGGAGCTTTGGTCTTTGGTCTTGGCTTTGTATTGAAGCCCGACTGACTCCTGGCTCCTGACTCCGTTTCGGTGAAGCAGTCTGCTTTACTGAAGCAGCGTTGGCAAGACGCCGCTTTGCAGTCTTTAGCGAACTGTTGACGACTCTACGGAGTCAACTTCTCCACCTTGACGCCAACGTCGCTTGTCTGCACTATACGTCGCGTGGCAAACATCGCCTGTCAACTCTCCTGAAAGGTTACCTTCTATGCATCTCCGAAAAGTCTTCGTCTCAGTAGTAATCTACTTCGTCTGCCTTCTGTCTATCACTCCTCTCCGTGCCGGCGGCACCAAGCCGCAGACGCGTGTTCGTGCGCCGTTAGCTGTCGTCGCTGATTTGCCGCGTGACGAAAAACTTTGGAAGAAGGCGCAGGAGATTCAGCGTAGCGCCATCGTGATCGACACGCACAACGACGTCACCACGCCGATGACGAATGATGATTACGATCTGAGTGGCGCGCCGCCCGAGCCTTATCGCACCAGCATCGAACGAATGAAGCAGGGAGGTCTATCCGCGGAATTCTTCTCGCTCTACATCAAGCCCTGGTATGTGGCCCACGGCGGAGCCGCCCGGCGCACACTGGATATGATTGACTCGGTTTATCGCGCAGTTGAACGTCACCCGAACGATCTGGCTTTTGCAACATCCGTCGCAGATATTCTTCGCGCCAAGAAGCAAAAGAAAATTGCCGCGCTGATGGGGATCGAAGGCGGCCACGCGATCGAGAACTCTCTGCCGACGCTCCGCGAGTTCTATCGACTCGGCGTTCGCTACATGACCCTGACCTGGAACAACACCAATGACTGGGCGGACGCGGGCCGCGGTGAAAAGCGGCACAACGGGTTAAGCGACTTCGGCAAAGACGTGGTGCGTGAAATGAACCGGCTGGGAATGCTTGTTGACGTGTCTCACGTTTCGGACCAGACGATGAGTGACGCCCTCGACGTTTCCAACGCGCCTATCTTTGCTTCTCATTCGTCAGCCCGCGCTTTAACTAATCAGCCACGGAATATTCCCGATGAGCTGCTGCGACGGATTGCAGAGAAAGGTGGCGTCATACAGGTAAATTTCTACGCCGCATTCATCGACGCCAATGCCATTACTGCCAACGCCGAAAGATCGAAACTGCTGCAGGCGCAATCAGACGCGCTCAATCTGAAATATAAGGACGATCCGGAACGGTTGTCGGAAGAAGGTGACAAGCTCGATGCGGCGCACCCGTTACCGCCGACACCTTTGTCTGCTCTTATGGATCACATCGATCACGTTGCGAAGGTCGCCGGGATCGATCACGTTGGTTTGGGAGCAGACTTTGACGGGGCGGTTGACATGCCTGAAGGTGCCCGCGATGTTTCTATGCTACCCAACATCACCTACGAACTGCTAAAACGTGGTTACAGCGAAAAGGACATTCGGAAGATCCTTGGTGAGAACTTCTTGAGAGTTTTCGCGGAGGCCGAGCGCGTTTCGCAGGGAATGAAGAAGAGCATTAGCGGCGACGGGAGTACGAAGCGTCTGAAGCCCTCTGCGAAATAGATCCACAAACAAACGCACGGTGAGGGCAGTTCGCCTTCACCGTGCTTCAGAAAGTTGATTGGCGATTCGACAATTAGGATTCGCTGCTTCCGCTGCGTCCACCCTGGCCACCACTGCTTCTCTCATCCTTGCCTTTGTTTTGATCCGCTTGACCCTGACTCGGGTTGCGTTGGCCCGTGCCCTGAATGCCGCCACCCTGCCCAGCGGATTCTGACTGTTGCGGGTTGCGACCCTGCTGCTGACCCTGCGAGCCGCCCTGTTGGCCCTGCGAACTTTGCCGGCCCTGCGAGCTTTCAGTGGCGCCTGCACCCTTTGCTTTTTCGTTTCCCTGCTCGTTCTGCTGGTTCTGATTGTTTTGCTTTTCGTCTGCCATGTTCCCCTCCATGTTCGTCGATGAAATTGTGCCGGCAGGATTTTTTAAGAACGTGCTGCGCCGGCGTAGTGCCTTTTCATTTTCATTATCAACCTTTGTGCCAAGGCGTAATTCGAACTTCTGGACTCAAACACGCGTTTACATTCGCTTACAAGACATACACCGAAGATGAAATCGTACACGGTCCCGTTACACCATAACGCTCGACCTCGCATGCTATAATTTTACTCGTCAATGATTGCTGGAATTTACATTCATATCCCCTTTTGTCGTTCACGTTGTTCGTACTGTGACTTTGCCACCGGACTTTACGAGACTGATTGGGCCGAGCGTTACGTGCGTGCGCTCGTAAAAGAGATTCTGGATTGGCGAGAGCTTAGTAATCCTCTGGAAGTAGATACGATTTACTTCGGAGGCGGCACACCCTCGCTACTCTCGGCGTCGCAGGTACAGGCGATCATTGAGGCGGTTCACGAACGCTTCACAGTCCGGCCGGGAGCGGAAGTCACAATGGAAATGAATCCAGGCACGGTGACGCCCGAGAGCCTTGGTGATTTCAGACGCCTCGGCATCAACCGGGCGAGTTTTGGCGCACAGACTTTCGACGATCGCGAATTGGCACGATTGGGACGTTCGCATACTTCGCAAGAAACCCGAGAAACATTTAGTCGATTGCGCGCTGCCGGCTTCGACAACGTCAGCTTCGATCTGATCGCGGGTCTGCCGGGCCAGACAAATGAAACGTGGCATAGGAACCTCGATGAAGCCCTAAAACTACGGCCGGAGCACCTGTCGTTTTATCTGCTTGAGGTGCACGAAGGAACGCCCCTCGCGGACCACATCCGCACAGGGAAGCAGCCGCAACCCGATGAGGACCTTGCCGCCGAAATGTATGAGGCAATGCTCGAGCGAGCAGCCGCTGCCGGTTATGAGCATTACGAAATTTCTAATCTGGCGCGCCAGGGGTTTGAATCCCGGCACAACACAAAGTACTGGAACGGCGAACCCTATTACGGCTTCGGCTGTTCTGCGCATTCGTACGACGGCGGCTATCGTCGCTGGTCTAATGAGAGAGATCTGGCGCGCTATGCGGAGTCAATTGAGCGTGGGAGTTCGGCAGTTGTTGAACGACTAGAGCTGACGCCGGACCAGGCCCAGGCAGAAGCTGTCTTTCTCGGGATGCGGATGATGCGCGGCGTCAGTGTGCAAGACTACGATCAGGAATTCGGTGCGAACCTCCGGTCAGAACACGGTGCAGACCTGGAGCGCTTTCTCGAGGCGGGCTTGATCGAGTTTGACGGGGACCTGATCAGGTTAACGCGATCGGGAGCTTTGATGTCCAACGAAGTGTTCTCAGCATTTGTTTGAATCGTCAATCGTGAATCGTGAATCGGGAAAGGCGAAGCTCAGTTGAAGAGTTTGGATCAGCGTATTGAAGAAGCGATTCGTGAGGAAGTCTCAATCGTCAGCTATGATCCTGAATGGCCACTCAGATTTGAAAAGGAAGCCCAGTCGATTCGGCACCTGTTACCGGCGGGGCTCATTGGCAGGATTGCTCATTTCGGCAGCACTGCGATTCCAGGCATGGCAGCAAAGCCGATCATCGATATGTTGATAGAGGTTACCAGCCTGGAGGAGACTCGGAGACAGATCGTCCCCTTACTGGAAGCCACAGGATACGATTATTTCTGGCGCACCGATGTTTCACCCTCCTACGCCTGGTTCATCAAGCGTAATTCAAGTGGCATCCGAACACACCACCTCCACATGGTCGAGGCAGATTCCAAGTTGTGGGAACGACTCTACTTTAGAGATTACCTGCGCGCGTTTCCTGAAGAAGCCAAACCGTATGAGGAATTGAAACGGCATCTGTTTGAAGGGTTCCCCAACGACAGGGTGGCATATACGGAGGGCAAGACTGACTTTGTGGTATCGGTAACAGCGAAGGCAAAGCGGTATTTCAACTCAGCCTAACAGGGCTGCTTCGAGTGGCACTAACCCGGTCAAATAAAGTGACCTGCAAATGATTTCCACAGCGGCAACCGGAAATCGCAAATCGTAATCGGTTCATGGCGCTCATTATTGCAATCGATGGCCCATCGGGTGCCGGCAAGTCAACTCTTGGACGGATGCTGGCGCGCGAGTTGAAGCTGCAGTACATCGACACCGGCTCAATGTATCGTGCAGTCGCGCTCGCGGTGATGGAATCGAGCATCAACTCAAACGACGATGTCGCGGTGAGTTCGCTAGCAGAGCGAGTTGCCATCGATTTGCAGGGTGACCCCGATTCATTGCAGGTAATTCTCGAAGGGCGCGATGTCAGCGAAGCGATCCGCAACGAAGACGTGACCCACATGTCCTCGATCATTTCGACTATTCCGGCCGTGCGCCGGGCAATGGTCGAGCGGCAGCGAGAGTTAGGGAGGCGCGGCGCCGTACTCAATGGGCGCGACATCGGCACAGTTGTGTTTCCTGACGCGAGCATCAAATTCTTTCTCACTGCGGCGCCGCAGGAGCGAGCGCAGCGGCGCTTTGCTGAAGAGCAGACGCATGACAGCAATGCCAGCTTTGAAGGAACTTTTGCAGACATGAAAGAGCGCGATCGGCGCGATACGACTCGTATGGACTCGCCGCTCGTTGCGGCTTCGGATGCGGTGCTGATTGATTCGACAGGTCGTTCGATCGATGAAGTCTTTGCAAAGATGATGAGTGAGATTCGCGAGCGTGGTCAGTAGGGACGGACGCGGAGAGGCGGGGAAGCGGAGACTTGGGGACGCACGACGCGGCGACTTCTTGTTAGGGGCATTGAAACACTCGTTGAGGCTGTATGAATCTACCGAGCTTTAGTTTCAAATCCGAGCCGGTCTGGATTTTGCTGTTCTCCGTGTCGCCAGCAATTTTCGCGTTGGTCATACTTCTAGTGCTACGACTACTGCGCTGATCTGCAAGTCGGCAATCGTCAAATCGTTAATCGAAAATCTAAACATGTTCACTGGCATCATTGAAGAACTCGGACGAGTGCGCGCGGTCGAAAGGCGTGGCCATGACGCGCGCATATTGATCGAAGCTCATACTGTTACCGCAGACGCTCGCGACGGCGATTCGATCGCGGTCAACGGCGTCTGTCTAACCGCGCTTGATGTCACCCCGGATTCCTTCGCAGCGGACGTTTCGCGCGAGACACTCGAACGCTCAACGCTAGGAAGGTTGAGAGAGAACGCGCCGGTGAATCTCGAACGCGCTGTGACTCCACTGACTCGCCTCGGTGGTCACATTGTCCAGGGGCACGTCGATGCGCGCGGCACATTCGTCAGTGCGACAGCCCACGGTGGTTCATGGACCGTCCGCATCGCTTACCCCCGCGAGATTGCTCAGTACCTCGTTTTCAAAGGTTCCGTGACGGTAGAAGGGATCAGCCTCACGATTGCCGCCTTGACTGATGATCATTTTGACATCGCAGTGATTCCCAAGACGTGGGAAGTTACAAACTTTTCGCAGCTCGAGCCCGGCGATGAGGTCAACCTCGAAGCCGACGTGATCGCCAAATACGTGGAGCGCATCCTCTCCCTCAAATAGTCCAACGTCCAGCGTCCAACCCAACGTGTGTGGTGCCAGCGGCCTCTTCGTCCCGAATTAACGCCTTAAAAACGAAGACTTTTGACATTGAACATTGGACCTTGGACTTAGCGAAGCCGCCGTTCGGAAAAATGAGCCCTTTCAGGTAACATGGGACCTCTTAGCTTTTGGTTGGAGATTCGAGTCTCCGGTTCTGAAAAACATGTCTTTTGCTTCGATTGAAGACGCTGCCGCCGACATCTGCGATGGCCGCATGATTATCATCGTCGATGACGAAGATCGTGAGAACGAAGGCGATCTTGTTTGCGCTGCTGAGAAAGTCACGCCTGAAGTGATCAACTTCATGGCTCGTCATGCGCGCGGCTTGATTTGCTTGCCCTTAACAGAAGAGCGTTGCGACGAGCTCCACCTGACCACTCAGGTAGCCGACAACACTTCTTTCCTCGGCACGGCGTTCACGGTTTCGATTGATGGGCGTAAGGGTGTGTCCACCGGAATCTCTGCTTCAGACCGAGCCACCACTATCCTCACAGCAGTCGATCCGAAGACTAAGCCTTCCGATCTTGCTCGACCGGGGCACATCTTTCCGCTCCGGGCCAAGACCGGAGGAGTGCTCGTCCGACCGGGGCAGACCGAGGCGAGCGTTGATATCGCGCGGATGGCCGGGCTTTATCCCGCTGGAGTGATCTGCGAGATCATGAATGAAGACGGAACGATGGCGCGCTTACCAGAACTGCGGGAATTTGCTGCGCTGCACAACCTCAAGATGATCACAGTCGCGGATCTGGTTCATTACCGGATCACGAAGGAGACGCTGGTGCGGCGGGTAGTAGAAACGGAGCTGCCGACGATCTACGGAACCTTCCGCGCAGTGGCCTACGAAAACATCGTGAACGGCGATGTGCATCTGGCAATGGTGATGGGCGACGTTGATGCTGAAGCTGCTGAACCCGTACTCGTGCGCGTGCATACCGAGAACGTCACCTGCGACATGTTTGGCTCCCTGATCGACGATACCGGCTTTCAATTGCACACCGCGCTGGGAAAAATTTCCGCGGCAGGCAAAGGTGTTGTGCTTTATTTACGCCAGCGCGAACACAGTCTCGATCTTGTAAATCAGTTGCGTACTTACGCAGTCATGCAGGAACGCGGTTTGAACAAACAAGAGGCGAGTTTGGAAACTAATTATGGATTGGACCGCGACTACGGCGTCGGCGCGCAGATTCTGCGCGACCTCGGCCTGCGCCGCATTCTTTTGCTGACGAATCATCCCCCCAAAGTTGCGGCGCTCGAGGGCTTTGAACTCGAAGTTGTCGGCAATGTCCCCCTGGGCCAACCGGCTCATTTTAAAGAAGCGTCGACTGAGACGTTACTCGAGGAAAAGAGAGAGCAACGCATGTGAGCGATGAGCCATCTCTTTTATCGAGTTATTTTAGACGAGCCGGCTGCAGAACATCCGAGTTCTAAAGGCTCGTTCCTGGCTTTTCGGACTCTCCCTCTTTAAGCTCCACGTTAGTTTTGACCGCATAGGCGGCTTGCGCTATGGGTGTAGACGACCGCGAAAAACGTTCGGAGGAGCCTGGC
Organism: bacterium; assembly: GCA_040005515.1. Classification (GTDB taxonomy): domain Bacteria; phylum Acidobacteriota; class Blastocatellia; order Pyrinomonadales; family Pyrinomonadaceae; genus PSRF01. The sequence continues at coordinate 8,296 of JBDTYQ010000083.1, forward strand.
GACCGATCTGGTATAGATCAAGAAAAGATCGCCGAGGCCCTGCAATCCGAAACTGATGAGCCCCTGCCGCCGCTTGCGGAAGCTATCGCGGAGCGGGACGCCGCTCAACCCCATCCTGTTACTCCCCAGGGAAGGCGGCGACGCTATCTCACGAAACGAAACGCATTCATAGCGACGATCGCTGCCGGGATCGGAGCGATAGCGCTCATCTTGCTCATCCTTCTGGTTTACCGCCTTGGCTATGTCGACAATTACGTCGCCGGGCAGATCAAATCGACCCTCGCGAACTATGGCATCCGCGCCGAGATCAAAGAGTTCCATACGAACTTCCCACCGAAAACGGTGGAGATTCTCAATCTTGAACTCTATGACGCCCAGACCGGCGAGCAGTTGGCCAAAATCGATCGGGTCCGGGCCACGATCAAAGTCAAAGACCTTTACGCGCTCAGTCTGAATCGTAATATCGACTTTGAAGACATCAAGGTTGAGGGCCTTGAGGCGTGGGTGAAGTTTGATGATCAGGGCCGCTCAAATTTTCGCAACATCCACATTCCGCCTCCTGACGTAAACCGCCGCATACTTCTGGCCTACACAGCTGCTCATATAGAAGTTAAGAACAGCGTCGTTCATTACGGCGATGTGCGACACGAAATTTCCGGTGAAGCTCGGAACCTCACCGCCACAATAGAGCCGAAAGATTCCAACCTTCCACTTGAGAACCAATTACATCCGGTCGCTCTATCCGTTTCCCATTCTACGTTCACCTACGATGGACGGCCGGTGAACAACATCGATGTCCAGATGCACGCTCGTGTGAACGAGACTCGCGCCGAGATTCAGGAACTTGTGCTGCGCTCGCCTGTTGCGGAAGCGCACCTGCAGGGCACGATGGATGATTGGCGCGCGCTGCGGTACGACATGAACGTCACCTCATCTATCGATCTGACTCAGGTCTCAGATGTGCTGCAGTCCGGCACGGCCCTGCGAGGTGTCGGGAACTTCGTCGGCAAAGTGTCCGGTGAAGGCGATCAATACAAGGTGGAAGGCAGCATTATATCCGACGCGCTGGCCGCCGACGGCCTGCGGCTCAACGGCCTGAATGTCACCGCGACCGGGTCTGGAAAGGGCAGGACTTATAACGCTAATGGGCGCGCGGTTGCAGAGTTACTAACGGCCGGTGACTTTCAGTTGAATACAGTCCAACTCGTCGGTGGCGTGATGGGAACCGGCTCAGACTTTCGCTGGGTTGGTGAACTACGCGCAGCAGCAGAACGAAGTTACGGCACTACGATCGCCGGTTTAATCCTCAGCGATGCGCGCGCAGAACTTAAAGAAGGGGTGCTAACGGCTTCTTCCAGCCAGTTTCGCGCCAACAGTCTTAGTTCCTCCGGTGCGCGTGTGAATGGAATCACGGCTTCCGATCTGCGCGTGCACAGCGAGAGCGGTCGGACGAGGGCGACGGTTGCGAATGTGAAAGCGGGCACCGTTGTCGGCTCGGGTGCGCGCGTCGAGGGTGTCACTGCCAAGGGCGTTGACCTCTTCAACCAGGGAGGAGTAACGAGCGTTGTAGTTAATAACGTGCAGGTCGGCGCTACGCACGCAGCAGGCGCTGAGATCGGCAGTGTGAATATTGCAGGAGTCCGGCTTTCTGTTCGTAACGGCCGCGTTCAGGGATCGACTGCGGATATCGCTGCGGGAACAGTCAAACTTGCGGACGGCCATGCCGATAATGTGAAGCTCACGAAACCGGTGTTCGTAGTCGAGCCTTCCGGACGCTATCGCGCTAGTGCCGACCTCAGTATCGGCGGTGGTGTGTTAGGAAGGATGGAGCTGGGCCAGGTACAAGCGAATCTCGTCGCTACGAGTACCGATGTTCAGCTCAACAACTTCAAAGCCGACATCTTCAAAGGAAAGGCTTCGGGCAACGCCCGCATCGCGGTGAGTCGCGGCGGCAGCTCGCGCATCGTCGCCAATTTTAGTGATCTCGATATCGCCGGACCGCTGACAGCATTCGCCGGCGCGGCCGTCCCTGTCAGCGGCAGAGCAAATGGCAGCGTCGATCTTAGCTTTCCTGGAACAGATTTCACAAAGGCATCAGGCACGCTGAACTCCCGCTTCAGCGCGGCGACCGGCGCGACAGAAAGTGACCGCGTGCCAATCACGGGCGAAGTATCGCTCAACGCTAACCGCGGATTATTCCAAATCCAGCGAGTCGATCTGCAGACAAGAGCGAGTCAATTAAAAGCTACAGGCCAGTTTTCGTTCACGGGCGACTCCGATCTGCGAGTTGACTTGAGTTCTTCCGATGCCACGGAGCTGCAGGCGGTGCTGATTTCTTCCGGTCTGTTGCCGGATGTGGAAGAGCAGATGCGCAGCTACGGCCTGGAACTCGGTGGCCAGCTTGCTTTCAACGGCACTCTTCGCGGCAAGCTCAACACGCCTGATATCAACGGTACGGTTTTACTCGGGTCGCTGATCATTAATGGAAACGATGTGGGCACTCTGTCGGCCGGCATTGCGATGACAGCTGCAGAGTTGCGGATCACCGATGGACGGTTGACGGAAAGAGACGGGGGCGGGATGCAGTTCACGCTTAACGCGCCGCGTACGGGAACGAACAATACAACGCTCACCGCGACACTGGACCGAATGAATGCCGCTGCGTTGCTCGCCGTGCTTCCTTTGAGCAAAGGCCAGCGTGGACAACTTGCAGATACGCAGTCGGACGTTTCGGGTCAGGTGCAAGTCAGCGGAATACCGGACGCCATGAGCGGTACTGCGGATCTACGCTTTGGTCCCGGAAGGCTTGCCGGAGAACCTCTGCAAAGCCTCCTCGCGCGAGCTACGTTCAGTGGCTCCAACGTTAATATCGAAAGCATCGACGCGAAGCTGGACGCGGGACATGTCGTGGCGAGCGGCGCTTATAACACCGCGACCAAAGTCTTCGACTTCCAGGGACACGCTGAGGGAGTTCAACTAAGCAGGTTAGCGGCGCTGACTAACAGGTCAGGTTTACCGGCGCTTACCGGGACCGCCGATTTTACAGCGCACCTCGCAGGCAATTTTTCGGACAAAGATTTCTCCGGTTACAACATTACCTTCGATGGTAAGGGTAAGGACGTGACAATCAACGGGCGTCCAGCCGGCAACCTGGCACTTGTCGGCAGAACTCAGAATAGGCAGCTCAACGTAACGCTGACCACCGGTGTTCTTGGTCAGGACCAAATTATCTCCGCACAGGTGAATCTCGCCAACGAGAAGTTACCGACGAGCCTGGAAACTACTCTGACTAATGCCGACCTGACTGCGTTGCTAAAAATGATTTCACCGCAGAGCACGGTGAAACTTACGGGCACCGCTACCGGCTCGTTGAAAGCAACAGGCAACCTGGTAGACGAAGACGGCGAGCTCTCGCTTGTCGGAATGCAGGGCGTAGCAAACTTCACAGAACTGACTTTCAAAGTGGAAGACGTCACGCTCACGGCTTCATCCCCGCTCCTCGTCCGTTTCTCGCCGAAAGAGATTTTCTTCGAGAAGACCCAGTTCACTGGTCCTGGAACGAACATCGTCTTTAATGGAACTTTGGCCGTTGGCGAGGGCGGACGTCAGACTCTAACTGCCGATGGACAACTCAATCTGCGAGTCTTAAATGGTATATCGCCCGACGTGTTCACTTCCGGCACCGCTGATGTGGCGGTCCGGGTGACCGGCAGCTACGAGAAGCCGAGACTGAACGGCACTGCTTCCGTCACCGGTGGCTCGGTTTCGATTCTATTGGGTGACGCGCGCTGGACGCTTTCTAACCTGAAATCCGTTGTCAGATTCACAGCCGACCAAGCCCAAATTGAATCGCTTGCCGGCACGATGGGCGGCGGACGCGTTACTGCGTCGGGTGGCGCGCGTCTTGAAGGTTTCGGGCTCGCAGAGTTCCTCGTCAACGTTCATGGTGAGAACGTCACCGTGCCGTTCCCGACGAATTTCCGCTCCACCGTTGATACCGATCTCGAAATCAAAGGCTCTGCAAGAGGACAACTGATCGGTGGCGTGGTCCGGCTTCGTCGGGCGGAGTACACACAAGACATCGAGCTCGCCGACTTGATCAATTTTCGTCGCGAGCAGTCGATCGAAGAAGGCGGCGAATTGGAGTTTACGCAGGCGGCAGTTTTCAACGACTTGAAAGTTGAAGGCCGTAACGCTCTGGTGGTCCGAAACAATCTCGCCGATCTGATCGGTTCGGTCTCGCTTCAAGTTAATGGTCCGGTGAAAGATCCGGTGATCTCCGGAAGAATCACAGCTACCAGTGGGACACTCAACTTCCGCAACGATCGTTACGACATTACGCGGGGTCTGATGGATCTGCCGGCGCGCCGTAACGCGGATCCGATCGTGAACATTCAGGCGGAGGCCCAGATTCGCGGCTACCGTGTAAACGTAACGTTGACCGGACCGCTTTCGCAGCCTCAAGCAGTAGTCAGTTCCGAGCCCGCACTGCCGCCTGCCGACGTGGTGTCTTTGATCACAACGGGGACACTCTCGACGGGAGACACAAGCTCGTCGGTCTTGTCGCAATCAGGTCTCGGTACGGCCACTAGTCTTTTGACGGATGCTTTGATTAATGCCCCAGCTCAGCGTGCCACCAGCAAACTTTTTGGCTTAAGCCGGTTTGAAATCAATCCGGTGATCGGCGGTCGCACCGGCTCAACACCCGGCGCGCGTCTCACGGTCGGCAAGCGCATCAACAAGAATCTTTCGGTGACGTACTCGACGAATGTGGCTTCTGATCCGAATCAGATTCTCGCGGTTGAGTATCGCGTTTCCGATCGGATTTCTTTTGTCGCGCAATATGAGCAGGCGTCCACACGACGACTAACCGCCCAGAACGATGCATTCAGTTTTGAGATTCGGTTTAGGAAACGGTTCTAGAGCAAATGGGGCATATCCGGAACGGTATTGAGACGCAGAAGCGAACGACGGACGTGTGTATTCCGCACCTGCCCCCTCGCGTGCTTTTCCGTCTCGTGATTTTGTTCCTGGTTGTTTGCTCAGCCTTCGCAACGGTGATGGCCGAAGGGATGGACGCTTACGAAGGCCGCACTATCACCGCGATTGAAGTCACCTTTGAAGGTTCTCTGCCCGACCCCGTCGCCGAAGCCAGCTTCCTCTCAGTTCTCAAAGTGGTGCCCAACACCGAGTTCTCGGCGGTGCGCGTTCGTGATTCGCTGCAGGCGTTGTTTGATACTCAGCGAGTGGCAAACGCTCGAGTTGAAGTAGTTGAGAACGCCACTAGAAGTGGTCCTCTTCGCCTGCGCTTTGTGATTAACCGACAAGTGCAAATCGGCGAAGTCAAAATTGATCTAGGCGCGGTGACCGGCGTTCCGATTTCGGTAGACGAGCTTCGAGCGCGACTGAATCTGATCCAGCCCGGCACACGTCTTTCCAAGCAGATCGTCGCAAGAAATGCCGATGAGATTCTCGTGTACCTGCGCGACCGAGGTTATTTCAATGCGACTGTAGAGCCGGAGGAACAACTTGACGGTAGCGGCACTCGCGCAATTGTGGTCTACCACATCAATGCGGGCGAACAGGCACGCGTCGATGCTTTCAATATTGCGATCACGGGTTTCGATCCGGCTCCGGTTCGTTCCCTGCTGACGCTTCAGCCGGGTGCTGTTTTCACGCGTGAAGCACTCGGGGAGGACGTTAAGCGGATCAAGGACGCGATCATTGCGGAAGGCTATCTGGCTCCTCAGCTCGAGGACCCGCGAATCGAGCGTGACGCCGAACGTAACCTGATCAAGATAGAGTTGAAGGGCGCGCTCGGGCCGCGGGTAAACGTAATAATCAAAGACTATCCCTTTAGTGAGAAGACGAAGCACGAACTCCTGCCCGTCAAGCGTGAAGGCAATATCGATTTGTCGGCGATTGAAGAGGGCGCTCGCCGCTTGCGGAATAAGCTTCAGGAAGACGGTTACTTCTTTGCCGAGGTCACACCAGTTTGTTCCGTTACACCGCCATTGCCGGCAGTCGGATCCAACGGTACAAGCGATACGTGCGAAAACCTCGATCCGCAAGCACTGGGCGGCCGCTCTGTCGACCTTGAATACAAAATCGAGAAGGGTCGCCGTTTCCGGCTTACCGATATTCGCATTACGGGAACCAACAAACTTACATTCGAAGACGTGCAGGCGGACTTGAAGAGCCAGAAGGCAAGCGCGCTCGGTCTGATTCCGTTCATTGGTTATGGCCGCGGATATACAAGCCTGACCCTGCTGGAGCAGGACCGGCGAACTGTTAGGAATTTCATGGTCGAGCTCGGCTACCGCCGCGCCACCGTCGACGTGTTGCAGGGCGTTTCGCTCAACGGCGAAGACCTGATTATTACTTTCAATGTAAATGAAGACTCGTTGACGCGAATTGCCGGCGTGGAAGTGCGGGGCAATAAGATTTATACGGACAAGCGCCTGCTGGAAGTCTTGAGGCCAGTGATCGGCGCTCCTTATTCGCGTGCTCAGGCGCGGCTCGATGCCGATCGCGTCGTCGCGCTGTATTCACGGGAAGGGTATGTCGATGCGCAAGTCGACCTCTCAATTGTGGAGTTACCCAAAAAGGGCGGCGACGAACAGATAAAACTGATTTACTCGATCGGCTGTCGTCCCGAAAGTAACGATCGTTCAACGCCTTGTACGAACGAAGGCGACAAGGTCTTTATTAATCGGATCATTGTCAACGGAGTTACGGGCAGCACCAAAACACAGAAAACAAAAAGAGACGCGATCGTTCGAGCGATTCCGCTCTTCGAAGACGATGTGCTAAGGGCCGATCGAGTTGCGGAAAGCGAACGCGAGCTTTACCTCACGGACGCCTACCGCCAGGTGATCATTCGCGCCGAGCCGGCTGGGGAAACTGCCTCCGGATATAAGAAGAAGGACGTGATCATCGACGTTGAAGAGAAGAAGCCGCGCGTCATGGACTACGGCGGCGGATTCTC
>JBDTYQ010000084.1:0-15255 GCA_040005515.1 bacterium
ACGTGCGGCAGGACGCAGAGCGCCTCGAACAGTTACAAATACTCCTCAACCTTCTGAACAATCTCCCGAATCTGAAACGGCCTGCCCTTCACCTTCGAAAAAGGTATGGCATTGATCAGGAATTTGGCCCGCACCATCGTGCAGAGCTGTCCCAGATTCATCTCCGGAATGATCACTGTTTTAAACCCGGCAAGTACTTCTCCCAGATTCCTGGGGAAAGGATTGAGATAACGCAGGTGAGCAGCCGAAACGCTCTTGCCCTCGCTCTGCATTTTCTCTACGGCGGAAGCAATCGAACCGTAAGTCGAACCCCAGCCCAGCACGAGTACTTTGCCAGTCGGCTCACCGAGAACTTCCAGGAGCGGGACATCGTTTGCCGCGCGATCGATTTTCTCCTGCCGCAGCTTGACCATCAGGTGATGGTTTTCCGGATCGTAGTTGACGTTGCCCGTGATGTTCTGCTTCTCAATGCCGCCAATGCGATGTTCGAGACCGGGCGTCCCGGGAATTGCATAGGGACGCGCCAGCGTTTCGGGATCACGCGAGTAGGGCATGAAGTTGGCCGGATCCGTTGCGAACTTGACCTCGATCTTCGGCAGCTCGTTGATCTCGGGAAGCGCCCAGGGTTCTGCACCGTTCGCCAGGTAACCATCCGAGAGATAGAAAACCGGGCTCATGTACTTGTACGCCAAACGCACGGCCTCGATCGCCATTTGGAAACAGTCAGCCGGCGTCGCGGGTGCGATTACGATCACCGGACATTCGCCGTTTCTACCCCAAACAGCTTGAAAGAGATCGGCCTGTTCGGTTTTTGTCGGCAAACCTGTGGAGGGACCACCACGCTGCACGTTGATGATCACCAGAGGCAACTCAGTCATCACCGCCAGCCCGATGGCTTCCTGTTTAAGTGCGACACCCGGTCCGGAAGTTCCGGTCAATCCGATCTGCCCAGCGAAGCTCGCACCGATTGCCGAGCAGACCGCTGCGATTTCGTCTTCAGCCTGAAATGTCTTAACGCCAAAACTCTTATGCCGCGCCAACTCATGAAGGATGTCCGAAGCCGGAGTGATCGGATATGAACCATAGAACAACGGCAATCCTGCCAGCTGCGAAGCGGCGACAAAGCCGAGGGCCGTTGCTTCGTTGCCGGTGATCTTGCGGTATTTGCCTGGGGCAATCTTTGCCTTCTTGATCGTGAAGTGCGTAGTAAAGACTTCGGTCGTGTCAGCAAAGTTGTAGCCGGTCTTCAACGCAATTACGTTCGCCTTCGCCAGCTCAGGGGTCTTGCCAAACTTGCTGTTGATCCAGCCGAGCGTGTTCTCCATCGGTCGATCGTAGAGCCAGTAGAGCACTCCCAACGCGAAGAAGTTCTTGCAGCGATCGATCTCTTTGCGTGAAAGCTCGACGTTGCCTTTCAGGGCGTTCATGTTGAGCGTCGTGATCGGCAGCTTGTGCACACGATAGCCGGCCAGCGTTCCATCCTCGAGGGGATTGCCGGAGTAGTTCGCGTACTTCAAATTCTCTGGAGTGAAGCCGTCAGTGTTGATGATGATCGTACCGCCGTCTTCAAGATCAGCGAGGTTCACCTTCAACGCCGCGGGATTCATCGCCACCAGAACGCTGGGTTGGTCGCCCGGTGTCTTGATGTCCTGGCTCGAGAAGTTCAGCTGGAATCCGCTGACACCCGGCAAGCTGCCGGCGGGAGCGCGAATCTCCGCAGGAAAATCCGGGAGGGTCGAGATGTCATTACCGATCACGGCCGACGTATTTGTAAACTGCGTACCCGTCAACTGCATTCCGTCGCCGGAGTCTCCGGCGAAACGAATCGTCACGGCTTCGAGTTCTTCATGGTTCTTGTGGTGTTCGACAGGTGCTTCGATCAAAGTGCTCATGATTTTTTAGTTACGATTCCTGTGTTTAGGTTGACTGCCAACTGACAGACGGGCCACAGGCTGAAGGCTTGTATTGGGACCGGTAGCGCCGGATTCAGCAGCCGTCTGTCTAAATACATTTAATGGGTGCTCCGGAATGCTGGAAACAATCTGACTCTGGCGGAAACGCAGCTAAATTGTACCACGCTTTGAAATGTGACGAGCGAACCTCCTGGGAGTGCGCCGGCAGAGCGAAGCGGCGACGGCGCTTTGGTCGTTTTGCAAGCTGTCGAAACTTGAACATAGACAAGATTCCCACCTGGAACACCCAGGTCAGTCGCGATCCAAAGCGGTGTCGCCGCTTCGCTCGCCCACCGCACTCCAGGAGTTGAAAGCTCCGCAGTGCTGAGTCAATCAACCACGAGCGGCGTAAAGCGCCTTTAGCTCTTTGTCGTAAGGCGACATCTCAACCAGCTTAGCGATGACTTCCGGCAGAACCTGCAGAGTGTAATCAATCTCTTGCTCCGTGTTGTAACGGCCGAGCGAAAAACGAATCGAGCCCTGTGCGGCCGTGTAAGGAACACTCATCGCGCGCAACGTGGGCGATGATTGCCGGGTCGTCGAGTGGCAGGCTGAACCCGTGGAGACGCAGATACCAGCTTCGTCAAGACGCAAAAGAATGTTCTCGCCCTCAACGTATTCGAAAGAAATGTTTGTCGTGTTCGGCAGTCGCTGCGAGCGATCTGCACTGCCGTTCAGGCGAGCATTCGGCACCGTGCGAAGAATGCTCTCTTCCAGCTTGTTCCGGAGCGACTCAATCAGGTCGTGCTTGTCAAAAGGTTTCGCGAGCTCGCAGGCAGCTCCCAAGCCGACGATGTTCGGCACTGCAGAAGTCCCTGCTCGCCGGCCTCGTTCCTGACTACCACCGATGATGAACGGCGGCAGTTGCACGCCGTTGCGTATGTAGAGCGCGCCGACGCCCTGCGGAGCGTGCAGCTTGTGACCGGAAAGCGCGAACAGATCCACGGACGACTCTTTGAGATTAATCGGCACCTTGCCCACCGCCTGCACGCCATCAACGTGAAAGACTGCAGTCGAGTTCTGCTTCACAATTCTGCCGACCTCTTCGATCGGAAACAGCATGCCGGTTTCGTTGTTGGCCATCATCACCGAAACTATTCCCGTATCCGTCCGTAAAGACTTGCGCAGTTGCTCAAGATCGAGTTCCCCAACCTCATTCACATCAAGCCATGACACTTCGCAACCAATCTGCGCGAGGTGTTCGCAAAGGTTGCGCACTGCTTCATGCTCAACTCGCGTAGTGATGATGTGACGCCTGGTAGGGTTCTGCTCGAGGAAACCTCCGATCGCCCAGTTATCCGATTCCGAACCGCATGAAGTGAAAACAATTTCGCTCGGCTCGGCAGCGCCGAGTAGTTCGGCTACCTGTTCCCGCGCGTGCTCCACTGCGGCTTTCACTCTCTTCCCTAGCGAATGGGCCGAAGAAGGGTTTCCATAAAACTCGGTCAGGTAGGGCTGCATCGCCTCGCTTACTTCCGGAGCGACGCGCGTGGTGGCGTTGTTGTCTAAATAGATCACAGTAATTTCTTTCCTTCAGTCCATGGTTCCAGCTACGGTTGAACGTAGCTCGTCCATAAAAACAAGTAAGTTGCATACGCGTTGATGAGTATCGATAGCACCAACAGGACAACCTCCGGAATTGACGCCTTTCTGCCGCCGTTGTAGAGCAGAATCAGGAACATCCACGGCAAAAGGATCATGCCGTAACGGTAAGAAAACTGCCAGCCGCCCGGATTGCCATGCAACCAGAGCACGAGAGTCAGCAGCAGGATCGCAATCCAGGATCCGATCACCGTCGCGCCTTCACGCTTCGGCTTTCTTAAGAGGAGTAACAGCAGTGGGCAACTCAGAAAGATCGAACCGCCGAATCCATGCGGGATCAGGTAGGGTGGATCATCGCCCACTCGCCACCCTTCCCAGAGCATCGCGCGAGCATTGTCGTGAACGGCGTAGAGCGAGAAGAGTCCATGCCTGTATAGGTCTTCGCTTGCCACCTGCGGAATACGCATGTAGCCAAAATCAGTCACGGAGTGAAAGCGCGCAAAGTTATAAGCCAACGTAGCGACGCCCAAGACGAAGGGCAGTGCGATGAACGACAAGACCGCGGGGCGTTTCGTCATTAACCCAGCGAAGGTTTGACTGCGCTCGACCTGACTTCCTTCCGATTCGATCTGGCGATCGGCTTGCACAAGAAAGTAGATAAAGATGGGAGTGGTCAGAAGCACTTCAGTTCGGTTGCCGAAGGCGATCGCAAAGAACAATCCAGCGAGCCATGGGCGACGATTTACGATTGCGAAGTACAGCGCACCGGCCTCGCCAAGCAGGGCAAAACCCAGCGCCAGCTGCCACGCGCCGGCGTAAGCAAGATTGCACCACGTCCAGGTTCCCAGTAGCGGGAACAGAGCAAGCATCACGCGACGTTGACTGGACATGCCTTGCTTGTTGGAAAGCAGGAAGAAGAACAGCGTTGAAATCGCGGCAATAAGCGCTGCCACAAAACCGGCCGGAAAAGCATCGATCACATGGATCCGCTTCAGCAGCGCGAGTGGCATCATGCACAAGACACTACCGAGGGGGAACACAGAGTAATATCTAGTCCCCAAATGAACCATCTCATTCAGCCACGATGGTGGTTGCTCAACGAGCCCGAGTCTGCAATGCAACATCGCTTCGGCAATGCGATAGGTGTAGTCGAACGGGCTCATCAGTTCCGGATTCGAAAAGATGTAGACGAGGAAGAGGATCGGCGCTAAAGCAGTTGGAGTCGCGAAGTGTCTTAGGCGCGACATGGCTTGGCGCGGGAATGATTTCATCGCGATACGAGTTGAGGTTTGAACTACAAGGTAAGGTCGCCTTCGCGCCAGTGCTGATTCAGAATGTCTTCAATCAGTGGATAACATGATTGACAACCGGCGCCGGCATTCGAGGCTCTTGTCACTTCAGAAATAGTGCGTAAGTCGCCGGCCTTGATTTCGCGTTCGATGGTGCTTTCGGAAACGCCGAAGCAGGTACAGATAAGCGCTTCATCGCCAGACCATTCATCTCGCACTGCTGCGCTGTAGTTTTGAATCGCCGTGACCAGTGCAAGACAGGCAAGTGTGGCACATTGATCTCGTTCGCCTGGCCATTCGTCTAGATTTGCAGTCGCAAGTTCTCGAGGAGACTGAGCGAGTGCAGCTGCTTCACCCGTCGTCTTCCCTCTTACGGTTTCGGTCAGCGCCGAGAGGGCTGCCACCAAATAACTACAGCCTGCCGCTTTGAACTTCGCGTCGGTGATTAGTTGCGACTCGTCCACACTCAGCGAGACGCGCAGCACCGCGCCGCAGCTAAAAGATGCTGCCTTGCCCACGCCGTCCGCGCTTTCGATCCCGCCGACGTTCGAGGGATTGAAGAAATGTTGTTTGAATGCCTTTGAATGCATTGTGAACAGATCGCTTCGAGATTGGGACGGCGCTACATCCGAAGGCTAGTAGTGCATCCGGGAATTGTCAAAAAAGGTGACTAACCGGAAGCCGTTAACCGCCAAGTCACCAGGAAACGCCAGGAGCACCAGGAATATCTAATGGCAAGTAGCAGGCTTCGTGATGCGAAACAGGTCTTATTGGTTCGGCTAATCCGGCTTGGCGTTGCTGAAGCTTCATGGCGACTAGGCGGTTAAAGTGACTGGTCGACTTTCCCAATCTGCTACTGCATAATCAGACGTCAATCCAACAACCAAAAATTATGTCTCAACTAACTGAAGAACTAGTACTAAACGCACTGCGCCAGATCAACGATCCGGATCTGCACAAGGACATTGTCACCCTCGGCTTCATCAAAGATCTCAAGATTGATGGCGGCAACGTTTCGTTTCGTATCGTGCTTACTACGCCCGCCTGCCCTGTGAAGGAAGAGATGGAAGGCGCTGCAAAAGAACTCGTCGGCGGACTCCCCGGCGTTCAGTCTGTCAGTGTGAAGATGGACGCAGAGGTTCCGAAAGGCCGAGGCATCGGCGAAAAAGTTTCGGTCCCGGGCGTTCGCAACATCATCGCGGTGTCATCCGGAAAAGGCGGCGTCGGCAAGTCAACTGTCGCGGTGAACATCGCAGTTTCATTAGCGCTTGATGGCGCTCGCGTCGGTTTGATGGACGCTGACGTTTACGGGCCGAACGTTCCCATCATGCTCGGCGCCAGCGAAGCGCGACCGGAAGTCGAAGGTAACAAGTTGATCCCGATTGAAGCTTTCGGCATGAAGATCATGTCGATGGCTTTCCTTCAGCCGGGCGATAAACCGCTGATCGTGCGCGGCCCAATTCTGCATGGCCTCGTGAAACAATTTCTTTCAGACGTGAAATGGGGCGAGCTGGATTACTTGATCGTGGACATGCCTCCCGGCACCGGCGATGTGCAACTCTCGCTGGCGCAACTCGTTCCCGTCCAGGGAGCGGTCCTGGTGACGACACCGCAGGACGTCGCCATCGCGGACGTGCGTCGCGCGCTGCGCATGTTTGAAACCGTGGCAATTCCGATTCTCGGAGTGGTGGAGAACATGAGCTACTTCATCGCACCAGACACGGGCAATCGCTACGACATTTTTGGGCAGGGCGGCGGCGAAAAGCTTGCCGAAATGTACGGCGTCCCGTTTCTGGGTGGCATTCCCCTCGGAATTGGAGTGCGTGAAGGCGGTGACAAAGGCGTTCCCGTGGTCGTCAGTGAACCCGATTCCCCACAGGCCAAGGCCTTCAAGCACGTGGCTGAGGAAGTCGCCAGACAGGTCTCAATTGAGGCCATGAAACCGGAACTTGTTGTTTTGGGCAAAGGTCAGTAAGATTGATTTGCGATTGCCAAGTGCCAATTTCCGATTCTGGAAGGTAGGTTTTGATTGAGGGATGGAAGTTTTCTTGGATCGCCTTGAAATCGAAATTGCCAATCGGAAATTGAAAATCTTACGGGAGTACGATAAATGTCAGCAAATACTAACACCACTACTGAGACAACCGGCGCCGCTCCAATGGCCCCATCAATGTCGCTGAATGTCACCGAAGCGGCTGCTACAGAGATTAAGAAGTTCATGTCCAGCGAAGAAGGCCTGCCTGAAACGTCCGGGCTCCGTGTCCGCGTTGTTCCGGGTGGATGCTCCGGCTTCCAGTACAGCTTGAATATCGAAGAGGAATCCCGTCAGGGAGATTTCATTCTTAATGAGCATGGCGTGCGTCTATTCGTCGACATGTTCAGCGGCCAGTACCTGAACGGCGTGCAGATCGACTACGTCACCGGCGTGATGGGTTCCGGATTTACTTTCACTAATCCGAATGCAACTGGCAGCTGCGGTTGCGGCACGTCCTTTACTGCATAGTCTTCTACTTTTGACAGACTGCCGTCTGTCGTACAAATGACGCGGTGCACGAATGTGAGGCTGGGTGGTCTAGACGACTCCCGGCCTTCTTTCTTGTGCGGACCCCAACGTGGTTAAGACAAATCTCGCCAATCCTGAGTCACCATTAGAACGCCGTGGAAATTGTTCAAGCCCACACCTCGGAAGACATCGAACGCGTCCGTGAACTCTTCGAAGAGTACGTGGCGTGGCTGGGAATAAATCTCTGCTTTCAAAACTACGATAAGGAATTGGCCGAACTGCCAGGCGAATATGCTCCGCCAAACGGTCGTCTGTTGTTGGCCGTTGTCGATGGTCTGATTGTGGGGTGCGTGGCTTTGCGCAGCCTCGGTAATGGAGTCTGCGAGATGAAGCGCCTGTTCGTGCGGCCGGGATATCGCGGTCAACGGTTGGGCTGGGAACTGGTGGAATCAATCGTCGAAGAAGCTCGCGAGATTGGTTATGAACGAATGCGTCTGGATACTCTACCCGGCAAGATGGACCAGGCGATCACGATGTATCGTGCGCTCGGGTTCCGCGAGATCGCTCCTTACTACAACAATCCCGTGGTCGGCGCGGCGTTCATGGAACTGATGCTGTAAACGCGCGTTGAATGCCATCCCACCATTGCTTGCTTGCTCATCCCAATCACTTGTGCCAAATTAAAGCGCAATCAAACCACAATTCGGAGTCAATAACTCATGCCTAAGATTGAAGCAGAGACCGCCACCGGCGTGCAGGCCTTTGATGCGCCTCAGGGAAGTAAGCTCGTATTGGCAATTGAAGATGCCGGCATCGACATCCTGCACCGCTGCGGCGGCAATGCTCGTTGTACTACCTGCCGCGTAGAAATCCTCGCCGGAGATCCTGGAGAGATTGGCGAACTTGAGCGGGACCGTCTGGCTTTGGAAGCCGAGCTCGGGGCCAATGTTCGGCTTTCATGTCAGATTCGCGTGATTGACGACTTGAAAGTGAAAGTGATCAATCAAGCGAGTGTGCGTGGAATGGATGCCGGGCCGCGCCCACTGGATGAGTAGGTTTCGAGTTCAGAGTTTCGAGTTTCGAATTCGCGGTCGATACTAGTCGTTTGTGAATCGACTTAGCTGATTGCTGTTTATTGCGTCAAAGGCGTGGCAGGTGTAATCTGCGCGCGTAATCAAACATCTCTTGCAGGCATTCTCAGTTCACCATTTGTGACAGGCAATGTCTGTCCCACTTCAAACAATTCGGAGGCCTTATGCTTATTGAGTCAACTGTTCATCTCCCCATCAGTCTGGCTATGTTTCAGGATGTCTTTCATGTGCCAACCGGTGAAGCGCTCCCGCGCATCATCCTGCGCTGGTCGCACTTCGTCGCCGGCATCACCTGGATCGGTCTGCTCTATTTCTTCAATCTGATAAACGTTCCCTTTCAGAAGGCACTCGATCCTGAAACCAAGAAAAAGGTGAACCCGGATCTGCTTTCCCGCGCGCTGTGGTTCTTCCGCTGGGGCGCGGTGTTCACGGTGCTCGCCGGTCTGACTTACTTCGCGATGTACACGCTCAAGGGAGACGTGAACAACGCCAACGCGATTGGCGGCGGAAATATAAATCTTTGGTGGGTGCTTTTTGCCTGGCTGACCTATCCGATCGTTCTCTTCGGCGTCGAATTCCTGATCATCAAGAAAGTACCGGCATTGATAAAGGACGGGCGCGTGTTTGCAATCGTGATGTTTATTCTCGTTGCGATTGTTACGTGGGGACTGCTCGAGTTCTTCGGAAGCATGCTGACTGTAAGAGGCGAGAGTTGGGCAAGTAATAAGACGTACTCGATCGGCATTGGCGGCGCTTACGGCATCGTGATGTTGCTCAACGTCTGGGGCATCATCTGGCCGAACAATAAACGAATCATCGCAGCCACGGCTGGCACTGGTCCAGCAGCGCCTCCGGAACTCGCTCGCCAGGCTTTCATCGCGTCGCGAACCAATACATGGTTGTCGTTGCCGCTCCTACTTTTCATGGCGACCGCGCACGGCGATTGGGTCATCTTCGGAAAGAACTAGCGTAGGACAGGCTTTCCAGCCTGTCCTCTTCATATTGTGGGAGTGTAGGACAGGCTTTCGAGCCTGTCCTTATTTTATTGGAGACGGAACCTAGCCTGTTAACCTGTTGTTATTCTCGCAGGACGGGAAGTCTCTCCTCTGTCGCCACACTAAAGACTTAGGCTTTCCACGGCTTCGCGACATTTCAGCCGGATACTCAAGGTGCATCAATAGGAGGTAGTAAATATGAATAGCTACAAAGCTCGGCACTTCAACCTCAGCGGACTTCAAGGCATTTCTGATCAGACACTTGAAATGCACTTCAAGCTCTACGAAGGTTACGTGAAGGAAACCAACAACCTCTCTGAACGCATCATGGAGTTCATCAAGGACGCTAAGGTGGATCAGGAAGAGATGCCGGCTTATTCAGAGCTCACGCGCCGTCTTGGTTTTGAGTACAACGGCATGGTGTTGCACGAATACTATTTTGAGAATCTGCAGAAGGGGGGTGGCACTGGCGATCCCGCCGGCACATCCAATTTCGCGCAGGCCGCGGTAGATAGTTTCGGCAGCTATGAAATTTGGAAAGCGGATTTCGTAGGCATCGGCAAGATGCGCGGCGTCGGTTGGGCCATCTGTTATCAGAACCCGGCTAACAATCGCGTCTCCAATCACTGGGTAACACTGCATGAAACCGGCAACGTCGCCGGCTTTCAACCCATTCTCGTGATGGACGTCTGGGAGCATGCTTACCTGCTCGACTACAAACCTGCAGAGCGACCGAAATATATCGAAGCGTTCTTCTCCAACATCGATTGGAATGCGGTAGGTAAACGACTGGGTGACGCGACGCTCAGCAAGACTGGTCGTGGTTAGAGCTTGCCTAAAGAGGTGCGCGCATAATTAGGGCCTTTCAGTCGCTTGCGACGGAAGGCCTTTTCAAATGTTAGTCGAGCAAGTGTTTGAGCAAACCACGCGCTGAAGCGATGCCAAGGCCGCGATGCTCCTCATTAGATCTTCCAAATCCGAGTAATGAAGGTTCAGCGAATTCAGCCGCGTGCTTATCCTGCATTAATTGCCGCCGCTCTTCTTCTAGCCAAGCCTTTTCCTTCGCACGCGAAGCTTCGAGGCCACCGCCACGAATGAACTCCACAATGCGACTCAGCTCTTCGCGATCGAACCAGCTGCCGTGTCCCTTACAGATGTCGACAATCACGCCCGAGCAATGAGCAAAGTTGATCCGGTTCATTAACTGCCCACATTCCGGGCAAGGAACGTATCGAATCTTGTTCGTCTCCTGTACCGTCCGGGTAGGTTCAGGTGATGCGGCACCCAGCACAGCTGATTGTTGCTCGCGATCGGCACAAATCTTCTCGAACGCCAGGACATCAACCCAAAGACCGAGGCATCGTTCGCACTCCCTGACCGTAGTTGCACCAAGCTTTACTGACTGCATCTCAACGCCGCACCGAGGGCACTTCTGCGCCGGCAGATCTGCGGCCGTGCGTTCCGCGGCGGCGGCACCACAACGCGGGCAGTGCTTGCTGCCCAGAAACATCATTCCAAAACACGATGCGCAAGCTACGGTTGCCAGCCGCGAGCCGCAGTAATTGCAAAGCGGGTCATCAGTTGAAGCGGCCGCGCCGCACATCGGACAGTTGAGAGTCTCCGCTTGCATCGAATGTATTTTATCAGTTGCTGCAAAGCTGGACTATCAGTTGTTTCGTATGAGATTCTGGCGCCGCACTCAAGCGGTCGTTCCATAAACCTTCTTAACCAAACTTTTCAACTTCGTTGGCGGCGCTTCGTCAAACCGGATTGCCCTGATGAGCAGTGTGCTGGATGAGGTCCTTGAGGGATTTGAGCTGTCACCGCAAATCGTCTTTGTGATGGCAGGATCAAAATCGGCAGCGGTGCTCGGACTCGACATCGGCACGTCCGGCGTGCGGGCTGCGCTCTTTGCTGAGAACGGAAGCGAGATCGAAGGCGCCAGTGTTCGCCTGGCACGAACTGGTTCCCCTTTGGAAGAACTTGCGGTGACCGATGCTGCTGCCAGTCTCGAGCTGGTTACCTCCGCCATCGATCTACTTCTGGAAAAAACTGCCCGGTATGCAAATCAAATAGAGTTCATCAGTGTCTCCTGTTTCTGGCACAGCCTCGTCGGTGTTGACTCGGAACAACGCGCTACAACTCCCGTGTTGACGTGGGCCGACTCGCGCTCTACTTCGGCTGCCGCGGAACTACGACGTCGCTTTAAAGAGAGTTCGATTCATTCGCGCACCGGCTGCCGCTTTCACCCGAGCTATTGGCCCGCGAAGCTGCTCTGGCTGCGCAATGCAGAACCCAAGGTCTTTGCGGCGACGCGTCGCTGGCTATCCTTCGGCGAGTTTCTGATCATAACTCTTTTTGGTGAGACTGAGGCCAGCGTCTCGATGGCTTCAGGAACTGGACTATTCAATCAACATACGTGCGACTGGGACGCTGAATTTCTTGAAGTCCTGGAGCTCGATCGCGCATGCCTTCCTGAAATCGCCGGTGCTCACCGAACCCTTCAAATGTTGACCCCTGAATTCGCCACCCGCTGGCCGCAGTTAAGTGAGGCGCGCCCCTTTCCTGCGATCGGTGACGGCGCAGCAAACGCGATCGGCAGCGGTTGCGTTGGTAGCGACAAGATTTCTTTGATGGTCGGAACCTCGGGCGCCATGCGAGTGTTCTATCAAGGCCTGCCTCCCACAACGTTGCCTCCTGAGTTGTGGTGTTATCGCGCCGACCAGAACAGAGTTGTTCTGGGCGGTGCTTTGTCTGATGGAGGCAATCTCTACGGGTGGCTGCGGGAATCCCTCCTTCCCGGTTACGATTCTGAAGCGATCGAGCTTGCCTTGAGCGAAGTCGAACCCGACTCACATGGTCTAACTGTCCTGCCCTTCTGGGCGGGGGAACGCAGCCCCGGTTGGTCGCTGTACGCGCGTGGTTCCCTGCACGGACTCAACAGTCGAACTCAACCCATCGAGATCTTGCGAGCTGCAATTGAAGCGGTTGCATACCGGTTTGCGTTAATCTCGCAGGCTTTGGACGCACTGGCGCCGGGCGCGGCAATCATTGCCTCCGGAACAGCGCTCCTCGCCTCTCCCGTTTGGACACAAATGATCTCAGACGTTCTCGGCCGGCCCTTAACGCTCACAGAGTCGCGCGAAACATCAACACTCGGCGCCGCCTTGCTTGCTTTGGAAGCCGCGGGCAAAATACAAACTATCGAAACAACGCGCAGCTACGACGGCAGAACCTTTGAGCCCGACATGTCGCGGCACGCTCGCTATCAGGAAGGAATCGAGCGGCAACAGCGAACCTACGAACGGCTGGTTGGAAGTGAAACTTATTCATAACGAGGACACCCAACAGATGAGTGCGCCAATGCAGAAACAGCGAGACACAACTCCCGAACTAGACCAGCTTTGCATCAACACGATTCGCGCACTGACCCTGGACGCTGTGCAACAAGCGGAGTCCGGTCATCCCGGCCTGCCGCTCGGCGCCGCGCCCATGGCGTACGTGCTGTGGACTCGCTTTCTCCGCCATAACCCGGTGAATCCCAAGTGGGAAAATCGGGATCGCTTTCTGCTCTCTGCGGGCCATGGCTCGATGTTGCTTTACTCGCTGCTCTATCTCACCGGCTACAAACTTTCGCTCGATGAAATCAAACACTTCCGCCAGTGGGGCTCCAAGACTCCCGGCCATCCGGAAAATATTCTGACGCCCGGAGTGGAGATCACGACTGGCCCCCTCGGTCAGGGTTTCGCGAATGGAGTAGGGATGGCGATGGCGGGAGCGCATCTCGCGGCGAAGTTCAATCGTGATGGGTTTCCCGTTATCGATCACAACATCTATGCGATCGTCTCTGATGGAGACTTAATGGAAGGCGTGGCTTCAGAAGCGGCGTCTCTGGCGGGACACCTAAAACTAGGCAAACTGATTTATCTCTACGACGACAACAAAGTCACTATCGAAGGCTTTACCGAGCTGGCTTTCAGTGAAGACGTTCCCAAACGCTTTGAAGCTTACGGTTGGCACACAACCACCGTTGCCGATGGTAACGACCTCGACGCGATCGATGCGGCAATTCGTGAAGCTCAATCGATGGGGACTAAGCCGTCGTTGATTTCAGTCAAGACCACTATCGGTTTCGGCATGCCGACTGCCGGCACTCGTAAAGCGCACAGCGATGCACCCGGCGAAGATGCCGTGCGCGAGACAAAACGGCACCTCGGCTGGCCCGAAGATAAAAAGTTCTACGTGCCGGATGAAGCGCTCGCTCATTTCCGCGAAGCGGTCGACCGCGGCGCCGGACAGGAAAAGGAATGGCGCGAGTTGCTCAGCAAGTATTCGTCTCAAAATGCCGAACTTGGCAAGACCTGGCAAACAACAATGAGCGGAGAGCTGCCGGAAAATTGGGAGCAACATTTGCCATCCTTCGCCGATGCCAAGGCAATGGCCACACGCGCTGCGAGCGGCGAAGTGATCAATGCTCTGGCGCCGCATATGCCGATGCTGATTGGCGGTTCAGCCGACCTGGGTCCTTCAAACAACACTGACATCAAGGGCGGTGGCGATTTTGAGGCAATCCACTACGAAGGCCGTATTGTTCACTTCGGCGTGCGCGAGCATGCGATGGGCTCAACGCTCACCGGGATGTCGCTCAACGGTGGGTTGATTCCCTTCGGCGGCACCTTCATGACGTTTTCGGATTACATGCGACCGGCGATTCGGCTTGCTGCCCTTTCCGAGGTTCAGGTCATTTACGTCTTCACACACGATTCGATCGGACTGGGCGAAGATGGGCCAACGCACCAGCCCGTCGAACATCTCGCCGCGCTCCGTTCGATTCCACACCTCTTTGTGATCCGGCCAGCCGATTCGCATGAAGTGCGCGAGGCATGGCGGATTGCGATCTTGCGTCGCAAAGCACCGACGGCCTTCGCGCTCACGCGGCAGAAAGTAGCTCTTATTGATCGGCAGCGCTTTAGCAGCGCCGAAGGTTTGCGACGCGGTGCTTATATCCTCGCGGAGGCGGAGGCGGTTGCCCCGGCTGCGAGCAGTAGCGACGCGAGTAAACAAGCTCAAGGCGCCACGCCACAACTGATCCTGATCGCGACCGGTTCGGAAGTCTCGCTCGCACTCGATGCGCGCGAGACCTTCCAAAAGGAAGGCGTTCCCACACGTGTGGTCTCTATGCCGTGCTGGGAGTTGTTCGAAGAACAAACGGAAGACTATCGGAACGAGGTCCTCCTACCGACCGTTCCTGCGCGGCTCGCCGTCGAAGCAGGTGTCCGTCAGGGTTGGGACCGATGGGTTGGCCCAAAAGGCGACGTAGTCTGTCTCAATCGTTTTGGGGCGTCCGCGCCTGGTGACGTTGCGTTAAGTAACCTGGGCTTCAACGTCGAGAATGTCATCGCCCGTGCGCGCAAACTACTCTAATCTGTCATGCGAATAGCGATTGGCGCAGATCACGGTGGCTACCCTCTGAACGAACGCGTGATTGAAGAACTGCGCGCGGCCGGACACGAGATCACGGACTTTGGCACGCATGACGGATCTCAACCCGATGACTATCCGGACTATGCGCGGGAAGTTGGACAAGCGATCCAGCGCAGTGAAGCTGAGATCGGGATCCTCATCTGCGGCAGCGGCGTCGGCGCTGCAGTGGCTGCAAATAAACTCAGAGGTGTGCGTGCCGCGCTCTGCGGCGACACGTACTCAGCACACCAATGCCGCGAACATGACGACTGCAACGTGCTTTGTCTGGGAGCGCGTGTGACCGGCGTGGAGCTGGCGTTGGAGATCGTACGCGCCTTTGTGGCGGCAAAGTTTACCGGAGAAGAACGACACCGCCGGCGTCTGGCGAAGGTGATTGCGATGGAAGGTTTGTAGGGGTGG
>JBDTYQ010000085.1:0-14943 GCA_040005515.1 bacterium
GCGGCAACAATCAACCAAATCAGTCGCGAGCTATAGCGGACGTGCATGAAGTAAAGGACAACGAGGGTTGCCTTCACCACTGCTATGGTCAAAGCAATAATGACATTCAACGGCCCCGGGAAATCCTGAAAGCCGGCCCAGACGGTCAGAGCGGTGCCCACCATCAACGCGGCAAAGATGGTCAGGTAAACTCTTATTGAAACAATGTGCTCGCTCATGTCAATAGAAACGACTTTCCAGTCCGTCAGCCTTTATCCGCCGTGCGCCAGATGGCGGCCGAGTAAATAAAGTAGTGGGAACAGGAAGATCCAGATGATATCGACGAAGTGCCAGTAGAGACCGATTATCTCCACCGGATTATGATACCCAGGCCCGTACCGGCCGCGGATCGCGAATAGAAGAATTATTGCCAGAATGCCGATGCCGATGATCATGTGGACCGCGTGCATGCCCGTCATCGCAAAATAAATCCAGTAGAACATCTCCACGTTTTGCGGCTTGGCTCCAGGCAGCAGATGCACCGTGTCTGGATTGAATGGTCGCCCTGGAAACAATTTGCCGGGAATTAAGTTGTCAATATACTTCTCGTGATACTCAACCGCTTTGATTCCCAAAAACGTTGCGCCCAGGATCATCGTCAGGATTAGGCAAATGATCAGGTTGCGTCGCTTGCCTAGCTGGGCGCTATAGACGGCCATTGCCATCGTGAAGCTGCTGAAGATTAAGACGCCTGTATTGATCGCTCCCAACTGCCACGACAAATGGTTGCTGGCTGAGGCGAAAGCCTCCGGATACTGAGAGCGATAGAGCGTATAGGCGAAGAACATTCCGCCAAAGAACATGAGCTCGGTAACGAGGAAGACCCACATTCCGAGCGTAGCCGCTTCCCGCTGCTGCTCCATATTCTCGAAATGGTGTTGCAGCGCGGCGTGGGCCTGTGCATCCTCGATTGTGTGGCTGTCAGTCAATGTGTTTGCTCTTTATTTGGGTAATAGACCTGCTCTCATTGAATCAGACGTACCTCATACCTGTTCGTCGCGAAACCTTCCGACAATCTCCATCTCTTCAGGCGGTGCAAATTCGTAAGCTTCCCAGGTAACGATCGGAGTCGCCAGAAAATTCTCGGTTGGCGGAGGCGATGCGGTCCTCCACTCCAAGCCGGGCAAGTTCCAGGGATTTGCGGGAGCGCGTTTGCCGTAGCGCATCGACCAGATCAGATAGATCGCCGGTATCAAAAGACCGAACCCCAGAATCGAGGCGCCAGCCGACGACAAGACATTAAAAACCTGGAACTCGGGCGGGTATGCGTGATAGCGCCGGGGCATACCGAGGTAGCCCGCAACAAACTGCGGCAGGAATGTCAGGTTGAACCCGACGAAGATCACCAGGGCTGAGAATCTGCCCCAACCCTCCGGATACATCCGGCCACTGATCTTGGGCCACCAATAGTGCAAGCCGCCGAGATATCCAAGTAAGGCTCCACCGACCATGATGTAGTGGAAGTGGGCAACAATGAAGTAGGTGTCACTAACATGAACATCAACCGCCAGCGAGGCGAGAAATAGTCCGGTCATGCCGCCGATCGTGAAGAGTCCAATAAAGCCCAGCGCATAAAGCATCGGCGTGTCGTACGAGATCGAGCCTTTATAGAGCGTGGCCGTCCAATTGAAAACTTTGATCGCTGAAGGAATCGCTACCGCGAAACTCAGGAACGAAAAAATCATACCCGCATACACAGACTGGCTGGCAACAAACAGGTGATGCCCCCAGACCAGGAAACCAAACACAGCAATCGCCAGGCTGGAGAACGCGACAAATTTATAGCCGAAAATATTCTTGCGCGAAAAGTTCGCGATCAATTCACTGACTACGCCCATGCTGGGCAAGACCATGATGTAGACCGCCGGGTGCGAGTAGAACCAGAACAAGTGCTGGAACAGTACCGGATCTCCCCCAGTTGCCGGATCAAAGATGCCTACATGCGATAGTCGCTCGAAAGCCAGGAGCAGAATGGTGATCGCAATGACGGGGGTTCCCAAAATCATCACCAGCGAAGTTGCGTAATGTGACCAGATGAACAGCGGCAGACGGAACCAGGTCATTCCCGGAGCGCGCATCGTATGGATGGTGACGATGAAGTTCAGTCCGGTGAGAATCGACGAGAAGCCACTGATGAAGATACCGAGCCCCGCAGCAATCACATATGAGTTGGAAAACGTAGAGCTGTATGGCGCGTAGAAGGTCCAGCCGGTATCGACACCGCCTGCCAGCAGGGCATAGATCGTGACAAGGCCCCCGAGCACATAGATGTACCAGCTGAGCAGGTTGATGCGCGGGAAGGCCAGGTCCTTCGCGCCAATCATCATGGGCACCAGAAAATTACCCAGGGTTGCCGGTATCGACGGGATCAGGAAGAAGAACACCATGATGATCCCGTGTTGGGTAAAGACCTTGTTATAGGTTGTCGATGAAAGCAGATCGCCCTGCGGCGTCAACAACTCCAGGCGTATGAGCATCGCGTAGACGCCCCCCACCATGAAGAAGAAGCTGATCGAACCGAGGTACAACAGCGCGATGCGTTTGTGATCTCTGGTCAGCAGCCACGACTTTAGACCGTACTCGGCGTTAATGTAGTTAACGTTAGCCGCTGCTGGTGTTTCAAATGTTTCGAATGCTTTCATAAATCCAGTTTGGAACTTTAGAGCTACTGACGATTAGGCTGTGGCGTGGCCACTGCCGGCGCCTCTGTCTTCGTGACGGGCGCAGTTGCCGCCGGCGACTGGGGAGTCCCAACCTGCAGCGACTTAATGAACGAGATAATTTGAATCAACTGCTCCGGGCTGACCTGACCCTGGAAGGTCGGCATGATAGGACTAAAGCCCGTCACGATTTTTGCCTGCGGGTTCTCAATCGACTCGCGAATGTACGCTTCGTCCGCCGTCAGAGTTTGGCCGTTCGCGAGAAACACTTTCCCTCCAAACAATCCCGCCAGCGCCGGGCCTCGACCACCTTCACCATTTGTTCCGTGACAAGAGACGCACCCCAGCGATTGAAAAAGTTGCTGGCCGGCCACAGCTGGAGACTGCTGACTCGCATTTCCACTCAGCCAGTCATCGAATTCAGTTGGCTGCATCACGATCACCGAGCCGATCATTCCTGAATGATTCATGCCGCAGTATTCAGCACAAAAGAGGTGATAGGTTCCGGGGGTAGTCGCTTCAAACCACTGCGTCGTGTAACGGCCCGGTATTACGTCCATCTTGATTCTGAAAGCGGGAATGAAAAAGTCGTGGATCGTGTCCTCGGACGTCATTATCAGTCGGATCTTCCGGCCCACAGGAACGTGTAGTTCATTGATTTCGCGCTGCCCGGTGGAATGCTGAATCTTCCACATCCATTGTTTGCCTACAACATAGATCTCATTGGCATTCTTCGGCGGCCGTGAATTCTGAAAATAGATTTGAGCGCCCCAGGCAAACATGCTCATCGCAATCAGAAAAGGAATTACTGACCAGATCGTTTCGAGTTTGTGCGAGCCTGCCACTGGCCGCGGAATTTCATGAGGCGAGCGCCGGCGATACTTGATCAGAAAAAAGACCAGAACGCCGGAGATGAGGAGCGTGAAGAACAAGGTCACGCCCGAAAGATAAAAATAGAGGGCGTCGACCTTCCCTGAGACAGTGGAAGCGCTGTCCGGAATAAATGGAATCCACGAAGTCTGCATAAAACTCAAGCTACGCCTCCGGTGCGCCAGGCTACCTGCATCCGACCGCGACGGCGCAATCCCAGTAACAACAGAAGCAGTGCAATCAATGTGAGTACACCACCCACGCGCATCATGTTCATTACCGTCGCGCCATACTTTCCAGTGGCCGGATCATAGTGGTAGCAATAAAGCAGCAACTGATCGACTGGAGAACCGATCTTATTGTCTGCCGCCTCGATCAAGCCCAGCCGCAAATCGCGCGGCGCGTATTCGATCCCGTAGAAGTAGCGTGCAAGCTTTCCCTGTGGCGTCGTCACGTAGATCGCGCTGGCATGGGCAAACTGGTTGGTCGCATCGTCGTAGTGATATCGAAAACCGACCGCATCAGTCAGGCGTTTGATGCTTGCTGCGTCTCCCGTTAGAAAATGCCAGCCGCTACTCGCCCGCGAGCGTCGGTCCTCGGGCAAGTAGTTCACGTAAGTGGTTTTCTTTGCTGCTGCAAGCGCGGGCGTCTCGCGCGGATCGAAACTCACCGTTACTACTTCAAACTCCTGACCGGGTTGGAAAGCCATAACCTTGAATGCGGTGACCATTCCGTTGAGCACCTGATTACAGAGCATCGGACACTGGTAATAGACGAGCGACAGCACGACGGGTTTCTTCCCGAAGTAGTTACCGAGCTTTACGCTTTGCCCATTCTCATCTGTGAAGACCAGATCAAGCGGGACTTGTTCATTGAGCTTTTGATCGATGCCGACGCCGTTCAGCGCTTTCGGCAAACCAGTGGGAGCTCTCTCCTCATAAGGTCTTGAACTATAAAGCGGCGAGTTACCCTTCATCTGGCTGAATTGCGCGGCAGCCGGAAGGCAGAAGGCCGTAAGCAAAAGACAGAGAGCAGAAAGCGGACCCCAGGAAGCAAAGCGCGGAGGTCTAAAGCTTCGCTGCTCTTTCATTCTGCCGTCCACCTCCTGCCGTCTAATGTCTGTTCTCATTGCCGTCCCTTCTCGGTCATGCGTCCTGAGCTTGCCGCGGTTGGCGGATCGATACCGTAGTCTTGCACTCGTGGGCCCGCTCCTTCTGCCGAGATTTGCCCAACCCTGGAAGGTTGGCCAATTACCTTTTCCATAGCCTGGTCGATCGGCAGGCATTCGACCGCGGAAGGAGTTTCTGGTTCTGAACATTTCAGCTGGTGTTCCCACTGCTCGCGGAGCACGTGGTATTCAGCCGCAGGCTCTTTGTTCTCCAGCGCCACCCACTCGCCGTTCTTTAGCTTTACCCCAAAGCCAGGCGCCGCCTGCAGTCTGGGCTCGGGTGGCAGTCGCTCTTCGGGCTTCATCGCCATCGGTCCTGGGTCGGGTTCTTTAGTGTCTTCCTGCGCATACAGGAATCTGAACATAGCCCACATCAGGACGAATACTACGATTCCCATTACTGTCAGGGCCCCGACAAACTTCAACACGCCGGGGACGTCAACGTCGCTCCCTTCGTGAGTTACATCCAGATTCTTAATGTGCGACACGTCGGGCGTTTCTGTGACATGTAGTGGATCATCGCCGTTGCCGTTGTGTTGAGCCCTTTTCATTAATAGACCTTAGTGATCGTGTGAGTGCACCTGCTCGAGTACTGTTTCGTACAACGGATCGTTGATTGGGATCAGCGGCCGCCTACCTAGAGCCCGGGCAAATAAGCTGAGCCACAGGCCTCCTAAACTGATGGGTGCTACAACGTCCATCCAGCTAACGTGAAAGTGAGCCCCCGTAAAGTTTGGCGCAATCGTCCAGAAGAGATCGACTAAACGCATCACGAGAATAAGTACCGCAACGATGACGAGCTTCCCGGCATTGCGTTTAAAGGATCGTGAAAGCAGGAAGAGGAATGGGAAAGCAAAATGCAGTACGACCACGGCGACCGCAATCACGCCCCAAACTCCATGTGTTCTTGGCAGATACCAGCGAATCTCTTCGGGCAAATTGCCTGACCAAATAATTAGAAACTGCGAGAAAGCGAAATAAGACCAAAGCATTACCATGGCCAAAAGCAGTTTCCCGAGATCGTGAAAATGTAACTGACCGACGACCCTGTTCATCGGCTCATGTCTGACCAGCGCAGCCATCGCGGCGACCACGAACGCCAGCGCGCTCAAAGACCACGCAGCGACAAAAATAAAACCGAAAATCGTCGACGACCATTTAGGGTCAAGTGACATGAACCAGTCTATTGAAGCGAAGGTCACGGTAAAAACAAACAGCACCATTCCCGGCCCGCTCAGCACTCGCATGCGTTTTGTAAATTCGCGATCTGCAGTCTTGTCCTGCAGCAATGACCAGCGATTCAACAAGAACGCGAGACCGAGCCAGATAGCAAAAATGATCGCCGCTCGCAAAGAAAAGAACGACAGGTTCAGATATCTGGTCTTGTCCAGGAGCGCCGCGTCTTTGGACATTTCTTCCATGTTTGTCCACGGATAAAGCCAGTGTGCGCCAAGAATGATTGGCACGAAGAGCACGACGATCAATGGCAGCGTCTGCGTACAAGCTTCAAGCACGCGCCGAATCACGAGTCCCCAACCGCCGCCAGTGAGGTGTTGCAGCATCAAGAGCGCCAGAGAACCGGCGGCGATGCCGGTCCAAAAGCTGAACGCAAACAAATAGGAATGAAAAAACTGTGCGCGATCCAGGAAGAACCCGATCGCAAAGATCGCACTGAATACTGCGCCGGCAATCAGCGTCAGTTGCTGAAAGCGGTTTACCTCCGGAGGGGCATTGTAAGGGCCGGTTGTCACTGGTGCCCTCCGGTTGGCAATGGTGTCGCAACTGTTCCACCGGGACGCACGGTCGTTTGGCCAGGTTGCGGCTGTTGAGACTGGCTGGCTAGCTGCAACGCGCGAATGTAAGCGACGATGGCCCAGCGGTCCTGGGGCGGAATCTGCGGCGCATAACTCGGCATCGCCCCCCAGCCGTTACTTATCGCATCAAAGAAGTGGCCGACGGGCGCTTGCCGCAAGCGGTCATCATCAAACGACGCCGCCCGGCGGAACCCGCGGCGCACGATCATCCCATCGCCATTGCCTGTGAACCCGTGACAGGCTGAACAGAAAATCTCGTAACGCTCCTTGCCGCGTTGGACTACTTCTTTCGTCACAGGTATGGGAAAGACTTCAACATCGTCAGGATAAGCGGCAGCGCCTTGCGGTCCAGTCGCCGGAGTTGCGGGCGCCCCAGTTGTGCCAGTCGACTGCGCGCCTTCCGGAGTTGCGGCCGGCCCAGGTAAAGGAGCGACACCGCTTTTGCCGGGCTTCTTGCCGGTAAAGAATTCCGTATCCACTTTTAGAAAGCCACGCGCGACAGTGCCCTCAATCGGCGGCCTTGAAGAAAGACCGTCTCTAAAAAAAGTTGATGAGCGATAGGGCTTCATCTTCGGCTGATCCTGCATATCCCGCCGGCACCCGAGAGACAGTAAGCAGACGGTACTAAGCAGGACGCTGAAGGCGAGGGCGCGCGGACGCCGCGACACGGTGACACGGCGAAAGGCCAGCGCTAGAGCCGAGCAGACCCCGCTCCTGCTCGCCGTGTCCCCGCGTCTCATCGTCTCCGCGTCTCTCATTACTTCAAACTTCCACATCGCTAACATCCAGCGCGCCCAGGGTCCTCATGAAAACAATCGCGTCGTCATGCCGAAACAGTGGATCGTTTGCTTCGATTACCAGGAAAAACTTATCGCGTGTTGCCAGAGCAAAGTTCGGAGCATTGAATACCGGATGGTAAGGCTGCGGCAATTTGTTCAGGATCAGCATGCCCAGCACCGCCGAAAAAGCTGCCACCAAAACCGTCGCCTCAAACGTAATCGGTATGAAGGCGGGCCAACTGTTGAAAGGCTTGCCCCCAACATTCAGCGGATAGTCGATAACTTCCATCCAGTACTGCATGAAAAAGCCGCCCAGCCCGCCAACTATTCCGCCAATCAAAACAATCAGCGGCAGGGCTGTGCGCGTGAACCCGATCGCCTCTGAAAGTTCTTCAATCGGATAAGGCGAATAGCCATTAATGCGGCGATACCCTTCCTGATAAGTGCGCCGCGCGGCCGCCACCAAATCCGAAGGGTTATCGAACTCAGCCATAATCCCGTAGAGGGCGGGCGTACCACGGCGGCGACCGTGGGCAGTAGCAGTCGTCGCATGATCGAAAGGGTCTGGGTCTTCCAGATCATGTTCCCAGGGCTGCTCTCTGGTATCGTCAGTGTCGTCTTCAGCCATGCTCAACTCAGTCTGTAACGCAGACCGTTAGTGCGTGTGGTACCTTTTTTCCAAACTTCGCTTCAGGTCACCAACGCAAACTAACAGTTTGCGATACATCACTCTTCAACTTCAGCTTCCGGCAAGATCGTGCGCATTTCGAAAATCGAAATCATCGGCAGGAAGCGTAGGAACAGGAACAGCAAAGTAAAGAAGAAGCCAATCGTGCCGATAAACATTGTCCAGTCCCACATCGAAGGTTGATACATGCCCCACGACGAGGGTAGAAATTCACGATGCAGGCTGGCTACGATAATCACGAAACGCTCCAGCCACATGCCAATACTCACCACGATCGAGATCAGCCACAGTACCAGCAGGTTTGATCTTATTTTCTTGATCCAGAGAAACTGCGGCGTGATGATGTTGCAGAGAATCAGCGCCCAGTAGTAACTGGCGTAGGGGCCATGCATCCGGTTCCAGATCATGTAGCGTTCGTAACGATTGCCGCTATACCAGCCGAAGAATGCTTCCATCACATAGCCATAACCGACGATCAGGCCAGTCGCGAGCATTACTTTCGCCATGTTGTGCATATGGCGCATCGTAATGAAACTCTGCAGCCCGTAGACTTTGCGCAGAGGAATCGTCAGCAACAAAACCATTGCGAAGCCCGCATAGATTGCTCCGGCGACGAAGTACGGTGGAAAGATCGTCGCATGCCAACCGGGAATGATGCCGACCGCAAAATCGAAGCTGACAATCGTGTGAACCGAGAGGACGAGGGGCGTAGCCAAACCCGCCAAAAGCAGATACGCCATCTCATAACGGTGCCAGTGCCTCGCTGAGCCGCGCCAGCCCATCGCCAGCATTCCGTACAGGAGTTGAAAGGGCTTGCTGCGAGCGCGGTCACGCAAGGTAGCGAAATCGGGAATCAACCCGACAAACCAGAACATCGCCGAAACTGTGGCGTAAGTGGAAACAGCAAACACGTCCCACATCAAGGGACTACGAAACTGCGGCCAGATCCCCATCGTGTTTGGATAAGGAAACAACCAGTAAGCCAGCCACGGCCGGCCCAAGTGCATAACGGGATACATTCCAGCCTGGGCCACTGCGAACAAGGTCATTGCCTCGGCAAAGCGGTTGATTGAAGTTCGCCATTGCTGTCTCAGCAGGAGCAGGATTGCTGAGATCAATGTGCCCGCATGACCGATTCCGATCCACCAGACGAAATTCAGGATGTCCATTCCCCACGCAACGGGAACGTTGACGCCCCAGAGTCCAATGCCGACGAAGACGAGCTTGGTAATCGTCAGCAGCATCAATTGGAAGAGTACAAACGAGATTGCAAAACCGGCAAACCACCAGATCGGCGTCTTCCGCTTCAGTACTATCGAGCTGATCTTGTCAGTGACGGAGGCGAACGTCAGACCCGGCGCGACCACCGGCGCAGTGGTATGAATCGGACCTTCGTTGTGTGGGTCGTTCGGCATCTTGTCCTGTCAGCGACGCGAGCGGTACTGGCTCCTAGGCCTTGTCCCTAATCTCCGGGTTCGGATTCCTGAGAGCGGTCAGATACGAAGTGCGCGGCTTGGTGTTCAAATCTGCCAGCAATGAATAGTTCCGCTGCTCTGCCTTCAGTTTTGAAACTCGGCTGTTGGGATCGTTGACGTCGCCAAAAACGATTGCTTCAGTTGGGCAAACTGCCTGGCAGGCGGTAACGATTTCGCCGTCGCGCACCTTCCGGCCTTCAAGCTCTGATTGGATCTTGGCGCCCTGAATGCGCTGCACGCAGTAAGTACACTTCTCCATTACGCCGCGGCTGCGTACGGTGACCTCCGGATTCCGCATCAACTGGAACGTCGGCGTTTCCCAGTCCTGATACAAAAAGAAATTGAACCGGCGAACTTTGTACGGGCAATTGTTCGAACAATACTTGGTGCCCACACAACGGTTGTAAACCATGTCGTTCAGACCTTCAGCGCTGTGTACTGTCGCGTGGACCGGGCACACCGGCTCGCACGGCGCGTTCTCGCAATGCATGCAGGGCACGGGCATGAAGTTTGTCGCTTCCGGATTGCTTGCGTCCTCGCCTTTGAAATACGTGTCAACGCGAATCCAGTGCATTTCGCGACTGCGAACTACCTGCTCCTTCCCCACCACGGGTATGTTGTTTTCGGACTGGCAGGCGATGGTGCATGCATTGCAACCGACACAGTTATTGAGATCGATCGCCATACCCCAGGCGTAGTTCAAGCCATTGCCCTGGTTCTTGTAGTCGAAAAGTTCGGGATGATAGAGCGTATCGTCGGCTGGAGGGTCAACGGTCTCGCCCGCAGGCGTGCCCTTCAAATATTCCTCGAGCGTTTGCGAACGGAGAACGTCGCGGTCTTCTTTACTGAAGTCGCGATCCTCCAGCATGAAATGAAGCTGGGTCACTGCAAGAAGATGCTGTGGTCCGGCCTTTTCAACCTGAACACCGGTCGCGAACCATGGCGAGTCTGCCGTGCGGATTTCGTAAGCGTTGAAGCCGTGAAGGTTGCCCACTCTCCCGGCGTGCTTGCGGCCATAACCGAGATGAATAGTGATCACGCCATCTGGCTGGCCGGGCGTGATCCAGGTGGGAACCGGGTCGGTGAAAGTACGTCCCTGATGAGTGATCTTCAGCGTGTCGACGTAAATGTCGCCGCCCTTTTTGCCGATGGTTTTCTCAAGGCCTAGTTGCTTTGCCGTGTTTGGACTGACGAGTGCGGCGTTGTCCCAGGTTAATTTCGAGAGGGGCTTGGGTAGTTCCTGTAACCAGGCGTTATTCGCAAAGCGACCGTCATAGATGGTCGGATCGGTTCGGAAAACAATTTCGAACCCAGCCTGCGGGCTTGCTGTAACAGGAACCGTACTTACTGGAACCGGAGGCGTCCCGCCCGCACCAGCCTGCGACGAATTTCCAGTGTTGGCTGAAACACTCTTCATGGGAAACGCTGTGTTTGGAACAAACCCATCGTGCACGCACTTGCGCCACCACGCCTCGAAGTCAGCCGAAGGCGTAGCAGTTGGCGCCGGCGTTTGCTGACTGCCTACCGTTCCTACACCTGCAGGTGTCTGCCCCTGTCTGTGTCCCTGCCAATACTCCCGAATAATCTCGTAGGGTTTCCTGTCGTACTGCGGCGTGAACACAGCCAGCAGTTGATGGGCGCTCTTGCTTTGATAGAGCGGCTCGATCAGCGGCTGCACTATCGTAACTGTGCCGTCGTAAGTACGCGTGTCACTCCAGGCTTCGAGATAGTGCGACTCCGGAATATGCCAATGACAAAGGTTGGAGGTCTCATCCCTGTACTGACTGAGATGAACCCGCAGCTTTGCCCTGAACATCCGCTCTTGGCTGAGCTTCAGATCGGCAGGTGTGTTGTAGACCGGATTCCCGCCAATGATCACCAGCATCTCGACGTGACCGTCGTCAATGTCTTTAAACAATTCCTGCAGCGACTGTCTTTGATCGACCGAGTTCGCTGCAACGGGATCGGTGTAGAAAACCGTCTTGCCAACGTTGCCGAGCGCACCGTTCATCTGATGGGCCAGTGCATGAACCGCCGGCGGCGCCTCTTTGCCGGCAATGACGATACTCGCTCCGTTGTGTTGTTTGAGATCGCGTGCAATCGCATCGAGACCATTCAAGTGACCAGCGATGGCGCTGGATTTATCACTTAGTCCGCCAAAAACTACTGACGCGGCATCCGAGAACTCACTGGGCTTAACGGCCCAGTGATGGTCTGCAGCCGCGCCGGTCGTCGTCGGCGTCGTCTCAATCACATAAAGACGACTCATCTCTTTCTTACCTTCAGTAATTCGCCGCCGCGCCGCGAAGTCGCGCGCGTACTTCAACGTCCCCGGATGCGCGGAGAGGAAATCAGCATCCAGCGAGAGAATGCGATCCGCTTTGCTGAAGTCGTATAGCGTGTTGACGGGCTGACCGAAAGCCATCATCGCGCCGGCGCGCGCATTGTCGTTGTTTACCGGCTCATACTGGTGCCACTTCGCCTGGGGAAACTCAGTCAGAATGGATTTCAACTGGGCGGCAAGCGTTGGCGATGTAACTGTCTCCGTCAGGAATCGAATACCAGCACCTTGCTTTGGTCGCTGTTCATCAAGCGTCGTGCGCAACTCGCCGACGAAGGTCGACCAGGTGCGCGACTCTTCACGGTATAGCGGAATCTGCGACCGGTCGGGATCGTAGAGACTTAAAACTGAAGCCTGCGAAAAAATGTCTGTAGCGCTGGAGCCGCGATCGAGAGGATCGCCATTGCGGCTATTCGGGTGGTCGGGATTTCCTTCCAGCTTTGTGGGACGGCCTTCATTGCTCCTGGCAAGCAGCGGTGTCGCGATCCCGCCCAGAGACGAAGCTGTCGCGAAGAACAGCGCTTTGCCCGGGGCGGTATCCTCAGCCTGCTTGACGTTGGGAACAATTTTTTCGGGAGGCTGAAAAACGCAGCCACTCAAACCTGCCAGCGCTAGCGAAGCGCCCATCAACTTTAGGAAAGTGCGCCGCTCAAGCGGATCGTTCCACTCTTCGGCGTGCTGCGGATATTCCCGTTCGACCAGTTCGCGAAACTCGGGAGTGTCGGCCAGCTCCTCAAGACTGCGCCAATAGGTCTTGGATTTGTCAGATAGTACTGACGCGTCCTGTAGGAGCACTCGCTCACGCATCAGCTTGAAATTTATGTGGCGGTCTTCAGACATCTTTTCAGCTCAAATCTTGTTGGCGCTTCGCGCTCATTGCGGGGCACGATGCCCGCGATCCCGCTTTTAGCGATGACAAGTCGAACAACTCGTCAGCACCTTCGGTGGTTGAATGTGATAACTGGTCACTAGTGACCTGCCGTCGGCGATTTCTTCCTTCGTCTTGTTCTCCTGACGCCACTCCATATCAAAAATCTTTTCCTTGGGTCGCACAAATTTCTCCGGATTGCGATGGCAGCCGAGACACCACTCCATTTGCAGGCTCGAGGCCTGATAAGCGATCGGCATCTGATCCACACGCCCGTGGCAGGTCGAACAGCCGACGCCTTTGTTCACGTGTATGCTGTGATTGAAGTATGCGTAGTCAGGAAGGTCGTGCACCTTGATCCATTCGATAGGTTTGCCGCTGCGAAAGCTGGCGCGCACGGGCTCGAGATAAGGGCTGTCTGCCCAAATCTGTTTATGGCAATTCATGCAGGTGTTTGTCGGTGGTATGCCGGCAGAAGCCGTAGTCTCGACCGTTGTATGACAGTAACGGCAGTCCAGACCGTCGTCACCCACGTGGTGCTTATGACTAAACTGGACTGGTTGCTGGCGTTCAACCCACTGCCCTGTGTTCCAGGAAGAGCGATTCAACTCCGCCGTCACCCAAAGCGCGGCAACGAGGATAAAAACAGCTCCATAGATCGTCAGCTTTGCTAACGCGTTCGTGCTGTGATGAAAAATCTGGGGCATCGCCGCAGGTTTGCTAATCCCTAACGATCAACGAGCAACGTGCAACAACCCACAGAAGCACAAGGCAGCACGCCAGTCGGTTCAAACAAATGAAACGCACGCCTATAATTTCGAAGACGTGTGGTCCACGAGAGACTTAAACCAAAAACGAAATGTAACATTGCTTAGAAACAGCACTTTAACAGATGACCGAAAATATTCAACTTGAGTGAAAACCTTACCGAGAATGTTTCACGGTTGTGTGTTATAAGTCCGCGCCCGCACAGGCAACGTTCGTTACGGTGGGCCAGGGCCAGAGAACAAAAATCCAGGAGCGAGTAAAATGTTTATCGGACACTATGCCGTGCTGCTGCTGGGATAATTCTGTGTCGCAAATCTTTTCACACCGCCGCCACCGAGCGTGACGACGCTCGCAGTGAGTGTTTTGGTATTTGGATGGTTACTTGTGCTGTGGGCCTGTTGGTTTGACCGTCACCGGGAGGTGACTTAGACAGCGTTGCGCGCGAGCATCGCGGCCCCAATGGAAACTGCATCGGCTCCCAGTGTGGCTGCCACGATTTCCGTTGCTTCAAAGCAAGGTTGAAACGCGCGGCGTTTTGCTTCCTGGATAATTGGCTTGAGGATTAGGTCGCCCGCATCCATTACCCCACCGCCGAGCACAATGCGCTCGATATTCAGTAGGTTAAGGACGCTAGCTACGCCGGTGCCGATGTACTTGCCCGTTCGTTCGATCATCATTGCCGAAAAATCGTCGCCATTGTTGGCTTCATGGGCAAGATCGGCTGCAGTAAAGTCTTTGTTTATGGCGAGCCGGGAAAGGGATGAGGTGCCATCACGATGAAGCCGTTCGTTGGCGCGACGGACGATGTTCGGACCGGACGCTACAGTTTCCAGACAACCCATATTGCCGCATTCACACTCGATGCCATCTGTGTCAATCGTGATGTGCCCCACCTCGCCCGCGAATCCCGAAGCGCCCGTCCAGAGCTTTCCATCGAGGATGATCGCGCCACCGATCCCTTCGCCAATTGTCACGTAGAACATGTCACGACTGCCGCGGCCGGCACCCACTATGTACTCTCCATACGCCGCAGCGTTGGCGTCGTTTTCGATTTCCACGCGCAGGCCGGTGGCTTCCATGAATTCCGCATGTAGATCTTGTCTCACGGTCGCCGGCAGGTCCCGCGAAGCCACAACCCGATCACTTTGACGATCCACTAATCCGGGAATTGCGATGCCCACCGCCGCTATGTTGGGGTTGAGACCACGAAATTCCTTAACAACCTGGGCGACCTGTGACACCAGTTTGTCAGCCTCGATCGGAGCCTCTCGTCGTTCCAGGACCTGGCCGTCGTCGCTCACTATTGCTGCCCGCATGGTGGGGCCGGAAAGATCGATACCGAGAAAAGTCTGTGCTGATCCTGAGGGAGTTGTCATGAGTGTAAGCCTTTCGGCGATTGACTGGAAGTAGAACTAAACGAAGCATAGTCGAGGGTTCTGGGGCTGTCAAACAAGTGACTCTGCGTGTAGAATG
>JBDTYQ010000086.1:0-14698 GCA_040005515.1 bacterium
TTCTCTTCAACAATCTGCACGCCAAACTCCCACTCGGGAAAATCGCCGTTCTCAATCGCCTCCCAAAGATCCCGGCGATGGAAGTCAGGATCCTTTCCGGAGATCTTCTGTGCTTCATCCCAGACGACTGAATGCAAACCAAGTAATGGCTTCCAATGAAACTTTACAAAGCGGGCTTTGCCGCTCTCGTTGATGAAGCGAAACGTGTGAACCCCGAAACCTTCCATCATGCGGAGGCTTCGAGGGATAGCTCGATCCGACATGACCCACATGATCATGTGCATTGATTCCGGCATCAGGGAAATGAAATCCCAGAACGTGTCATGTGCTGACCCAGCCTGAGGCATCTCGTTGTGCGGCTCGGGTTTCACCGCGTGGATCAGGTCGGGAAACTTGATGGCATCCTGAATAAAGAAGACCGGTATGTTGTTGCCGACGATGTCGAAATTTCCTTCCTGCGTATAGAACTTGACCGCGAAACCCCGCACGTCACGGGCGAGATCAGTGGAGCCACGAGAACCAGCAACAGTGGAGAACCGCACGAAGACAGGCGTCTTAACTGCAGGATCCTGCAGGAACCCTGCTTTGGTGTATTGAGCCATCGACTCGTACACCTGAAAGTAACCATGGGCCGCAGAACCCCGAGCGTGAACCACTCGCTCAGGAATGCGCTCATGATCAAAGTGCGTGATCTTCTCACGCAGAATGAAGTCTTCGAGCAAAGTCGCACCACGCTCGCCAGCTTTCAGCGAGTTTTGGTTATCGTTGATGCGAACACCTTGATTCGTTGTGAGAAATTCGCCGCCGCTGTCCTCCGTGTTCTTCTGCAGATCATCAATCTTGGCGTCGACGCCGGAGTCGTTTTTTGAAGCAAGCTTCGCAGGGCGGACCGGTTTATCTTGTTGGACTTTGTTCTTGTCTGCAGCTTTGTTCTTTTCCGCGTTGCCGGCAGCTGCGCTGTTCTGCTTCGTCATTTTTCTAGTGGCCATCGTTTCTCCAATATGATTTTGTTCTACCCTGCTCTGGCGGAGCCGAAGACTCGACCCCGCCTGCGGACCCCTTTTCCGAGTCGCATAACTTTCGCTAAATATCTTCAGTGTCGATCCGAGCCGACAACTACGCGCTCTTTGCTCGTGACTTCTTTGCTTGCGCAGCCTCGATCGCGTTCTCTACGTGCTGTTTTTCCTCCGGCGGTGGAAGAACTGCCGGCATCCCCAAGGCTTCAATCCAAAGCTCACGGGTCCAGCCACTCGTGTGATAGAGATGCTCATCTTCTTCAGGCTCCACCTGATCATGCGCCTGCTTCAAGATGGCGGCCGCATCGCCGCTCGAATTCTTCGCGATCTCGCCAATCAGTCCCCAGTTAAGGTGATCCTTAGTTTCGGCAAGGGTGACGCATTCCGCGGCCACGAGCTGTGCGGCGGCAAGATCCGGTCCCCTTAAGGCCATCTCCATCGCTTGCACAAGAGAGTGTCCGATGTGACGGACAATCTTGCGCCCCGGCGTTTCCACTTCCGGATCCAGCCCCATGCCCTTCAGGATGTCAGAAACAACCTGCACATGAGACTTGGTCTGCTCCAGGTACTTGTTCCACTCCTCTTTTAAATCTTCGTTGAGGGCGCAGCGCAATGCCGTACTGTAAATCTGTACGCCGCCCTTCTCCGTTTCGAGCGATTGATACAGCAATTCCGTGACGTGACTCGTGTTCAACGTTTTGTTCTTCATTATGTCCTCGTGTTGTTAGTCCGGGATCAGAGCTTCCAGTCATAGTTCGAAGTGGAACGCGATTGACTGCAATATCAGTGCCGACGAAAACACGATGAATTTTCTGGATGCTCGTTCGATAACCGAACTGAGGCGGGCTAGAGAGACTTAGATACTGTTCCAAAACAAACGGTAGGGTTTCATTTCGAACTTTCTCTTAGAACGTTTCCACAGATTAGGCAGATGTGAGAGCGTAATTTGCCGAAGGGACGGAACCCAAATGACGCTTGCGACGATAGTTTCGGTTGTCTCAGACCGAGGTACTTTAACTCTTGCTGGGGTGAAGTCTGCGTAATCTGTGGACGTTGTTCTGTTCGCTGGCTACTTCTTTAGAGCATCGTGAGACTCGGCTATTGCGCGCGCCAGACGATCCGACCTAACGGCGTCTGGACTACTCAACGTGCCGTTCTTCTTCATCTCTTCCCAAATTTCGGCGCTTTGCTTGTAGAGCACCTCCGCTGTGGCGGCCAAACCTTGTCGTTCGGCTAACGCTGTGGTTTTGCTTGCGGCGATTATGATTAGTGCTTCGCCAGTGTCTGAGGACGCATATGCTCGATAGCTGCGCAGATAGACATTCGTTGGATCATCGACTGTATCTGCCAGCAGAATCTGGGTCTTGCGACACGCATCAAGCGCTGCGACGACGTTGCCATCCTTCGCTAGCGCGTTGCTGGTCTTTGCATAACTCTCGATCAAGTCCCAGCGCTTCCATAAATCCAGCGGGTCGGCCTTCGCCAGCTCTTCGCGGATTGCGAGTGCCTTGCCCTGCTTCAGTAGGGCATCTGCGCGCTTGCCAAGTATTGCCAGCATGCTCCCAACCTTGAGATACGCAGACGAAAGATCGGCACGGAATTGTGCGTTTGCCGGATCATTAGCGGACTGCTCTTTGAAAATCTCTAACTCGCTCCGGTAACTTTCGAGTGCTCCATTAGTGTCTCCAAGACGGTCGAGGGTGTTACCGACCTTTTCAAAATCAACTCCTAACTCCTGACGGTAATGCGTGTTCATCGGATACTCAGTCGATAATTTCGTATCCATTGCCAGCGCCTTGCGACTCGTCTCTAAGGCGCCAACTCCGTCACCCTGCCATAACATGACCTCGCTGGTTTTCCCGTAAACGAAAGGAACAGCCAGGCGGTATTTCTCGTTGGCAGGCTCAGCCGCCAACAGCGCTTCAAAAATAGTTAATGCCCGCCTGAGACTTTCCGCCGCGCCGGTGGGGACACCCTGTTCCAAAAGTATTTCTCCCACATCCGCATGACTCACTCCCAGGTTGAAGCGAGCTTGCATGTTCTTTGGGTCTTCTGCCGCTAGTGCTTCACGCAGGGCCACATCCTTTCTGGCGTTCTCCAATCCGCCCGCCGTGTCGCTCGCCGTCCAGAGTAACCGCCCAAACTCCCGATAGCTGTCCGCCAGATCGCTGCGGGATGACAAGTCTTTCGGATTAGCGGCTACCAGCGTCTCGCGAATTTTCAAAGCCTTGCGATAGCTCTCTCTAGCGCCCAAGGTGTCACCCATGTTGGCACGCAAAGTCCTTCCCTGGACGTCGCCAACCTTCTCATAGGCAGTCGCCAATTCGCGCTGCAGCGAAGGATCATCGTTCGCTTCTCCGGCCAGGCTATCGAGATATTCCAGGGCATCTTTAACCAGCCGCTCACGAACCGGCACGGATCCCGGAAGATCCTGGATCGCTTCGTTGTAATCGAACAGCACCGAGTGGGCCAGCTTGCGCACCTGGTTGAAGCGCCGCTCTGCGATTGCACCGGCAGCTTCTGCTCGAGCTCGCTCGCGGCGGGCCACGTGAGCCTCCCATCCCGTCGTGGCAATGCCCACAATCAGAATCAAGGTAACGACTGCGGCCCCCGCTACAGCAACTTTATTTCGACGGATGAACTTCGCACTGCGGTAGGAGAGCGTTGCCTTACGCGCCACGACGGGCAGTCCCTCCAGATGTCGACGAATGTCTTCGGAGAATTGTCCGACCGAAGAGTATCTTCGGCCTGGCTCCTTACGCATCGCCATGAGCACGATGTTATCCAGATCACCAGCGAGCTTGCGGCGCAGCTTTTCGGGACGTCCATCACGAGTCCTGCTGACAGACTCAGGGGTGAGCTTCGTGCCTTTCCTGCCACCGGTCGTTACCTCTTCAACGCGGTTGATTACCGTGCTCGGTTTCTCGGGCTCACTATCGCTGACGACCTGCGCGATATCCTGGGGCAACAGCGTTTTGAAGCGATAGGGAGAATGCCCACTGAGCAATTCATACAACAGGACGCCCATGCTGTACACATCGCTCACGGTTGTTACGTGCTCTCCACGAACCTGCTCCGGGCTGGCATACTCCGGAGTCATCAACCGCTGCATTGCTGCGGTTGCGGTTTGATTCGCTTGCGGGTGAAGAAGTTTCGCGATTCCAAAGTCGAGTAGCTTCGGCACTCCGTCAGCGGTCACAAGAATATTGGTGGGTTTAATGTCTCGATGGATCACGAGGTGCTGATGCGCGTATTGAACAGCCGCACAGACAGTTCGAAACAGTACTAGTCGAGCCGCCGTGGAAAGCCTTTGTTCGTCGCAGTACTCGTGGATAGCCTGGCCTTCGATGAACTCCATTACGAAGTAGGGCAGACCAGTTCCTGTCGAACCACCATCGAACAGGCGAGCAATGTTTGGATGATCGAAGCCGGCGAGAATCTGACGTTCATTCCGAAAGCGCGCAAGGACAAGGTCCGTGTCCATGCCACGCTTGACGACTTTGATAGCTACCTGCTGGTCGAACTGAGCATCGTTGCGAGTCGCGAGGTAAACAGTGCCCATCCCTCCGCGACCGATTTCTCGATCGATCTTATAGAGACCAATCGGCTGGCCGATCATCGCGTCGGCCTCGTCTTCGATTAACAGTTGCGCAGCGTCTCCGAATACTGACCCTTGGATAAATTCTTCTGCCTGATCATGCGAAGCCAGGAGCGCTCCCACTTTCTCGCACAATGCGGCATCCCCATCCGACTCGGCGACAAGAAAAGCACGCCGCTCCCGGCCGTCAAGGGCGATGGCGGCGTGAAACATTTCGTTGATTCGCTGCCAGCGTTCTGGAGTCATCTGCGATTACTTATTGCTGATCTCAAGGTGTAACCAAGCGCGCGCCATTTTCCAATCGCGTTCCACAGTGTCGGAAGATACCTGCAGCACCTCTGCTATCTCGGCGACGGTCAAGCCGCCAAAGAACTTCATTTCAACAATTTTGGATTGGCGTGGATCGATCGTCGCGAGGTTCTTTAGGGCCTCATCGAGCGCCACCAGATTTACGTCTTTTTGCTCAAACGAATTGACCGCCACCTCGAGGGACACACGCTGTGCTCCTCCACCGCGCTTTGCTGCGCGCCGATGCAACGCATGGTTGACCAAAATGCGTCGCATCATTTCCGCGGCGAGTCCGAAGAACTGAGCCCGGTTCTGCCAGTTTACGTTTTTCTGATCGATGAGACGGAGGTAAGCCTCATTGACAAGTGCCGTCGGCTGTAGCGTGTGATTAGGAAGCTCCTGACGCAGACGGTTAACCGCGATACGCCGCAGTTCCTGGTAAACCAGCGGCAGCATCTCGTCGAGCGCGGCCTTATCGCCATTGCTCCAGTTGACCAGGAGTTGAGTTACGCCTGCGGGCGGGGGATTCTGCATTGACCACTCTTTGCTTCGCCCTGAGCTTACTCTTCGAGGCAGACAAAGCGAAACCGGTTGGTGATATGCGGGTTCTCAGCAGAATTTCTTGCGTTACTAGTAGAGGAAAATTTATCGATGGGGATTGGGATAATACTGAGTCGTTTGTCAGGGAGAACCAATGAAAACTGAAAACAAGGTGGTCAAGTGGGTATTTATCGCGTTTGTCCTGGCCGTGCCACTGGCCTGTAAACACATAGGCGCGACGTCCTCCAATTCCAACTCCAATACGGATGGCAGTGCAAAGGCGACCGCTACTCCACTTGAACGCCCGCTTCAAATAACGGAACCCAGAACCTTCAGATATGCCAATCTGCAATTCACATTGAACAAGGCAGTGATTTCCAATCGTGTGGCAAACGATCAACCACAGGACAATACCAACCAGGCGTTAGCCGACATAACGTTCTCAGTGGTTAATCCCTTGAAAGATGCGGTGAGTATCAGAGGCGCGTTATGGCAGTTGAAACTGGGCGACGGCTCTGTATACAAGCAACCGTACGAAGATAATCTTGCGTCGCGAGACACGAAAGAACGGATGATCACTTTCCGCGTGCCGCTTTCATCTGAGTGGAAGGGCGCTCAGCTTACTTTGGATGAAAAGGATAAGGAGCCCGCCACGTTAGTGCTTGAGGGCTCGGCACAACCGCAACTATATCCCGCCAAGTTGGTCTCTGGTGACGAGACAACCACCAAAGCGCCGGGCATGACCTTCACCATTCTTGACGCCAGCGTGGATGTTGACGGCGCAGGCCAACGCGCAGCCTTAGGCAAGCGTTACTTGAACCTGTTGGTTCGAGTGGCGAATAAGGAAGCGGGTGGGGGCGGAGGCGAATTCCTCCCCGAGTTCTTCCGCTTAATGATCGACGGTGTGCCCTCGGCCCCAGAGAACATGAGCGAAAACAATATCAGCAACGGGCAAAGTTCACAGGACGTCACGTTGTCGTTTGTGATTCCAGAGAGCGCAACCAAAGTTGAGCTCGAAGTAGGCAAACCAGACATTCAGCAAACAGCCCGGATTCCCATTGCCTGGAAAGTAACCCGCTCCGGAGCGACAGCAAGTCTTTAGTGGGTTTTAAGTTTGGCAATCGTAGCGGCGTCGTTAGTTAGCAAACGATGAAAAGGATCTAATACGGATGCGCATCACGAATGCGATTTTAGTCTGCCTACTGATCGCAATGGCGAGTGCTTCATGCCGCATGGTGGAGAGTCTCACTGGCAATGGGAAAGCCGGCACGGTAGCCGAATTATGGTCCGACGTGCCTCCCGTGCCAGGCGCAACCCAGACCAACCTAGCGCTTCCTCTTGGCGCTCGCTTGATGATCCGGGCCGCGATGCAGGGAAAGGTCAACTTCATCGCGTTTTCGACAGACAAGAGTGCACAGGAGGTCGAGAATTTCTATACCAGAGAGCGAATGAAGTCGACAGGTTGGGTAGCCAGTCAGCAGGGTTGC
Source organism: bacterium (assembly GCA_040005515.1). Classification (GTDB taxonomy): domain Bacteria; phylum Acidobacteriota; class Blastocatellia; order Pyrinomonadales; family Pyrinomonadaceae; genus PSRF01. Next base: position 6,930 of record JBDTYQ010000086.1, read on the forward strand.
GTCGGCGACACGGAAGACCAGAAGAGCCAGGGTGCCATCTGTTTTTTCCATCGTCAGGATGGGAAGAAGAAGGAAGGGCTTGCGATTGTCCTGGCGCAGGATGAGAAGACCAAACAAACGGAAATCTTCTATGCGCGCGCAGACCTCACAGAAACCGAAGCCTCCCCAGCGCCTTAATATTCCTGCTCCAATTCAACTAAGAAGAGGACTTGAAAATCACATGCGGGTTTTCAGCTCGAATTCCTGCGTTATTAGTAGGGACCATTTCTACCTGGCAAGTTCTGGGCAATGACGCCCGGCTTCAATTGAGGAGAACAAGTCGTGAAGATACTCAAACGAATCACCCTTTACTCGGCGACGTTGATTCTGTTAGCCGCAGGCACATTGAGCCCGTCGTCATCAGCAGCTCCGCGGCCGGCGCAGGACAATAATCCTTCAGAAATCAAACCCAGACGGCATTCGCGGGACGCGACCTCAAAGCATCAGGAAGCCAACACCGAAGGCCGCAGACATGCCCGGCGCACCATAATCTTTGTGGGCGGTAGGAAGGGCAGTCAGGGTGCGGCTACGAAATCAAATCCAACGCGGAAGAAGAAGTCGAATGGCGCTTTGAATCCGCAACCCATACCTCCCGGCAGACAACGTCAACCTAAATAGCGACTGAGCAGGCAACGTGGGCGCGACATCTACGCCCGTACGAAAAGAGGAGAAGAATGATGAAACTAAACGTTCGAATTTTAGTTGCTCTCATATCGATCGCTGTCAGCGCCACAATGTTCTTCGGCGCGTTATCTGTCGGGCTGGCTGCGGGTCAAGGCAGTTCTAAACAGTCACGAGCAGCAAGACGTTCGACAGGCGCAACCGATAACCAATCGTCCAGAGTCACCAAAAGGAATCGCTCGTGCAAGCAAGTCTGTGCTGACAACTATGACACCTGTAACAGTCACGCCCAGCCGTTCCCTTTTAATGATTGGGGTCAACCCGGTGGCTGCATGGCAATACGAGCAGAGTGCGTGCAGGAGTGTCCAAGCAATCAGAAGCAACGGAAGCCGCAACACCTACCAAGAACTTAGGAGCGAAACATGAAGAACCTTTACACACGGGCATTACTTTTTTCTCTAGTGCTAATCCTGGGGGCAGCAGCAGCGTTTACAGCGCCGCGAACCCGCGCTTTGGAGAAGGTAGCAGACAACGTCACTCAATCAGGCGCCACGAAGGCACCTCGGACCGCCCGGCAATCCACACTAGTGACATCAACCAATCGCCACACCGCATGCAAACTGGACTGTGAAGAGAAGTATTCCAGTTGTGTCAGTGCTAAGAAAGCAAAAGGTTGGAGCGATGATCGAGCAGAGAAGACCTGCGGCCTGGCCGCCCGTTCTTGTAAGGCTGGTTGTGCTAGGCGATAGCCGGCAGCAGCGCTAACGCTGATCCTTTGTTACGCAACCGCGCTGCGGGCTAATGCTCGGCGCCATTAAAGAGGAGAATTAAAATGAAGAAGAGCTTGTTACTTGCTGCCGGCCTGCTAGTGCTTATGGCGACTAGCGCCTCCGTGTTTGCACAGTCAACAAACCGCGATCATCCGACGCCGTTTACTTCAAATGAGATCAAGGGTGAGTTGAATGCCGAGGAAGTTGAATACTTCTATTCCTTCACAGCAGGGCCGGGAGAAGTCACGATCACCGTGGACGTCAAATCCTCAGGCGGAACCACCGGTACTGCATTCGAGTTGCTGGACGCGAATGCCAACAAGGTGCTTATTTGCTGCGAGGGCGCACAGGCTGACAGTTCCGGCACGACCGGGCGCGACGTCGTGAGCATCAAACTTGAAAAAAGGCAGACAGTCGTACTGCACCTGACGCCATTCAAGTATGGCACCGGGGCGTACCGCGTACGAATCAGCGGTGCTGTTGCGCTTGCTGAACACGGGCAACGGTAGTGAGACCCGTAAGCCCGGCAGAATCTCGAGGAGTGCATCCTCTTTCGATACTTCCTTGGAGTTCTGACCGGGCTTAATAAACATTACGAGCCGCTCTATACAGGTTCTTCACACTCGGCAAGTGTCGATGCTTCATGAGCACCCGATTGCATTTTTAACCCGCCAACTTCCTTGACCACGCCCTGCATTGGAATGGCAAAGAACACACCAACCTTGTGATCCCAGTGATGACTTTGACTGCGACGGTGTGCCAAATAAGAAGGATCTTAAACCTTTCGGTCCTAACCACACGAGCACTGCTGATTCGGCGGATAAGAAAAACTTTCCTATGCGAAAGGGAGAAGGAAGTAAGTGATCAGCGAAGGAAAAAGGTTAGACCGGGTGTGAAGAGCAAGGCTAATGAAACATTATGCGCGGTGCTCGTGGCGCTCGTTCTGATTTCGTCGTCCTGCAGTTACCTGCGTAGGCCAGCAACAAGCCAGAAAGCACCTATTTTCCATCGCCTTATGCTAGTCAGCCATTTTTGGTTCCAAGCCCCGCCCGCGGCCTCGCAGAGTGTAAAAGTAGTTCAGCCTGGATAGACGGGAATAATAAATACACCACGAGCGATACGATTCATTTCAAATGCGAGACCTGCGCACCTTGAGTCTCCTGAGAATGGCAGGAATAGAACGTCGCATTCTGGGCACGAACCGCTCTTACCGACCGAAAACCCCTTTGTGATAGAGTGAGGCACCGCAATGAGTGCCCATTCAACGTCATCGAAACTGTTCATGCTAACAGTAGGCTTACGCTCCGTTCCCAAAGTTTCAGCGCGGCGCAGCGTGCTGATCGCAGGCTTTACCCTAGCAGGCTTGTTCGGGCTGCCGGTTTGCGCACAACAGTCCGACTCTGCAACGCCGGTCGTGGTGCAGCCAGGTGCGCCTGGCCTGCCAACCCGGACACTGCCCGCAACGACAAGGGCCATCCTTCCGCCACGTTCACCGGCAGATGTGCAATTCATGCAGGGCATGATCATGCATCACGCGCAAGCGGTGGAGATGACGGCTCTCATCGAATCGCATACTGTTAACAAAAATTTGCGGACTCTGGGCGCGCGAATCAGCACCTCGCAGTCGGACGAAATAAAGTTCATGAAACGGTGGCTAGCGGTCAGGGCAGAACCGCTTGCGCCGCTGGCGAAGGAAATGCCCGGGATGCAAATGTCGGGCATGGACATGCCGGGGCATAACATGGCGATGCACGCTTTGATGCCGGGCATGCTCACGCCAAAGCAGATGGCAGCGCTCAGAAGAGCGAAGGGCCAGAGCTTTGACCGTCTATTCTTAAGTGGGATGATTCAGCACCACGGCGGCGCGTTGGTTATGGTGCAGGAACTGTTCGACACCGCGGGCGCGGGGCAGGACGCAGAACTGTTCAATTTCGCCACCGACGTCGACAGCGGCCAACGTGCCGAGATCAGGATCATGCAAACAATGCTTGGAGAAAAACCTTTAGAGGAGAAACGATGACTCGAGTACATACCACGGCTTTCCGTCTTCTTATTACTTCCCTTTTTTGCTGCTTGTGTTTTGCGGCCAGCGGCCACGCGCAAACGACGACGCCATCGCCTTCTCCGGAGGCTGCGAAGCCGGCGGAGACAAAACCGGCCCCTCCCCAAGGCGGCGGAAATCCATTTGCTCCTGAACCGGCGTCCCCGCTACCAGCGGGAATGACGGGCTCCGATGCCAATGACCCGCGCGCGAAGCTCACCCCCGGAATGTACGACGCAGGTGAAACAGCGATGGGCATCAAGCACGTCCTGCTCTTAAAAAAGCCTGACGCGTTTCAACTCGGCTCCGACGATCCTGATAGTCCGAACGTCAATAAGAGTCTGGGTCTGATCGGCATCGGCGATCCCTCGAAACTCCCCAAGCCATTGAAGTTGGTTCTTGCTCAGCTCGCATTTGCAAATTCAGACCTCGCGTTCCAGGGTAACCATCTGTTTCAGGGGAACTTTTACGGCATCAGCATTTATGACATCTCCAATCCCGCCGAGACCTCCCTGGTGACCTCGATGGTGTGTCCGGGCGGGCAGGGTGATGTGTCGGTTTACAAGAACCTTCTGTTCATGTCAGTGGAGATGCCCAACGGTCGCCTCGATTGCGGTGCCGGAGGTTTTCCGCCCGCGCCTGAGCCCGCAGCGGGAGAAGAGAGAAAGCAGACTTTGCCCGCAGCGGAGAAACAACGATTCAGGGGAGTCAGGATCTTCGATATCACGGACGTCAAGAATCCGAAGCAGGTCGCCGCGGTGCAAACCTGTCGCGGCTCGCACACTCATACTCTCGTAGTCGATCCCAATGATAAGGACAACGCATACATCTATGTTTCGGGAACATCCTTTGTCCGCCAAAGCGAAGAGTTGGCCGGCTGCTCGGGCGAAGCACCAGACAAGGATCCGAACACCGCGCTGTTTCGCATCGATGTGATTAAGGTGCCGCTGGCAACGCCGCAAGACGCGCAAATCGTGTCTAGTCCCCGAGTGTTCATAGATCCGCGAACCGGCGCGCTCAATGGTCTTAACAACGGCGGCACTCATGGCAGGAACGGACTTGAAAAGCCGGCCGACACCAATCAGTGCCACGACATCACCGTTTACCCGGCCATCGGGTTGGCCGCGGGCGCTTGCTCGGGTAATGGAATCCTGCTGGACATCAAAGATCCTGTGCATCCAAAGCGCCTCGACGCGGTAAACGATCCAAACTATTCGTACTGGCACTCCGCCTCGTTTTCGAACGATGGGAAAAAAGTTGTATTCACCGATGAGTGGGGTGGTGGGTTGGGCGCGCGCTGCCGGGCGAACGATCCAAACAAATGGGGTGCTGATGCAGTTTTCAATTTGAAGGACAACAAGCTGGGCTTCGCAAGTTACTACAAGCTGCCCGCGGCCCAGGGCGATAGCGAAAACTGTGTCGCACACAACGGTTCACTCGTTCCGGTTCCCGGTCGTGACATCGAAGTGCAGGCCTGGTATCAGGGCGGCATCTCTGTGATGGACTTCACAGACGCGGAGCATCCGATGGAGATCGCCTATTTCGATCGAGGACCGATTGATCCGAAGATGCTCATACTCGGCGGCGACTGGTCGGCTTACTGGTATAACGGACACATCTACGCTTCGGAAATCGCCCGCGGTCTGGATGTCTTTGAACTGACGCCCACAAAGTACCTGAGCCAAAACGAACTCGATGCCGCCAAAGCCGTTCGGGTAGCTGAACTCAATGTGCAGAATCAGCAAAGAGCGGAGTGGCCGAGAACCTTAGGCGTGGCGAAAGCCTATGTGGATCAGCTAGAGCGCTCGCAAGGCCTCCCAGCCGATCAAATTGCTGCGCTAAGGAATGGGATTCAAAAGGCGGAGAGCTCAAACATGAAGCCAAAGGATCTCGCAAAACTTGCCAGCCTCGGCCTGTCGTTGGAAAAACCTTCTGCTGCGATGAAAAGTGCAGCTGACTCGAGCCGATTGCTGGCCCTGGAGGAAATCCTGAAGCAACCTACTCGATGATTTTACGAACAGTCGGTTTTGTCGATGCAAAACCGCAATACTAATTCGGGTTTCATTAGCGTGGAGTAGTAGTCAACGCGATACGTCATTAGCGCTCTCAGACACTGCCTAACACAGTGCTTTTGGAACCAGCTTGGTGAAGACGGATACAAAAAGGCGCGCGCCCTATAATTGGGCTCGCGCCTTTATTCCGACTGCAAACGGTCCGCCTGCTAGTTCTTCATCTACTCCGATTACGGACGGCCGAAGATAGTTCCCAGGATGTCGCGCCCGCGGCTTCCGCTTCTTCCCGAGTTCCGAGTGTTGTAACCCTCGTCATAGCCGCGTTGGTAACCTTCACGGAAACTATTGCGATAAGAATTACGGTCGCCGTAACGGCTGTTGTAACCACCCATGGCATCTCGATAGGTGCTGTGATTTTGAACGTCATAACGACGGTTGTTGTAGCGGTCGTCCTGACCAGCTCGTACACCTTCCTGATAGCCTCGGTCAAACGCAGCCTGGCTCACATCGGAACCGTAGCCGTCATTCCTGTTGTAACCGTCATTTCTGTAATAACCATCGTCACGGTTATAACCACCATTGCCATTGGCCTCGGTACGCTGGTGGTTTTTGCGAGCGTTCTTTTCCTCTCGTTCGTGGCGCTTTCGCTCCTCGCGCTCTTGCCTTTGGTGATAGCTCAAATCGCCATCATTCCCGTACTGGTCACGTTCCTCGCGCTGATGAGCTTTGAGGTCTTCCTTCTCGTCCTTTTGGTGACGCTTCTCGGCACGCTTCTCGTTCTTCCGATGCTGATTATTATCGTGTTGATGATAGGTGCCTTGTCCGTAATAAGGATCATACTGTCTCTGTGCGTTCGCGCTGGCACCCCCACTCAGCAGTAGTCCGGCTCCCAAGCCCAACGCACCAAATGCCACTTTGAAATTCTTAATCTTTGGATTCATTTTTTTCCTCCCTAACCTTCGAATAGTGCCACTCACATCTCGCTCTTAAGATCGTAGTGAGCAACCATCATGCCGTTGCAAGACGCGTGTTAACTTTATGAGAAAACACCGGCAGCGCAGCATTTCTCCTGTCGTCCCAAACGATATCGTGCAGCCATATTCCAAACAGTCAGGTGACGAGGTTAAAACCCGTTGAGAGCCGGATCCCAGCAGGCGGTGTGCAGCGTCTTTGCGCGGCAAGCCCTATCAGGAAGTCCCGAGAGAAGACAACAGTTCATCAACAGCGTGCAATTGCATTTATGACAGGTAACGCAGAGATACCACTCTCCGTGTTCCGGACTATTAGGCGGGATAAGCTACGGGATCACACCACATGAAAGCTCATCTTCGGATTTAAGATCATTGCTATGTGCTGTAACGCACAGATAAGGCAGGCAGGCTGAATTTAGAATCCGTCACTCATGGCGGAGCAAGCAAAAACGGAATGGTTAATAGGCGTGTCGTGTCATTCTTGCGACGAGAGAATCGTTCTTCTGGGCGATGCCTCAAACGGAAAATCCGTGTTGCCGCCTTACACTTACACTGCCCTCTGCCCTTATTGCCATCGACGAGGCAGCTACCACACCAGCGCCGTAGAGCGCTACGAACACGTGCTTCCTAAGCCGTAGCCGCAAGGCTGTCGTCGGGATGCTGGTAATGCTCAACCTCATCCCGATCATATGAGCCGGTGCGGTGACATTTCGGGCAAACTAGATTGTAGTCTCCCACAATTTCCGACCTACCTTGAGTTAGATCATAGAAGGCTGGGATTCTGCTGCTCTCTCCAATCTTTGGAATGGCAAAGAGGGAAAAAGTGGCACTCGACAACCCTTGTAAGGACCTGCCGAGAGCCGTTCGGAGAAGATCCCGGCCCGCTATCGGCGGAATCGTTATCTCACCCGGGAAGAGGAGAAAAAGCTCTTCCAAGCCTGGCTGGTGGGTCGGCGTGAGCATCTTAGACCGCTTGTTCATTTGGGTATCTGGACCTGCATGAGGCGTGGGGAACAGCTGAGTACAAAGGGCGGCCGAATGCGATGTGAACGAACGGTCAGGCGTGACAGCCTCGGTCATTCGTCCTCGACGATGACGAGGGACTACACGCATTCAACTCCGGATTATCAATTTGCTGCGATGGCTCTGGTGAGAAGTTACAAAGCGAGGGATTTAATGAGCCTAGACAAATCTCGACAAAACGTCGAACCGGTGGCCATCGCGACAGGAACGGTTTACGTAAGCTGTTGATAGTTAATCGGTAGGATTGGTAGCGGGGGGGAGACTCGAACTCCCGACCTTGGGGTTATGAATC
>JBDTYQ010000087.1:0-14611 GCA_040005515.1 bacterium
ATCACTTTCATCACTTTCATCACTCTGGTCACTCTGGTCGCTCTGGTCAGTCTGATCAGAGTTGCTGTTATCCGACTCTTCATCCTGCGCGGTGCCGACGTCAGGAGTAGCGGACGATTGCGCGCTGGTATCACCAGATCCTGCGTCGTTCATTTTCTGTGAAGTATCCTCTGTGTCAGGCGGGTGATTGTAGTTCTCCAACAATGCCGCAACGGTCGCCTTCTCGTCCGGGGAATCGAATGCGCGGTCCGGGAACTCCTCAATCTTTATTTGTTGCTCATCAAGCGTCCAGAGAACTGGCGCAATGTAACGACCATCGTCCAACCACGTCCGCAACCAGGCGAGATAACCACGAGGAACGAATTCACCTGGCATCTCCGCATGTGCAGGGGCGAGAGGTTGGAACAGGTGGAAGACGCGTTCGTTGCGAATGGTCCAGGGAACAAGCACCAGACAGAACGCTGCTGAATAAAGTGCGCCGCGCGAGACAACGGTACCGAGCCGACGCGTAATATTTGTAACCCGGTTGTCCTCTTGAGCACTTTTAGGATTAATGAACAACGTCGTCAGGACTAGAGTTAGTCCGACAGCCGCGGCAAAGAGTCCGCTGTCAGGACGGAAGAGAACGGCCACACCTGCGATGATTCCGGTGAGCACCCAATAAACTAAAGAACGTCGGCGCGACGTGGCGCGGAAAGCGAATGTCGCAGTCAAAGTCATCGCAAGCGCCAGGAGGACCGTGGGCGTTTCCGTGAGTATCGTCGCCACGTAGATAGCACTGAAGGGACAGGCAGCCGCGAGGACGAGCGCCGCCACCGATGCGGCGCGTTTTCGTTTTTGCTCCGGTTCCCAGAGAAACGCGATCAGCGCGACCAGGCCACACGCCGCAGTGTCAATCACCGCCTGAATGATCCTCACCGCAGTGTTGTTGTCGTGGCCAAACACCGAGTAGACGGCGGCGAGGAAGAGCGGATAACCCGGCAGTCTGATCAGCGAGGGTTCGAAGGGAGCTTCTGTCGCGTGAGAGTAGACGTGCAACTCGAGAACGTTGCGCGCTATCTGTGCATAGATCTTTCCGTCATTGGGTGCGTCATTCGGGTAATAGCGAGCAAGCGTAAACCGAAACGAGAACGCCACAAGCATAAGCGCGACGTAGACAAGAATTGTTTTCCGCCGGCTTGAAACTGCTATGCTGCTGGAGTCAAGGTTGTGCGTCTGCTGTAGCCTTGCGTTCGAGTTTGCCCCAGCCTACAAGTGCGCCTTGCATCGCTGTAGCCACTGATTTGATCATCACGTAGTACATCACTTGCCGGTAACAGAAGCGCTGCAGGAACAACCACCAGAGCAAGCTCCAGCGTTCGCGCTTTTCTAAAAGGAATGCGAACGATGCCGCGACCCAGTCGATCGCGAGAAACAAGGCGTAATAGAAAAGCACCTGTCGCAAATTAGTGAAACGGTACCCAACAGGCTGCTGCCATTTTTCAAGCGCGGCCGCCAACAGTGTGTAGACCAGAATTAGATCCATTATCGGTGAGATTAAGGGGAAGAGGATCTGAAAAATCCAGACGTTCGGCAGCGCGATAAACCCGAGTGTGCCGTAGCGCGGGCGAAAGAGTGCATCGCTGTGTTTCCACATGCATTGCAGCGTTCCGAACGCCCAGCGGAACCGCTGCTTCGCGAGAGTCCGCAAACGATCGGGTGCCTCAGTCCAGGCGATCGCGTTCTCTTCGTAACCGATGTTGTAACCCTGCCGGCGAATCTGAAGCGTCAGATCCTGATCCTCAGCCAGCGTGTCTGAAGGAAACCCTCCGATCTGCGTAAGCAACTCACGGCGCCACGCTCCGACTGCGCCCGGTACAACGGTAATGCAATTGAGACTGGCAAAAGCGCGACGGTCCATGTTCTGCGAAGTGATGTACTCGAGAGCCTGCCACCGCGTGACGATGTTGATGCGGTTCCCAACTTTCGCGTTACCGGCAATCGCGCCCATTCGTGGGTCATAGAAGCGATGAGCAAGGGCTCCGATTGCCTGTTGAGCGAAGAGAGTGTCCGCATCAAGAGCAATGACCACATCGCCTGATGCGTAGCGCAAACCGAGATTTAGCGCCGCGGCCTTGCCGATATTTGTAGTTGTGAAGAGTCGCACTCGCGGCTCGGCGCCGAACTTGTCACGCACGATCTGACTGGTGCTGTCTTTCGAGCCGTCGTCTACAACGATGATTTCGAACTTCGAGTAGTCGGACGCAAGCAGACTGCGGATCGTGTTCTCAATCACAGCCTCTTCATTAAACGCCGGCACGATCACGGAAACGAACGGCGTGTGTTTTTCACCTGCGTTAATTCGATCACGATGGCGGGAACGAAGCCACTGGGCCAGAGCCAGGCCACCGATAAAAAGCAAACGTCCCAGGCCGAGAAGTATCCCGATTAGAAAGATCCACTGCAGCAGCCAGCCACTTGTCGAGAGGAAAAAGAAAGCTAGGGTGTCGGCGTCTGTATACATTCGCTGTCCCGGCATCGTCACGGGCATTACCTGGTCGCGTGTAAGGCCGCCAAGTTCAGAGACCGCGACAAAGCGCATCCCGCGAGAACGCAATTCGTGTATCAAACCAGGCAGTGCTGCCAAGGTCGCCGAGCGGTCGCCGCCCGAGTCGTGCAGCAGGACCACCTGACCACGCGTCTCTGGATTTGTATCCAGAGCCCGTTCAGTCGTGCGCTGAATGATCTCGGCCGCTGACACTGGCGTTTTCCAATCGCTGGGATCAATACGCAAACCCACCATGATGTAGCCAAGTTGTTCAGCACGAATCGCCGGCTCAACTTCTTCCGGTTTGTCTGCCTCAGCGTCCCCAAAATAGGGGGGACGAAATAACACAGTCGAGCGGCCGGTAAGCGATTCGATCAGACGCTGCGTCGCATTGAGCTCGAGATCAACGAGGGGACCGGGAATTTCTCCGAGGTTCGGATGAGTGAAAGTGTGGTTACCAATCTCGTGCCCATCGTTAACGATGCGCCGCACGAGGTCCGGATATGACTGACCGTTTTTCCCGATAATGAAGAATGTCGCGGGCACATTCTCTTGCTTCAGGATATCGAGGATGGCCGGAGTCCATTTGGGATCCGGTCCATCGTCAAACGTCAGGGCGATCATGCCCGGATTATCCCCGGCTCGTTGAATCACGTAGGAAGAAGGGATCCCAGTGTATTGCTCGCCAGTGATGAAACCTGTGTTGCGGTCCACGGTAACTTCTCGCGAACCATCGTGCGGTCGCGAAACGATCTTCAGCATTTCGCCCGTGCCTTCAAAATCCACGAGGTAGCCATAGCTGATGTGCTTTAGTTCCTCAGCCGGAGCTTCGCTTTGGCCTGAGCCGAAGATCGTCCACACCGACGGATCTTCAGAGCCAAGTCGCCACAGAGCATAACCCGCGCAATGAAACCCATTGCCCGTGCGCATCTGGTTGTAAGCAGTGACACCATCAAGGAACCAGACCTGATGTCGCGATTTATCTTCTTCGGTATATTCGAAGTGAGGATTCTTAGTGGCTTCGTCAAAACCGATTGAGGCTTCCGAGTCGCGCGCGGAGATCAGTGCTTCCTGGACCGTTACCTCCTGGGCCTCGCTTTCACCTTCAGTCCAGTCGTAGCCGTAGCTACCAATAGCGACAATCGTCTTGGTCGGATCGAGATCAACCATCCGACTCGCCAACTTCTGCGCATACCAATCCTGTCCGGCCACCGCTCCCGGGTCACTTCCCACCCAATGCTGGTCGTAGGCCATTAGGATTGAGTAATCGGTGGCCGCCGCGTAGCCCTTGTAGTTCCAGTCGGGATCATCGAAGGGGACGGCCTGGACCACAATCAGCCCATGGGCGCTAAAGGCCATATGCAGTTCCTGCATGAAGGTGAGCAAATTCGCTCGCGAGTCGCTGGTAGGCTCTTCAAAGTCCACGCAGACACCGGCGAACTTGTTCTGGCCGACGAAGGTCAAGAGCATATTGACCAGCCGTTGACGAGCCGGCTCATCAACAACCGCACGCGTCAGCAGTTCCGAGTTCCACTTCTCATCGATCAGGTTCTGGACCATTGGAACGATACGGACTTGAGGACGCGTCTCCCTGATCAAGTTCAGCGCAGGCACATCGACCTGCATCGCGACCGGACTTCCATCAGGGCTGTTTTGCAAATGCGCCCATTCGGGGATCACCCAATCGAGATGATCCAGGTTCCTTTTCAACGAGGCATAACTGGACTCATCCCAGTTCACGTAGAAACCAATCGCCAGTGGCTTAGTTGTCGGAGTGGGGGTCAGGCGAGGAGGCGGTACAGGAAGAGTCTGGGTTGCTCGCGTGGCGGGCAGGACATGTTTGGTTCTCGCCAGCTCACGCTGTAGTGCGGCCGCAGCGTGTTTCGCTTTCTGCTCGCTGGGATTGCGGACGGTGATCAGCGGCTTGGGCTTGAGATCCGTTTCGTGCGGCAGTCCTGCGATGGGGCGCAGGTTTAGGTGCGGCAAGAGCGGATTCACCAGGACGCTGGCAATGAAGATGCCGGCGAGGGTGGTCACCAGAACAGCAGAAGACAGACCCACGCGCCGGGTTCGTCGCCAGCGTCGTCCAGCAGGATCGAAAAATATGGGGGCGTCAGGAACGGACAAGTCTTTTCAAGGGGTTCAACGAATTTCCGGGCATCTATGATGTTATAGACCCAACTTTGGGATGCCACAATCAAGGAACGGGCGATGCAACAGGCGTCATGCCCTGATCGAACAGGAAAAAGCCGCCCACGAGAAAATGACCGTGAGCGGCTTGCGGTGAACTGTTGGGATTGGCCTGTGACTAACCGTGTGCCGGCTCCGTTTGGAGGGGCACTAAGCAGTGAGACGACTGAACCTAAATCCTAACATTCTATGATCAGGTTCAGAGGTCAGGCCGCAGCCACCTCACTGTGATAAGAACTCATAAATTATTGATCACCTCCTTTTCAGTGTTGCCTGAATAATAAATTACATATCAGGACGCGTCAACGAGTTTTTTGAGGGAGGACAGACAGGAATGTCAGTCCTACCCGCGAGCGTAAACGAGGTTGCCACCAACATAGACTTCACGGGCGGGCTCAATGCCAAAGAAGTAGGAAAGCTCTCGATAGTCATCGCAATCGTGAATCACGAAGTCTGCGATCTTCCCATACTCAAGGGAACCAAACCTGTCGGCACGTCCCAGGCTGCACGCGGCGTTGAATGTTGTCGCTGTAATCGATTCGGCTGGCGTCATTTTCATGTGCGTCGCAGCGATCGACATCACCATCGGAAGAGAGGGCGTAGGCGAAGATCCAGGATTGAAATCGGTGGCGAGTACAACCGCCAGCCCTGCATCGATCATCTCGCGAGCCGCAGGGTAATTCGCAGAACCCAACGCATAAACAGAGCCCGGCAAAAGGACTGGCTGCACCCCCGCAGACTTGAGCGCCGCGATACCCTCCGTGTCTGTGTGTTCGAGATGATCTGCGGTAACAGTTTTCATCTCAGCAGCTAACTTCGCGCCACCGGAAAGCGCAAGCTGATCCGCGTGTAGCCTTAGTCCCAGCCCATGCTCGCGTGCTGCTCGTAGAATCTTGCGTGATTCCTCAGTTGTGAAGACCTTATCCTCGCAAAAGACGTCGCAATACTCCGCTAACTTTTCCTTCACAACCCGAGGAATCATTTCCTCTGCTAGGAGTGACACGTACTCGGCACGGCTCGCGCGATATTCCTCCGGGATGTCATGCGCGCCGAGGAAGGTCGGGACATAACGCAGCGGCAGTTCCTGGGCCAATCGCTTAATTGCTGTGAGCAGCTTCAGCTCATCTCCGAGCGTTAGGCCATATCCTGACTTCGCCTCAACAGTCGTAGTCCCGCAGCGCAGAAACCAGTGCGCGTAACGCTTGCCGGCCCGGATCAAATCATCAAGACTCGCCGTGCGCGTAGATCGAACCGTAGATGTAATGCCACCACCGCGCGCCGCGATCTCCTGGTAAGTCGCGCCGCTCGCGCGCTCTTCAAATTCATTAGCACGCGTGCCTGCGAAAACGGGATGCGTGTGCGCATCGACGAACCCCGGCAACACGACACGTCCACCAGCGTCGACCACGTCACAACGACTACCGATCAACGGTTCGATGGCTCGACGTGGACCCACCTTTTCGATCCGTCCTCTGAGAACAAGCATCGCGCCATCGTCGATGATTGAAAGCTCCCGCAACTCCGGGCCCACACGAGGTCGCGCGGGACCGGCGAGCGTGACGAGCTGACCGCAGTTGATTAACGCAAGCATTTAATAGTCAGTTCGAATGAAGAGCTTGGCCGCGTGCCGGCAGCTAGACTACTAAGACGCACTGGAAGTGTGATCATGAACTATGCGCCAGCCTTGCCGCGTGCGCCGGAAGATCAGAGTAAAACGTCCGTGAGGTTCATCGCTGGTTCGTTGCAGATGCCAGCGTCCCATTACCATTGCCGAGTTAGAACTGAGCACAAAAACATCCAGATCGGTAAAGTCGAGCGAACCCATCTTATCGCGCGTGTCGTACTTGTTCTTGTAGCGATCGTGAACCGTTTGCCAGCCGCGTGTGATGCTATCGCCAGACACAAAAGTAGTATTCGGGGAACGCTGATAACCATCCATATAACCGTCGACGTCACCCCGATTCCACGCTTCGCGTTGTGCGTCGAGCACTGCGCGCACAGCAACAGTAATCTTTGAGTGACGGCCGTTCGTCCGTGAAGCCTGTGCTTTGATCAGACGTGGAGTGGCGACAAATGCAATTAAGAGCAGCGTTGAAAAAAGAATCTTGCGGTTCATGTCGTCTAATACCTTCTTGTGATCCGGCAACCTGACTATAAGTGTGCTGAGTAATCCAAACAAGCGAGTCAACCTAACAGATCCGCATCACGCTCGTTAAAGAGGCGTCCTTTGGTTCAAGAAAAACCCAGCCTAGCGGAAGTAGCGGTAATGCCCTTTGATCGTCCAGGCGAGCAGTACATCTTCAGCCCGCGCACCGGCACCGATGTTATGAATGATCAGCAGGTGCTTGTCGGGATCCGAGGTAAGATTCGTGACGATCCCGATGTGATCCATCTCTCCACCCAGATCCCATGCCACTACATCACCCGGCAAATAGTCAGTCCGATCACTTGTGACCGGTAGGGCTTTGCTACGACGTTCGAAGTAGGTCAGCAGGTTAAGCACACGGCGGTGATCGATATTGGTGTCGGGGCTATTTGTTCCCCACTTCCGCGGGTATGAAGACCACGCGCTCTTCATGTCTTCATGAACTTGCTGTTGCAGATCGATACCGGCTTTGCGAAAGGCGCGCACAACTACATCGGAGCAAACGCCAGTCTCAATTGGCACATCTCCCCCGGGGTATTTGATACCTACATATGACGCTTCGTAACCAGTCGTCACTTTTGTCTGTTCAATCGCACCGTCGATGATTTGCTTCAGCTGGGGTGAAGCGTCGGCTGGCAGCGGCTGGGCCAGGGCTTGCGGTGGAATTGGCGCAACGGACTTCTGTGCGTTGTATTGCCGCTGACAGGCGAGTCCTCCAACTGCGATGAGGCAAACAGTAAGGACAACTGATCTACTAATCGTAGAAGCGTTCATACAGCCTTCTCAGCGAGCCAGTCGCGGACGTCGTCCCGCATGGCCGGCACTATCTCGTGCCCCGCTTCGTAGCTCTTGAAGTCCACCTGTGCTGCGCGTAATCGCAATCGATCGGCGTAATCGCGAATGCGGTCCGGCGGATAGAATTCGTCTTTTGTGCCAGCTAGATGTGACACAGCAGCTGACGTTGGTTGATAGGCTTCGCTCGTTTCCCAATCCCCAGGTATGCCGCCGCAGATACCAACCACGCCACACAAGATAGTTGGATGACTAAAAGCAAAGCGGTAGTTCAGGGCGCAAGATTGGGAAAACCCGAGGAGAAACACGCGCCGGGGATCTGCAGTGCCGTCGGCGACCAGCGTCTCAATCAGATCGACCAGGGCTTTGTGATGAACTACAACCGATTCTTCCGGTTGAAAATTAGTAAGCCAGCCAAATCCAAATCGCAAAGGACCGCCTGGCTCTTTTGGTTCTTTCATGTGCTGATGAAATCCCTGCAACGAAGCAATCGCAAAGTTCGCAGGAGTCATCTGCCGCGCTTCGCGCATCATCTGTCTCTTGCTGGCGCCGTATCCGTGCAATGCGATGAGCAGCGGGGCAGGCCGGGTGTCAGCGCGTTGAACGTCGTAGTAGAGACGAACTTCTGCGGTCAAGCTGCGTTCACTCTCTTGAGTGTCGTTTGGAGTGGCCATGCTGCAGGGAAGACTAGACAGGATTAACGCGATTCACAAGACGTTTCGACGAGCTTGCTTAAGTTGGCCCAAGTCTTCGCGCAGTTGCAGTCCGGTCGTTAATAACGTTAACGCCTTGTTCGTGATCGGTTTTCACCTTCGTTGCATTCGCCCGTAATGAAAGCTACGATGGTTTTTCAGCGACCAAGCCAGACATATCAAATCGATTAGTGAGGTGTGAGCGATGAAATTTCCAGGCGGATTCAATATTCAACAGATGATGAAGCAGGCGCAAACGATGCAGGAGAAGATGTCGAAAGAGATGGAAGAGATGCGCGTCGATGCGTCCGCCGGCGGCGGTGTTGTTACCGTCGAGATGAAAGGCAATCACGAAATCATCTCTCTCAAAATTGATCCCGAAGCTGTAAAAGAAGGTGATGTCGAGATGCTTCAAGACATGATTCTCGCGGCCATCAACGAAGCCAACCGCAAAGTCGATGAGGCGATGAAAGGGAAGCTTGGTGGGATGTTGCCTCCCGGACTCGGCGGGTTGTTAGGCTAGTTACAATTGCCCATTGCCAGTTGCAAATACGCGCTCACAAGAATTGAGTGGATCAGAGTAGGCCGCTTGTAACGATTCATAATCGGCAATCGGAAATTGCAAATGTTAGAGTACGCCGAACCCGTAACCAAACTTATCGACGAACTGAAACGCCTCCCCAGCATTGGTCACAAATCTGCGCAACGCCTCGCCTTTCACATCATGCGCACACCCGAAGCAGAGGTTGAGCGCTTAATCGCGGCGCTACGCGAAGTAAAGCAGAAAATAATTCTCTGTTCCGTCTGCAATAACCTCACTGAAGTCGATCCCTGCCGGTTTTGTTCATCAACATCGCGCGACCATTCTGTGATTTGTGTTGTCGAAGAACCTCACAGTCTCGTGGCCGTGGAAAAGACCCGTAGCTTCAAGGGTGTGTATCACGTTCTGCACGGTAGCCTCTCGCCAATGCGCCACGTTGGCCCAAATGAACTACGACTGGCGAACTTGTTGCCTCGATTTATGCCGGAGAATAACGGCGGGGTGGAAGTGCAGGAAGTGATCCTCGCCACCAATCCGACTACGGAAGGTGAAGCGACAGCGAACTACATCGGCCGCCTTTTGAAACCACTCGGCTTACGCGTGACTCGCATTGCGATGGGAATGCCGGTCGGTGGCGACATGGAGTACGTGGATGAGGTGACGATGGACAAGGCCCTGTCGAATCGACACGAAATCTAGCCCGTGTGTCCAAGGTCCAACGCCCAAAGCCAAAGTCACTTCCAGCAGCGCGCACCTCATGAACATCTTATCCTGCAGCGCCTAAATCAGAACCGGCAGTGGTTATGCGAAGTGTTCTCGCAGACGTTGGACTTTGGACTTTGGACTTTCCTAAAAGCGGACATGCTCGACCGGCACATCCTTTTTGCAGTCGGTGCATTCATCCCCTTCGTCATACATATGCGCATCAAAGTCGACGAGTGATTTGATCGGAGCGCCTTCAAATTCTGCCGGCGCCGAAGTGAACCGCACGATTGCACCGCACCCAATGATGGTCGCCCCAAGCTCCTTCACCCGCGCCGCAGTTTCCTCAATCGCGCCCCCGCTTCTAATGATGTCGTCAACAATAATGCAGGGATTGACCTCGCCCATATTTACGTACTGGCGAAATTTTCTCTTACCGTCGGCCTCACGTTCAGCCCAGTAGATCTGTTCCGCACTCAGCGCATCACGAACACCGAACGCCACGGGAATACCACCGGAGCTGGGACTGATCACCGCAATCTTTGGCAACTGACTGGAGATGTCGCGTTCAAGCCGAAACTTTCGACTCAGGGCGACTGCCAACACGCGCGCTGTGTCGTAATACCGAAAAGCCAATGGCATTTGAAAGTAGTGAGGCGAATGCTTTCCTGTGGGATAAACAAAGTGACCCTCACGAAAAGCGCCGGTGCGTTTCAGCATTTGCAGTACCGTGTCAGAAGAGGGAATCAGTGAAACCATTTCACACTCCAGTAACTAAGGATGAATAATGAATGCTGAAGGGATCAATCGAGTCCTAAGTATTCATCCTTCATCTTCATCATTGAATGAGCGCTCAGCATACATCAATCTTGATGCTTTGCTCCATCATTCAGAACGTGTTGTATCAACGAGCGCTGGTCTGAAGGAAGCCCTTCGGGTAATGAGTCGATCGCGAACCAGGATGCACCTTTGATTTCCATGCTCTGAGGTAACGCAGTCCCTTTCGTACTCGCAAGGAAGACAATCTCTACTTGCTGCGGCTTGTTAAAGGCACGGACACTTACAAGTTGTGCTGTGTCCAACTCGAGGCCAATTTCCTCGCGCAGTTCCCGTCTCAATCCTGCTTCGGGTTGTTCACCAGAGCTGAGAAAGCCGCCGGGAATTCCCCAGCCACTCCCTGAGCGAAAGCGATGACGAAGCAGCAGCACCTCTCCTCGCATATTCATCACGATACCAGCAGCGGTGACCGTGAAACGCGTATTGGTAACGCGCATGGTCCAGCGTCGAATCGACCGCGGAGAGAGTAACCAGATCGTTTCGAGCACTTGTTTGAGCATTGATCGCAGCTTATCACGACGCGTTTCATTGACGCCGATTTAACTAACTCTGTAAGATTCGCAACTGAGCAATCAATTCAGGGTTCTGACGAGAGTTCAACCTACATGTCAGCAACTACCAGTGACGCGAATACAGAATCTGCCGCAGCATCCCAGGTGCCGAAGCGCATTACCAATGCGCAGACGGTCTGCAACGAGAGGAATGCCAAGGGCAAACTCTGCAACGGGCATTTGAAGCAACTGCGCACTGCAGGCGAAGCTTCGGAGATTCACCTCCGCGGCGACGACGTGCTATCGAAGTGTCAGACGTGCGGCACGCTCTACATGGGTCCACCGTTGGGCCACGTCCGCGATCCCAATAAGCAAAGCAGGTTTGTGGAAGCAGAGCTCACGGCATTGTTGCAGGCTGCGGGCGGGACTATGCCTGTCATCAAGAAGGATGATCGGGGCGTTTATGTGATGGTGGAGGCGGCTGCCGGACACGCTCCTGCGACTGCCAAACCCGCCGCAAAACCAACGGTTTCGTCCCCACAGCCAAAAGCGGCGGCCCCCGAACCCGCTGCGGTAGCTGCCAAGCCGGCGGCCGCAAAGGCGACCGGTGCGGATCCAAACCGACAGTTGTTTAAACGATCTACCTATGCGGGAGTTGCTGATACAGGTCCGATTGCGGGCGAAACATTCGCGCAGAAGGTAGCGCGGTTGAAGGCGGTCGCCGCGGGAGCGAAGCAGCGTGCTGAAGAAGGCGGTGGTGAAACTCCTCATGCAGAGGTCGCTGAACCCGTTGCCGCTGCTGCGCCCGCAGAGGGGACAAACGAAGTCTCGTCTTCCGAACCCGCAGTGTCGGCAGCGGCAGCACAAGCTGCACCTAAAACAGTCTCGCACAAACCCACCGGCCAGGCAGATCGCAGCCTCATGAAGCGTTCAACTTACTGCGGTGTTGCTGATACAGGGCCAGTTGCAGGTGAGACTTTTGCGCAGAAGGTCGAACGACTTCGCGCCGTTTCCGCCGCCGCGAAGCAGCGAGCGGATGAAGGCTGAGACCTAACTATTCCAATGTGAGCCCGTCCCGCTTTGAACCGTAATTGCGGTCTCGGTTCAATCACTTCTCTTTCACAGTCAGGCCCTCGACCGCGAGTTTCCAATGCAGAACTTCCGCTCCTTCTTCAGCGGCGAGTGCGCGTTCCACGTCGTGCTTCCGCCCGTCGCTGCACAGAAAGGCGATGCAGCCGCCACCGCCTGCGCCACACACCTTCGCCGCTTCGGCTCCGTTTGCCAGCGCTTTTTGGACGAGCAGTTCCATTTGTGGAGTAGTTACACCCGGAGTGAGTCGTTTGCGATTCGGATATGCGGCCTGCATGATTTGACTGACGCGTTCCCAATCGTCTGCCAGTAAAGCTTCACGCATGTTCATCGCGGCGTCTCGGATGCCTTCAAAGATCTGAAATATCTGCTTGTCGCCGTCCACATGCCGTTTCAGAATTTCCCAATTATTCGTTCCCGATAGACGCGGCTCACCCGTGTAACAGATCACGATGCGGTCTTCCAATTTCGACTGAGATACCTGCAACGCCTCGCGCTCGATTCCGTCTACACGAAAGTGGATGCAGGAGGTGCTGCCGTAAAAGGCCGGATAGTAGTCCTGAAAACCTGCAGGCACGCGAATCACTGTGGTCTCGATGTTAGCGACGAGCGCGATGAACTTGCGTTCATCGTAACGATTTCCCTCCAGTCGATTGAGCGCGCCGATGCAGGCGATTGCCAGCGCAGACGAACCGCCGAGTCCTGCTCCCGCGGGCGCTTGACTGGTCGTAGTCAAATGAAAGCCCGTGGTCGGCTTGAAGAAGTGGACAAGTTTCGAGATCAACTCGAGACGCTCTTCACGGGCGAGGTCTGCCACAGCGGACAACCGCGTTTCAAACGACACCTTACGATCGGCCGATTCAAGAATGATCCGATCGTCGTCGCGTGTCTCGATGCGGCAGTGTGCTCGCAGCGAGATCGCGAAGTTAACTGTGGCTGCGCCCGGATGGAAAAGGTAGAGCGGCCAGATGTCAATGGTGCCTCCAGCCAGGTCAACACGTGTAGGAGCAGAAGACTCAATGATCATTGTCGATTTCCAATTGCCGATTGCTGATTTCTGAAAAACTTGTTCTTGCTGCTTTGTTCTTGGTTGTTAGTTCTCAGGTCTTGTGGCTTGAATCTTGGGTCGGTTCTTTTGTGGTTCCAATCGCCAATCGGAATCGGCAATTGCCAATCCCTAGTCTCCGTCGATTTTCTTGCGCTTCTGTTCCTCGCGGCGGGCCTGCGTAAAGGGGATGTGCTCCGTAAACTCCTGTCGCAAGTCCTGGAGTTTTTCCTGCGCGGCGTGTTCCAACTCCTGCAAGCGTTCCGGATTGGCCTCCTCAACTTTCTGCGAGAGCCAGAAGCGTTCGATCAAATAGAAAGCCAAAATCCCCACGACCACGATTACTAATAACACCTTGCCCAGTCGTTGGAAGTCGCCAATCAATCCGATCACGGCGCCACTGAAAAAATATCCGGCGCCGCTGAGTACCGCCACCCAAACGAAGCAGCTGGCTACCGAAAGAAAAAGGAAGCGCAGATACGGCATGCGCCCCACGCCATAAAAAATGCACGTGGCCCAACGGAGACCGTAGATGTATTTGGATAGAAAGATCGAGAGCGGGCCAAATTTCGTCGTCAATCGTTCCATGCGCGGGCTGGCGCTGCGGTAGAAGCGTAGATCGCGGACGCCTTTGCGAAAGACCCGGCCCACAGCATAGGCGATATTATCGCTGGCTACGCCCCCAAGCGTTCCCCAGAGCAATACGTACCCAAAGCTGTACGGGCCAAAAAATTCACTGTGGGCCAGCACGCCGGCAAGCAGCAACGTAATGTCCCCCTCAATCATGACAAGGACCAAGACTCCATACAGGCCGTACTGGCCGATGAGCTGGAAGAAATCTAGATGCATGATAAAAAGCGAGCAGCAGCCAGTGAGCTCTCACAGTGCTGTAACGACACGTCTACTAACAGCTCACCGCTTACTGCTTACTTGGATACTGCTTCCTCTTGCGGAGGTTTTACAACCAGGACCGGGCACGACGCATGACGCACGACAGCCTCAGCAGTTGAGCCAAAGAGGATTCGACCCAGTCCGGTTCTGCCATGCGAGGCAATAATAATTAGATCCACTTCCCGTTCCCTGGCAACTCTTACGATTTCCGACGCCGCTTCGCCGTGAACAATCAATTCCTCAACGTCCAGCCCGGCGCATTCCTCGCACTCGGCGATCTTCGGAAGTTCACGTTCAGCCGAATCTTCCAACTGCTCCGTGATATCGGCGAGCGGAAGCGGTTCCGTCATCCCCGTATATCCCACCGTGGGAACAATCGACTCAATTACGTTCACGCAAATGATTGAAGCGCCAAAACTCCGCGCCAATGACGCGGCATAAGCGAGCGCGTAGTTGCCACATTCGCTAAAATCCGTCGGAAATAATATCGACCGAATCTGCATAGAATTAGTCACGGTCCGGGCGCTGGACCCTGTTGGTGAAAGGGCGAAAGAATAATTGCGGAGTCGAAAAATCGCAGACACAAACTCAAAGACCGCTTGATACTGCGCGGCATTCTACACGCAGAGTCACTTGTTTGACAGCCCCAGAACCCTCGACTATGCTTC
>JBDTYQ010000088.1:0-14433 GCA_040005515.1 bacterium
CCGCCTGGAATAGCGTTCTTTGACGTTATGTCGGAATGATTAAACCTTACGGTTACGCGATTCTTATCGTTCAGTTGCGCGTCTGTTCGAAAAATATAAAAGGAACCCATTTCTAAAAATGGAATGGCGAAAGGAAAAATCGAAGCGGGCAAACCCCCTGCAATCAACTGCGCCCGGTCTTCCGCTTTAATCGTCAACAGTCGTTCGGCGACCGCTTTATCGTCGCGCTTTCCCTTTTCGTAACCAAAATAAAAATGCCAGCGGTCTTTAATAATCGGGCCGCCGACCGCCGCCGTAAAATCATCGGCCTTATTGTCCGGTATATCTTCGGACGAAGGATAAAAGAACGGGCGCGAATAAAACGACGGACGGCGTAAACGATAGCTGATCGTCCCACCAATCTTGTTTGTTCCTGAGGGCGTAACCACATTCATGATCAAGCCCGGCGTGTTGCCGAACTCCGCCGCAAAACCGTTCGTAACCAATTGAATCTCGCTAATATATGTATCGGAAATCAGCATAAACCGGAGCGAGCCGCGGTCGCCTTGCGTGTTGGTGTTGCCGTCAATCAGGAAGTTGACCCGCCGCAGATAGCCGTTCGCGTTGATACTTGGCGGAAGGAATCCGCGGCTCGGACGACCTGTTACGTTTCCTTGCAAAAGAGCGAAGTTGTAAGGATTGCGCGGAACCAGGGGAAGATTCTGCACCTCGCGCGAATTCATCACGCGCCCCAGATCGGTTTTGCCCGCATCAGCAATCGAAGTGTCTGACAAAACGGTAACGACTTGATGAATGTCTCCGGCCGGCAACTGCAAATCAACCGTTGCGGTTTGTCCGGTCGTCAGAGTGACGCCCTCGCGGATCAATTTCTTAAAGCCTGTGCCCTCGGCGGTGATGCGATACTTTCCGAGAGACAATAGCGGAAAACGATAGACGCCGCTTTCATCAGTCGTAACGATCCTGGTCGCGCCGGTTTCCATGTTTGTTACGGTGATGACAGCTCTTGTGACGGCCGCATTATTTTGGTCTGACACTGTGCCTTCGATTTGCCCGTTCGACGCTTGTGATTGGGCGACAGCCGTCGGCATCGACGCGGCTAATAACGAGCCGAGAGCAATAGCGCAGAACAAAAGTCGTAGAGGCGTTTGCGTCATTTCTCCAAGTGTATGTGTAGGGGCCACTCCTTGCGGTGCCAATCAACTTGCGCAAACGCAAACGATTTGGTGGCCACGGAGTTCCACCCCTTCAACCGGACTCACGGCTCAAGGTTCATGCGCCGGAGGAGCTCTGCGTATCGCGAGTCTGAACGCAGGGGATCGAACAACGGTCGGCTCTTGAGGTGAACGAGGATCAAGGTGTGTTGCTCGACAGATTTTCTCAGCGACTCGAAGGCTTGATCCTTGTCGCCAAGACCCGTATAGATGATGGCGAAGTTATAAGGCGAGACGAAACGTTGCTTCGCCAATCTTTGCTGCTCGCCGAGTATTCTAAGTGCCTCGGCGCGCCGGCCCGCCGCTGCGTAGGCGTACGCAAGTAGCGGATATCTATCCCAGCGCTCCGGCGTTTTTGCGAGAGTCGCATCGAGTGCCAAACCCTTTTCCATCTCAGCAACTCCAGCCGCGGGCATCCCCTTCGCCACATAAGCCTCCCCAAGCAAAATGTGCGCGTGAGCATTGTCAGGCTTTTTCTCCAGGTTCTTTCCGTATAACTCAATTGCCTTGTCATACTGACGGGCAAGGAAGTAAGCAAACGCAGCTTGGCCGCGGTCGGGCGTCGAGTCGAGTTCTCGAGACCGTAGCTCATACGGAAGGCCTTCGTCCGCTCTCCCCAAGGCGCCCAGATAGACCCAATACGCGTCGTTAGCTTGTGAAGAGTTTGGGTCAAGCTCCAGCGCCCGTTTGATTTCTTTCTCTGCTCCAGTCCAATCGAAATCATAAAATTTATGCACCCCGAGAAAGACGTGAGCTTCGGCTAGCGTCTCATCAAGCTGTAACGCTTTGAGCGCCGCCCACTCGACTTTTTGCTCGTACTCCTTCGGGTGCGAAAAGCCGCGCGTTCCCATGAACTGATAAGTGCCCGCTAATCCGGCATAGGCCAGCGCGTAGTTCGGATCTATCTGGATTGCCTGGTTGAAAGATTCAATGCTTTTCTCGAATCCCTCTTTTGTATTTTTACGGAAGTAGTAGTTGCCCAGACTGTAAAGCAGAAAAGCATCACTGTTCTGGGTTTGTTGTCCAGCCAGTAGCTTCTTCTCTTCGGCGGTGAGCCTCAGCCGCAGGCCGTTTGTTATCTCCCCCGCAATTTCGTTCTGCACCACGACGATGTCGGACCGCTTGCGTCTGTACTGGCCGCCCCACAGCCGGCGGTTGTCACTCACGTCCACTAACTCCGCGCTAATGGTCACATCGTCTCCCTGTTGCGTCATCCGGCCTATTAACACTGCGCGGACGTTCTGCTCGCGCCCGACCTTCTGCGGGTCCACCTCTTGCCCTTTGTAACGCAACACCGAGTTGAGCGACTTGACCTTCAGGTTCGGCAACCGTGAGAGGCTGTTGATTAGGCTGTCGCTGATCCCTTCGGAGAGGTATTCGGCACTGGGGTCGGCATTGGCGTTCACGAAAGGCATGACCGCCACGGAATCGATCGCCCCGCTGCTTTTTGCGGAGTGGGAGAAATATGCGATGGCCGCGACGGTCAGGACCATGCCTGCCGCTGCGAGCGCCACGCCGCGTCCGTGACGCGCGACACTGTTCATTAAAGAAGCGGCGCTCGAAGTCGGACGCGCGAGCGCAAGGTCAGCCGTCTGCCCACCGTTCGTTCTCGTCCGATCCCCGCCGTTTGCGTCCGATGGAATATGTCGTTTCAGCCGAGCTCCGACATCCAGCTGCTCCAAATCGGTCAGAACGTCGTTCACCGTTTGGTAACGTCCGTCCCTACTTTTGCAGAGCGTTTTGACGACGATGCGCTTCAACTCGTCCGGCACGTTTTGCGCAGAACCTGAAAGGGGCCGCGGCTCAGCGTTGATCAAATTCGCAAACGTCTCCGACATCGATTCGCCCGCGAACGGCGTTTGTCCGGCAAGCATTTCGTAAACCACTACGCCAAAACTGAAGATGTCCGTCCGCTCGTCAAGCCGCTCGCCTTTTGCCTGCTCGGGGGACATATAACTGACGGTTCCCAGAATCAAACCCGCCGCCGATTGAGTTGGTTCTCTCAAGCCAAGGAAAGATGTGTTCTTTTGCTCGACTAGTTTTGCCAGGCCGAAATCCAAAACCTTCACATACCCATCGGGGCGAATCATGACGTTCTCGGGTTTGATATCGCGGTGCATAATTCCCGCTGCGTGCGCCGCCGCTAGCGCCGAAGCAATCTGAGTGGCGATGTTCAAGACCTCATCCAGTTTCATCTGGGCGTTAGCCATGTGTTGGCGCAAGGTCTCGCCTTCAACAAACTCCGTGGCGATAAAGTGGAGGGATTCTGTTTTTCCGATCTCGTGAATGGTGACAATGTTTGGGTGGTTGAGCGCCGACGCCGCCCGCGCCTCCTGCTCGAAGCGCCGCACCCTGTCTGCGTTAACAGTGAACTGCGGTGGCAGCAGCTTCAGTGCGACCTTACGACCGAGCCTCGAGTCGTCGGCCAGGTAAACCTCGCCCATTCCGCCTCTGGCCAGCACTTTCGCAATCCTGAAAGGGCCCACCATCTGCCCAGCCCCCAACCCCGGCTGATCCTCGGCGAGCAATTCCGCCGCAACGTCAGAGGCGGGCGTCTCGATGAAGCTCTCCGCCTGCTCGTGCGACTCCAGCAGCGACTGAAGCTCATGGCGGAGCGGACCATCGTCTGCGCAAACGCGGGCGAGGAACGTAGGACGCTGAGCCGGTTCATGCTCCAGGGCCGCATGAAACAGCGGTTTGATTTGTTCCCAGCGTTCGGGGGTCATAAAAGCAAGCTTCAACCCGTAAGTGCCAAGCGGCGCAGTTTGATCCGTAGTTCGCTTCAACCTCGCGCAGTTTGCCTTAACCTTAAATGCGAGAAATGTCCCCCGGACCTCTTAAAGGACGTCAGGATGTTACGGCCCTGCGGAGCCAAGCTTTGGCAAGCGTCCAGTCGCGCATTACCGTGCCCGGCGAAACGGAAAGAACTTCGGCGGTCTCCTCAATACTCAATCCGCCGAAAAATCGCAGTTCGACGATCTGACTCTGGCGGGGATCAATCTCGGCGAGACTTTTTAGCGCGTCGTCGAGCGCCACCACGTCGGCGGCGCGCTCCTCAGAGACGATCATCGCTTCATCCAGAGGCACTCGGTGCGCGTCGCCTCCACGTTTGGCGTAGCGTCGCTTGCGGGCGTAATCCACCAGGACTTGCCGCATTAATCGCGCAGCGATGCCGAAGAAGTGTGCGCGGTCCTGCCATTGAATGTTCTTCTGATCTACAAGCCGGAGGTAGGCTTCGTTGAGCAGTGCCGAGGTTTGTAGTGTGTGATCGGGCCGCTCCCGGCGAACGCACTGGTGGGCCAACCGGCGCAGCTCCTCGTAGACCAACGGCATTAGCTCATCACGTGCGGCCTGATCGCCGCTGCCCCAGGCAACGAGCAGTTGGGTCACTTGTTGTGGTGAGGGATCCATTCATGTCACCCCGGCATGCCTGAGACTAACCGCAAGCGGCGCCGATTATACACCCGTGGGCAGTACCTCTCTCACTAGTTTGGGTAACCGGCGAAACGGACTTTCTTCTCCGCTTAGAGGTTTTCGATTCGATTCTCGCATCTGTAGACGGGCACTTAAACGAGACTTACGGAATACTCAATTGCGGAGGCAATTTCCGCCACATCGGAAGGAGATCAACAAATCATGTTTACGAAAACTGTCAAGCAAGCCTACCGCCGCGCGTCGGGCTTAGCGAAAACACCCAATGCTACTAACTCAGAACGATTAGTCTCGAGGACACACCTGCTCGCCTTCATCATCATTCTCGCGGCGGTGACCCTTACGTCGCTCGTCTCTGCGAAGCACCTCGGCAATTGGGGCGCGCCGCTGAACGCAGAATCGCTCCCCGGCACCAGTCCGGAGTTGAATACAACATTTAACGAAGGCTATCCGATCCTATCGCCCGACGGCCTAAGTCTATACATAGTTTCAGATCGCCCTGGCGGAAGCGGCGCGCTTGATATCTACGTCGCCAACCGCGCCAGGCAGGACGATCCGTTTGGAGCCCCGGAGAATCTTGGCTTGCCGGTGAACAGCAGCGCTAATGATCACTCCCCGACGCCGGTGCCAGGCCACGGGCTCTTTTTTGTCAGCAGTCGGCCGGGCAGCTGCGGCCCCACGCCCAACGACGACATCTACTTTACGCGGTTCAAGAACGGCGCCTGGGAAGAGCCGCAAAACGTCGGCTGCCAAATCAACAGTATCGCCGCCGAGTCGAGCCCTTCGTACTTCGAGGACGAGAGCGGGAACGCTGTCCTCTACTTCTCAAGCAACCGCGCGGGCGGTTTCGGTTTGCAAGACATCTACTTCAGTGTCGATTTCGGCCCAGCGCAGCCCGTTCCCGGACTCAATACCGCATTCAACGACGTTCGACCGAATGTGCGAAAGGACGGAACCGAAATCGTATTTGACTCGACCCGACCCGGCGGCTCCGGCCAGGACGATATATGGACGGCAGGCCGCGAGACCACAGCCGATGACTGGTCGATGCCAACCAACCTGGGTTCCGGAATCAACAGCCCCGCACGCGAGACGCGAGCAACGCTCTCAAAGGACGGTATGACGATGTTCTTTGCCTCAAACCGCGCCGGAGGCGATGGGCTGTCCGACATCTATCTCACAACTCGCGAGAAGCTGACGCCTAATGAACGCTAAGACAGAGAGGGTGCGCAGCAGGAAAGGCGAAAGGAACCTCTCATGAGAAGCCAAAGAAACATCGCTCGCTTATTCATCGCGACTCTCGCATTGGCGAGCTTGGGGATTGGTATCGCTTTAATTCCGATCAGATGGGTCCGCGCCCAGACGGTTGAAGCGAGTTGGACCTTTACGGGCAGCCTTAGCGCAGCCCGCCACGGTCACACGGCGACGCTGCTAAAAACCGGTAAGGTGCTGATCGCGGGAGGACTCGGCGCCGGCTTCCTGAGCGGTTCAGAACTCTACGATCCGGCTACAGGAACCTGGAGCACTACGGGCGCCCTCAACAAGCCGCGCGCCTTTTGCACTGCAACGCTAATTCAAGATGGCAGGGTACTGGTGGTAGGGGGATTCACTAACAATAATCCGCAGGATTTTGGCATTAAAATACTGCAGAGTTGTACGACCCCGGCACTGGAACCTGGAGTTTCGCCGGGAACCTCGCTGATGATCGCGCCTATCATTCAGCTACCCTGCTTAAAAACGGAAAGGTCATCGTTGCGGGAGGTACTGCCGCTGGGAACCGTATAATCACCAACACGGCTGAGCTTTGGGATCCATCGACTGGGACTTGGACCACCACCGGAGGCTTGGCAACTGCGAGGTACAGTCAGACTGCGACATTACTTCCAGATGGGAACGTCTTGATCGCCGGAGGATCTGACGACTTCGACCTCTTCACGACCTTGGCCAGCGTTGAGTTGTATGATCCAGAAGCCGGAAGGTGGACAAGCACAAGCGGCCTCGGCACCCCACGGATCTTTCACGAGGCAACCTTGTTACCGAGCGGCAAGATCCTGGCTTCTGGAGGTTACGCGCGAGAAGGCGGGCCTCCCACGACTTTGCTCAGCGCCGTATTGTACGATTCAGCCTCGAGAACCTGGGCTGACACGGGCAGGCTCAATGAAGCCCGCGAAAGCCATACAGCGACCCTGCTTAGAGGTGGGCAGGTTTTGGTGGTTGGAGGCTCCGACTGGAATCTTCATCAGACCGTGAAGAGTGCCGAGCTGTATGACTTGTCGACGGGGTCATTCACCAGGACGGCTGATCTCAATACCGCGCGCGAGAACCACTCAGCAACTCTTTTGTCCAACGGAAAAGTACTGGTCGCAGGCGGCAGCAATAGTAATGGCATTCTTGGGAGTGTCGAGATTTACGACCCTGGTACAGTTCCCAACGCGATAGACAACGCTCAGTTCTTCGTCCTCCAACACTACCTCGACTTCCTCAACCGCGAAGCGGATCCTCCAGGACTGGCGGGGTGGCTCGCCGTACTTAACAACTGCGTTCCTGGCAGCACGTCTTGCGATCGAGTTCACGTCTCAGGCGCGTTCTTCCAATCGCAAGAGTTTGAAGGACGTGGTTACTTCGCCTACCGACAATACTCCGTTGCCTTTGGTCGCAAGCCCGACTTTGCCGAGTTCATGCCTGACCTGCAACGCGTCAGTGGCTTTCTCTCCGATGCGCAATTGGAAGCGGCCAAAGTAGCTTTGATTGCTGACTTCATGACACGACCAGCATTCATCAACAAATACAACGGGCTCGACAATTCGACTTACGTTGAGACTCTGATCTCAACTGCCGCAGTGACACTGCCCAACCGACAGGCGCTGATCGATGCATTGAACGCGCTGACGAAGACGCGCGCCCAGGTGTTTCGAGAGATCGTGGAGAGCAACGAGGTCTACCAGAAATACTACAACCAGTCATTTGTGGTGATGCAGTATTTCGGTTACTTGCGGCGAGATCCGGACGCGTTGTATCTGGGATGGATTCGAGTGCTGGATACCACTGGCAACTCAAGGACCCTGATCAACGGCTTCGTTAATTCTTCTGAGTATCGAGCGCGGTTTGGATCGTAAGGTGGATCCAGACAGTTGGGAGAAGACTGATAACGATCGACGTTTGCGCGTCCTGGGACGAGGGTTACGGCATCGATGCGGTTACTTTCCCACGGGCGACAGAGTGAGCGTGGTGTTCTTTGCAATCCGGTTGGATTGGCCACGCGAAAATCTCCAAGTGAACCCCAAAATTAAACCGGCATCTCCGTGAGTGTTCCGCGCGGAAATCGTCCTCGCGTAAGCTGTGTGAATATCAATCGTTCTATTCAATGAGAAGGTCACTCCACCCCCCAGCTCAACGTAACTCGCTCTTGCAACTCGATCGTGAATCTGAAATTGCACCGGCGTAAGTCGCACACCGGCCGGGAAATCCAGCCCTCCATAGGCCTTTTGCCATGCTCCGATGAATCGCAAAGCAATTGTCTTGTTCGCAAACCAGCCAAGCTCCCAATCAGTATTACTGTGATTTAGATTCAAGCCTTGAAAGTGCTTTAGCACCGCGAATGAGTACCTCACGTTCGCGTAGCAGTGCGCCAGAATCGGATCCAATTGGCGGCCGACGTTTACTCCTACAAGCAACTCATGAAACCCCCGACCGACAGCTGTGTGTCCGCGGACTTCATAGTCGTGCGTTGGAATCGTCACGCCCACAAATGGCGTTACCACCAGATGCTTCGTCGCCACGTTGTAGCGCACGCTCACGTGCGCATCTGAAAATTTGGGATGGTAAAAGCCGTCGTCTTCGGGGCCATGCGGGCGGAAGCCGCGACTGTCAAATCTTGAGGCGACATAAGGTAGATCCACGTCGAGGGCCAACTTGTCGGTCAGGCCATACTCCAGTGCCATGACGAGATTGTGAGTGTGAATGCGGCCTCGATCCTCCGTGTCGCCACCAGCATCGAAGTGGTCGCGCACGTCCACCTTCTGGTAAGTGATTGTTACAGATCCGTCGCCCTTCGGTGGCACCCAGGCCTGGGCGCAAGCCGACCCCGCCGTAGCGACCTGAAGCGCAACGACTGATAGACAGACAACGATTGCTGGAACGCTGTCCTTATTACACATGACTGCCCTTCGCTGTCCGTGAGGATTCAGACTCTCTTCGCAATCAAATGAGCTCTTGAGCGCACAGCCTTATCAATCGCGTCGAGATAATTTTCAGCACTGTGGGGATTCTTTACTACGTTGCTGTAGCGCTTCTGGGCTGCAGCGACTTCAGCTTTTGTCCCTTCGGAAACAACAGCGACTAGGACCGGCTTCGAAGGCGCGTTCTCGATCTGCTGTGCGAATCCTGAAGCGGCGCCGAGATCGCTCAACACAAGATCGTACTTCCCTGAGTTGAGAGCATTGTTGAAATTTTCCTCGCTTTGAACGGCGTGAGGCTTGTGCCCCACCTTCTTCAAGAGCGATTGCACTTGCGCCGCCCGAGTTTCATTGGAAGGGATGTAGATGAGAACAGCTGCAGGCTGCGAGATGCGCCGAAACCTGATTCCGCGACCAATCCTTAATGCCTTGTCACCGCACGCATCGACTGGCGAAACGCCAGGAAGAAAAACCCCCGCAAAAAACAAAACGGCACAGATAACTTTTTTCATTGAGCCTCTCTTGCGCCGTCCGAAACGGCGCGGTAGTCAGGCGAGGCAATGCTTGTCAGGTTGGCGTGATCCTTGGGTTTACCCAGGTTGGTTACTGCGCCGGATGCTATGCCTTGTCTCAAGTAATAGCAAGAACTCCAATGTGGGTAGCCGTGCAGTAGGCCGACCCATCTTCCTAACGGCGCCGTCCCTCAAACAATCCGGCTTTCACTCCCCACTATGAACGCGGGAACTGAGTGACAAACTTCTAACGGCGCACAAAGTGTCTGGTCTTACTTTCTACTTCAGACCTTCAGCCAGAAATATGTCGCGAAGAGCAGTCCAATACGTGTAGACGTAGGATTTGCCGTCTGGTGTGATTCGCATTCCCCCGGGCTCAATCTCAAGCATAACGAATCCGACCTGATCAGGAACGATCTCTTTGCGAAGTTGTCGATGGCCGTTGGATAGATCTATCCGATACAGGCCGGTCCTGAATTCGCCTGAGCCCGCAACGTAGAGTGCCTGTCCATCAGTGCTCCATTGAATCGGCCGCTCGCCGAATTCAAGCCCGGGAATTGGACGTGAGGCTTTTCCGTCAATGAGTGACACCGAGTATTGCCCCTCCGGACTGCTGCTGGAGGGCGTCCATTTAATCAGGCGCTTGCCATCCGGCGATACTGAGATGGCAAGGGTCAGTTCCGGTGTGATTGGCTGCGGTGGTCCGCCGGATACATCCTGGACATAGGAGCGCAAAGCGTGGTCAGGCTCCAGACCAGTGACGAGAAAGCGTTGACCGTCAGGAAACCAGGAAGCGAAGTGATACTCCTTGATATTTCCGCGCGGCAGCAGCCGCGGCTGACCGGGTCCGGTGGGTAACAGCACGAGCTGCGGCGTTGGATTCTCTTGCACCGCGAGGGCCCATTTGCCGTCGGGTGATAATGCCAGTGCTTTGCCTTCGCCAAGACGAATCGGGTCGGTCGATCCGTCCATCCTACGAAGATACACAAAATACCCGCCGCCTACGGCCGCCCCTGCTTCATAGAAGAGCAAATTCTTCCCGTCAGCCGAAATATCAGCCGACGTAGAAAAGTCGAACCAAGCGAGGTCATGCTCCTGCTGCAATTCGGGAGTAGAAACGATCATCCGGCTGCGAGGGACGCCGCGCTGGAGCAGAACTCTCCCGCTTTTGGAAATGTCTCTTAGTCCGATGTTACCGGGAGCCTGGAACACAAGACGTTCACGACCAGCACGGCTCACTGCAAAGAGCGCATTTACTTTCGTCTTACCGGCGCTGAACCAGATTTCTTCTCCAGTAGGCGTCCATGCGATCCCACCGACAGACTTCCATCCGCTCGATAGAGTAGTGACTTGTCCGTTACGGTTAACTACCAAAACTGATCCGCTCGCATCACCGAGAACAGGCTGATCGACAAACGCTACGAGATCACCTTGCGGGGCTACACTGAGATCACCGATATTCCCTGCCGCTTTGTAAAGGACAGTGCCAATCGGATATTCAAGCTGGTACTGTCCTTCATCATTCGCACGCACCACGGCAAGCTCCAGCCCATCGGGCCCCCAGTCAGCGTGATCGATGTGTTCCATGACCTCACGCGGTGTCCCGCCAACAAGAGGGAGCCTGGCGAGCGTACCGTTGCGGCAGCCGAACATGTCGACTTCACAATCAAGCAGGATTGCCATTTCTCCCGTTGAAGAGATCGATTCAATGTTGGCTTGGAGTTTGAGAGAACTCGACTCCGGGCTTTCCAAATGACTCGTGAAAAGCTCGACCGGTTTACCGTCAAAGGCCGCACTGTAAATAAGCGTGCCACCGTCGGGAGCAAATCTTGCCCCCGTGATCGCGCCCCGGCGAAAAGTGAGCTGACGAAATGTTGGACGAGCCGGTGCGGGCGCCTGTGTCAGCCCGGCGTAAAACGAAGCTGCGGAAAAAACGGCGAGCGCCACTGCAGCAAAGAGAAACGTCCTCTTACCAGGCCACGCCAATCTCTTGCTGCTCTTGTTCTCGACCGCTGTCTCTGCGCCGGAGGACAGGTGAGCCATCGATGGCGCACTATTATTGGTGAGTTCGTCGGCGGTCGTGTTCACGCTGCTGAGCGTTGCTCTGGACGTGGCCCGCCAACTGGACGGCGTGCGGCCGTCTAGTTTCGCCTGGATTTCCAACTCTTGTTTGAGGCGCTTTAAGTCGATCTGGAAGTCCTTGATGGTTTGATAACGCTCTTCCCGGTCCTTAGCGAGAGCTTTCTTGATCATCCATTCGAGTTCTATAGGTGCATCCGGTGAGTATTGACGGAGTGGCTGAGGTTCCTTCTCCAGTATTGAGACAATCACGTCGCTGGTTGTTGCGCCGTCAAAGGGTACGCGGCCAGCCAACATCTCATAAATCACGATGCCCAGGCTGAAAATGTCGCTTCGGGCATCGACGTCAAGGCCACGAGCTTGTTCCGGCGACATATAAGTCGCGGTTCCCATCACCAACCCCGACCTCGTCTGAATCTTCATGAGGGTTTGCCCAGCAACATCTAGCGACGCTGACTGTTCCGTGAGTTTGGCGAGCCCGAAGTCCAGTACCTTCACGTAGCCATCAGTGCGCAGCATGATGTTCTCAGGCTTAATGTCGCGATGCACAATGCCGGCAGCATGGGCCGCTTCCAAAGCACCGGCCACTTGAATGGCAACATCAAGCGCAAGACGCGGAGTGGCCGCACTCTCAGACAACCGCTGACGCAGCGTCTGCCCGTCAACAAATTCGGTGACGATGAACTGCGCGTCCCCTTCGCGTCCAATTTCGTGAATGGTGACGATGTTGGGATGATTCAAGGCTGAAACCGCACGCGCTTCCTGCTCAAAGCGATGGACACGCTCCACGTTGACGGTGAACCTCGCAGGCAGTAGTTTCAGCGCGACACGCCTGCCGAGTTTGAAGTCCTGAGCCAGATAAACTTCGCCCATCCCACCCATGCCAAGGACCCCGGCAATTTCGTAATGGCCCACCGACTGACCGGCTTCCAGGCCGGCGTGATTTTTTGACAGCAACGCTGCCGCGAGATCCGCAGCAGGCGTTTCAATGAAACTCTCGCCCTCTTCGTGAGAAGAAATCAGCGCCGCCACTTCGCTGCGCAGCGACTCATCGCCCGAACAAGCCTGCTCCAGGAACAAGGCGCGCTCTGCGGGCTCGCGCTCCAGTGCCAGGTGGAACAGTTGATCGATCTGCTGCCAACGTTCGATTTGCATGGGGTTGTCAGTTCGGATGCCAACTGCGGATGTGTCTGTTCGACAAGCTCAAGTAACTTGAATACTCGAGCATCCAAAACTAACGCGAGGATGATCAGGCTAACCTCTAACTACTTCCTTTTTATCCACCGTCATTGCTTTGCGCAACCAGGCTTTCGCCAGCGTCCAGTCGCGCATGACGGTTCCGGGCGAAACGCTTAAAACTTCAGCGGCTTCCTCGATGCTTAGTCCGGCAAAGAACCGGAGTTCAACGATCTGACTCTTGCGTTTGTCAAAAACAGCCAAATCGTTCAGTGCTTCATCGAGTGCAACCACATCGGCCGCTCGCTCAGGAGAAAGCATCCTTGCTTCATCAAATGACACGCGGTGCGCGCCGCCTCCATGTTTCGCATAGCTTCGCGTGCGTGCGTAGTCCACAAGAATGCGTCGCATCATTTGCGCGGCGATGCCAAAAAAGTGCCCGCGATTCTGCCAACGCACCTGACTCTGATCTATTAGCCGCAGATAAGCTTCATTCACCAGACCCGAGGTTTGCAGCGTATGCCCCGGCCGTTCATGACCCATGTATCGATGCGCCAGGCGATGCAGCTCCTCATAAACCAGCGGCATTAGTTTTTCCAATGCGGCTTGATTTCCCGAGCTCCAATCGATGAGCAGTTGGGTTACTTCATGGGGTGCGGGTGTCATCATTCACCCTTTCATGCGGTTGGATTCAGCGCCGGAATTCTTAAGTGGTTTTAGCGAGTGGTATCGAGCGGCGCTACTGATGCGTGGAGAGTAATACTCAAACCTCACGATTACAACTACCAGCAGTCATTGAAGCAAAGCGTAAAAAATCTCGTTCGGAATGAGACGGCATAGCTGCGTCTCGATTGCTTTGCACATGAACGGGGCATTGACCGGCGCGGGTGGTGACGGTCGACTTCTTCTGCGAAGCCCATCGCGCCTGGCGCCGCGCGCGGGCGCTGAAGGCATTAGAGGTCTGGAGGGATTTTCACGCGTTAGGAGATGAAGGCAGAGCGATCGAACGACGCAGTGGCGCCTGCCTTACGGGAAGAACAGCAGCTCATCAGCACCGGGTTAAACCACGCCGAGGCTGCTCCATCGCGCAACAAACTCGCTCTCACAGAAAGGAGTATCACCATGAAAAAGCTCATCTCTCATCGCAAACGCGCACTCGTATTGATTGTGTGTCTCATCAGCATCTGCGCAGTTACCGCCTTAGCGGTTACCTCGGTGCGTCTAGCTCTCGGAACGATTCCATCTTCGGAGCTATTCAACGGCCCAGCCGACATAGCCATGTCTCAAATCACGATGCAACCAGGCGACGTCATTCCGTGGCACTACCATCCCGGTCGCGCCTACGTGATCGTCAAGACTGGAACAGTGACCGAAGATGATGGCTGCGGCGGGTCGGAAGTGTTCACAGCGGGCCAGGCGTTCGAAGAGCCGATACCAAGAGTACATCAGGTCAGAAACACCGGTTCAATCCCGGCCGAATTGTTTGCGACGATCATCGTTCCAGCCGGCCAACCGAGAACGATAAATACCGCTGGTCCTCTCTGCGGCCCGCCCACGCGTAATGATCAATGCAAGAACGACGGTTGGCTCAACTTCAATTTCCCGCGCAGCTTCAGCAATCAAGGTGATTGCATTCGATTCGTCGAGCACGGCGGTCGTGACGATGACGATAATGAGCGGGGCGATCACTAAGCCAGGCGGGGCTGTCGCGCGATAGCACCCGCTTCAGCTTCATCGATGAGCCTCATTCGGAGCAGAGGCTCTAGATGAACCTACTGGTCAGTTCCACCCCATACAGAGAATGCTGCAGCCGCCAACTCTCCACGGAGGCATGTATGAGAGTCGTCA
>JBDTYQ010000089.1:0-14425 GCA_040005515.1 bacterium
AATTCTTGCAAATTTACCAAAAGGCTTGAGCAACGGTTTTACCAAACATTGAACTCCAAGCGAGACAATGCACTAGCGAGTTGAAGCAGTAAGTTAAAAATCACCGTCGAGTTGGAGGAAACATGAGAGAGAATTTGATGCGAATGGCCGTTACGTTATTGGGTCTCGGTTGTGTTCTGGCGTTCCTGTACCCGGCGCATTCGGCAAACTTGATAACTCAGAAAAACGCTGTGCAAAGTGTCGATGCCAGCATTCTATTCCACAAAAACTGTGATAGTTGTCACGGCAAGGACGGCCATGCTAAGACCTTCAAGGCGAAATTTAATCACGCGCGAAATTTGGCTGATCCGAAGTGGCAGTCGGAGGTAAGCGACGAACGGCTTTTCAATTCGATCTCTAACGGTAAGGGCAAGATGCCAGCGTTCGGGAAGAAGCTTTCAGAGGCACAGATAAATGCGTTGGTTTCGTACGTGCGGAAGCTCATCTAGTTCCTGTCTCGGACCGTCCGTGTACCTACTCGGAAGCATTCATCAGTGTGAAGCAACTCGCGGGTTAGCCGTTCGGGTATGCTCTCCCGATCTCCTTATAGGAAAACCTCAAGGAAACCTCCAACTTCATTTTCAACAATCCGTTTCCTTGACCTCTTCCGTAGTTAAGGTAAGCACCAACAACTTATAGACAATGGAGAAAATCCCAATGAAAGAAGCAGTAGGTATCGGTGCGCTAGCCTTGGCGGTGACTGTGTTAACTATGTCATCCGCTTGCAGCGCGGGTAATCAGGAGAATGCGAGCAACACAAATGCCTCCAGCTCAAACATGCAAGCGAGTCCAAGCAAGGCGCCGGAAAATCCAAACATGAAGGCTAGCGATAATCCGATGGTCGGCGGAGCACCAATGCTGCGCACCAAAGACATTGTTGATAACGCAGTCAACTCTAAGGATCACACCACGCTGGTCGCTGCCGTGAAAGCTGCCGGACTAGTCGACACGCTGAAAGGACCTGGTCCCTTTACCGTGTTCGCGCCGACCAATGAAGCTTTTGATAAACTTCCGGCGGGCACGGTCGACACTCTCGTCAAGCCAGAGAATAAGGCGAAGCTAACGAAAATCTTGACCTATCACGTAGTGGCTGGCGATCAGGATGCGGCCTCAATCATGATGGCGATCGAGGCGGGTAAAGGAAAGGCCAGTTTCAAAACAGTAAGCGGCGGGACGCTAACTGCGTCGAAGAGTGGTAACGACCTCGTTCTCACTGACGAAAAAGGCGGCTCGGCACGCGTTACCATCGCTGATGTGCATCAATCTAATGGGGTGATCCATGTCATTGATACAGTCTTGATGCCTAAGTAATTATTGGAAGCTGCATCATCATGCTGACGGAGATGCAGCTTCCTAAGAAACGGCGGAAAGCTTGCCCAAGGCACCGGACAACAGATACCTTTCGTCCACTTCTCAACGCTGGCGAGTTTGTTGTTCGCCTCAAGTTTGATCGCCCCTCTCTCACTTCAGCGAGCTGTTGAAACTGCTGTGCGTTCATTATTGAACTTGAGCAACCGCTCCAAAGGCGTACGGCTTCGTCGCAGTTCAAAAGAAACATCCTCAATTTCTACTGACACCGGGCCGCGTGTACCAGTAGGCCCACGCGATGAGCACTCCTTGCAGTGGCAACCGGAGCCATAAAGCTATAGGACTTATATCAGGATAGAGTCCGGGATTAACTGCCATGTGAATATTTGCGGGAAAGACTGCAACCAGCAACGCGATGATTCCCCAAGCAGCGACGCGGGTCAGTGCTGGTATCAAAATCATGCCCCCAAGAACAATTTCAAAGAACCCGCTCAGGTAAACAAGAAACAGGTGCCAGGGTAAGTATGGCGGCATGATCTTCAGGTAGAAACCTGGGTTGATGAAATGATTGATTCCTGCCAATACAAAGAAAACACCAATCAGATACTTCAATACGATCTTAAGTAAACGCATTCAGATCTTAATCAACTCTCCAAAATAGACTGATGATAATGAGCGTCCGTCAAAACACTCCAACTTCGTGATCGCAATGCGGTCCACCATCATGAAAAAATCGCTGCTGATATTTTGCTGGCTCGTCGGTGCACCAAGCACTGCGTTTGCAGTACTCATTATCGTCCCTGCCCCGACCTATTACCTATGGATGGTGGCGGTAGCTGCCAGCGAGTGGAGTGTCTGGCTGGTGCTATCCGGTCTCGTCACCTTACTCTGCGGTGCAACCGCACTCTCTATGGATCGTCGGAGCAAAGCGGCCCGCCTCAGTATCGCGTTCAGCCTCGTCACCTTGATCTGCGCCAGCTTGCCTGTAGTTGAAGCTTATCGCGTGGCCGGACGCGAAGGTGTCAGTCTCTCCTGGGGTCGTTATTTGTTCGGAGGCAGGCAGGTTCCTTTCGTGGTAATTGACGAGCAACGCGACGTGGAATTTGCCCGACCCGATGGGCAGGCGATACTTCTCGACATCTACCATCCGCGGTCATCCGATGAGCGCGGGTTGGCAGTGAACCTCACATCCACAGGCTTATTGCCGGCTATCATTGTGATTCACGGAGGCTCGTGGAGAAGCGGAACGAAAAGCGACTTCGCACAATACGACCGTTGGCTGGCTGAGAATGGCCGCGTAGTGTTCGACGTTAATTATCGCCTCGCAAATCCAAGACAACATTTTCCGGCGCAGTTACTTGATGTCGAATTTGCCATTCTCTGGGTGAAGAGCCACGCCGCGCACTATAGTGTTGACCCTAATCGAATCGCACTCCTTGGTCGTTCGGCAGGTGGGCAATTGGCACTGCTAGCCGCCTATACCGCAAATGACTCGACGCGCAACCCGGTCTCCCGCGACAGTCAGGATACACGCGTGCGGGCCGTAATCTCCTTCTACGGTCCGACTGATCTCAGTTGGGACTATGACCATCCCGGACGCCCTGACGTGATTGGCACCCGGCAAGTATTAGAAAACTATCTGGACGGGTCACCCGCGACCGCATCTCCAACCTACACCGCAGCTTCTCCAATTGTGCACGTCAATGCTAAGTCGCCGCCCACACTTTTTCTTCACGGAGGACATGACCAGATAGTCAGGAAGGAGAATGTAGAACGCATCATTCCGAAGTTGACTGCCGCCGGAGTACCTTACTCCTACATCTATCTTCCCTGGGCCAACCACGGCTTCGACTATAACTTCAATGGTTGGAGTTCGCAGATTGTTCAGGCCGAGATCAGCAAGTTCCTTGATGAATACTTATAATTAGAAATAGCCTTCCTCAAACAGCGGCCTGAAAGTCCCGGACTCGCCCTTGTGGTCAAGTTCGTACCTAGCTTGAGCGATACGAATAGCATTAAGAGTAGTAACCGCAGCCGCTTCATTAGCCTTCCGCACACCGCTCATGTAGGGCGGAACAACAATCGCGACGAGGATCCCAATTGCCGCAATTACGATTGGAAGCTCGATCTGTAAGATCGCACCAAGCGGCATCACCAGGTAAGTGTTCCGCCAGCGGGCGAGTCGCCCGCGTTCCCAGTAAGAAGTCACAACCTACTAACCGTGGAACGAAACTTTGGAGGTTCGAGGTGCTCGCTTCGCGAAAGTGGGATTGGGCAATCCCGAAAGTGAAACGTCTGGTCCTTTGATGCTCACCTCTACTGCGTATTGCGAGCGGCAGTGTCGGCGAAAGCGCCGCAGATGCGAGCGTGGCGTCAGGGTCGCTCTTTAACCGCGTAGATGGCACGCTCCTTGAATCATGATTTATACGGAACTGCACCAACCTACGATTTTATGGATATCAAGCGACCAGGAAAAACAAAACTAAAGAAGCGAATTCGCACAGGGATCTTTATTGTGATCGGACTTGCCGCAGTAGGTGGGATCACTCTCGTCCTCGCGAAGCTCAAACCTGCTTCGCCAACACTCGATCGCGCTACTGCTGTGATCGACACCGTAAAGCGTGGACAGATGCTGCGTGAAGTCCGCGGCAATGGCACTCTCGTTCCGCAAGTTACTCGCTGGGTGCCCGCGCCCGCCGACGGAAGAGTTGAACGGATCCTGGCCCAGGCAGGCGTGGAAGTTGGAGCGGGAACGGTAATCGTTGAACTTTCGAATCCACAGATGGAGCAGCAAGCGGTCGACGCCGAGTTCCAATTCAAAGCGGCCCAAGCCGATCTTGAAAGCCTGCGCGTGCGACTGGAAAGCGACACGATGACGCAGCGCTCCGCGATCGCCACCATCAACGCCGACTACAGTCAGGCAAAGATTCAACTCGACACTGATGAGGTCCTGGCAAAACAAGGGCTGGTGCCGGAGCTGTTGCTGAAGATTTCGCGTGTGAAGGTCCAGGACCTGGCCAACCGCGTGAAAGTTGAACAACAGCGGCTGGCCATCAGCGGAAGGTCGACCAAGGCGCAAATCAATGCCCAGGAGTCTCGACTGCAGCAACTGCGCGCGCTTGCCAATCTGAAGAAAGACCAGGTCGACGCGTTGAAGGTGCGCGCGGGTACGAGTGGCGTATTACAAGTCGTCGCAGTTCAGGAAGGGCAGCAGGTAGCGCCGGGCGTTAACATCGCCCGAGTCGCCGACCCCGCATCGCTTAAAGCCGAACTGAAAATTGCCGAGACCCAGATCAAGGATGTGAGACTAGGCCAGTCCGTCACTGTCGACACACGCAACGGCATCATTCAAGGGCGCGTCTCGCGCATCGACCCCGCGGCGCGTGAAGGCACGTTTGTAGTGGACGCGGAGCTGACCGGTCCACTCCCCGGAAGTGCGCGTCCCGATTTGAGCGTTGATGGCACAATTGAACTCGAGCGTCTGACCAACGTTCTTTACGTGGGACGACCAGCATTTGGACAAGCACAACAGACTGTCGGCATGTTTCGTCTGACTCCTGACGGCCAGGAAGCGACGCGTGTTCAAGTGGGGTTGGGACGCAGCTCCGTCAGCGTTGTCGAAATAGTTAGCGGACTTAAGGAAGGCGATCAGGTGATCCTGTCGGATACGTCTACTCTTGATAGCTACAACTTGATTCGCGTTCGGTAGCTGTAGACAACTGCCAGCCCGAAATCCAGCGGGCCGACGTTGAGCATTGCCGGCGAGTTTCGAACTCAAGTCAGTTCTGTCGCAACCAGTTTCTTCTGAGTCAATAACCCCAAGGAGACCGCAAATGAGCGCAACCGATCCCCTGATTCATCTCGCTGACGTCAAGAAGGTGTTCTACACCGACGAAGTTGAGACCCACGCCCTCTCCGGAATACATCTGGACATCAAGAAGGGGGAATACCTCTCGATTGCGGGGCCCTCGGGTTGCGGCAAGTCCACCTTGTTATCGATTTTGGGTTTGCTCGACACGCCGAGCGATGGCGAGTACGTGCTGAATGAACATCCAGTTGAAAACCTCTCGCTCTCCGAACGCGCGCGCATTCGCAATCGAGAAGTCGGATTCATCTTCCAGAGTTTCAATCTAATTGGTGACCTCACCGTCTACGAAAATGTTGAACTGCCGCTTACCTATCGCGGTATGAGTTCGAGCGATCGCAAGCAGCGCGCAACCGAAGCGCTCGAAAGAGTGGGCATGGCCCATCGAGCCAAACATCTTCCCAGTCAACTCTCCGGCGGTCAGCAACAGCGTGTAGCTGTAGCGCGCGCTGTGGGCGGCCAGCCAAGCATCCTCCTCGCAGACGAACCAACCGGGAACCTGGATTCAACGAATGGGGAGGCGGTGATGGAATTGTTGCGCGAACTTCATCGTGGCGGCGCCACGATCTGCATGGTGACTCACGACCCGCGCTATGCACAGCACGCCGATCGCATCGTGCACATGTTCGACGGGTTGATCGTTGAAGAAGAGGCAGGCGCTAACCGGCGCGAAATCGAAGACGCAAAGCGAGAATTGAAAGAAAGCGGTTTTGGAGACATCGCATGATCAGGCTGCGCAACGTCGAGAAGGCCTTCTCTCATGGAGTGTCGAAGTCATACGTCCTGCGTCGTGTGGACCTCGACATTCAGCAGGGAGAGTTCGTTTCGATCATGGGGCCGTCCGGCGCGGGCAAGTCCACCTTGCTGCATATTCTCGGAATGCATGATCAATCGTGGGGTGGGGAATACTACTTTGACGACGTGGCGGTGCACGGGCTCAATGGGAAGAAGCGTGCGGACCTGCGCAACCGCAACATCGGCTTTGTCTTTCAGAGTTATCACCTGCTCGACGATCAAACCGTATTTGAGAACCTCGAGCTCCCGCTTTCCTATCGCGATGTGGACAAGAAAGCCCGGCAGTCAATTGTCTGCGACACGCTCGATCGTTTTCAGATCGTAGGCAAGAAGGATCTCTTTCCCAGCCAACTTTCCGGTGGCCAGCAACAACTCGTTGGCATCGCACGCGCGGTCGTTGCGAATCCGCGCATCATTCTCGCTGAT
The DNA here is from genome assembly GCA_040005515.1 of bacterium. GTDB lineage: Bacteria > Acidobacteriota > Blastocatellia > Pyrinomonadales > Pyrinomonadaceae > PSRF01. The sequence continues at coordinate 6,434 of JBDTYQ010000089.1, forward strand.
GAGCCGACCGGAAATCTGCACTCGAGCCAGGGAAAAGAAATCATGGAGATGTTCAAACGTCTTAATGATGAGGGCGCCACTATCGTTCAGGTTACGCACTCCGAGACCAATGCCGAATATGGCAACCGGATTGTGCGGCTGGAAGACGGTTGGGTTGTCAAAGAATAGCTTTCGTTCGATTGCGTTCGGTTCGTTGAAATACCTGAGTTCAGTCTTAACTAAAGGCCGAACGCTCACTGCAACCGCTGGGAGAGCCTTCAATGGATTCACTACTGCGGGACCTAAAATTCGCTGCTCGCTCAATCATTAAGTATCCAGGCTTCGCCGCGATCGCGGTACTTACCCTCGCGCTGGGTATCGCCGCGAACACAACCATCTACAGTACGTATGAGGCCCTCATCCTCCATCCGTTTTCCTTTCCAAACCAGGAACGGTTGTTGGTCTTGTGGGAACAAAACCTGGCAATTGGCACCACGCGCGGATCAGTTGCGCCCGGAAACTTCACGGACTGGCAGGAGCAAAACCAAACCTGCGATCAGGTAGTAGCAATTGATCAGCTCTCATTTGATCTCTCTGACGGCATACACCCTGAACGTTTTCCGGGGTATGGAGTGACTCAGGGCTTCTTCGAGGCGCTAGGCGTAAAGGCCGCTCAGGGCCGCACCTTTCTGCCTGAAGAGAGTCAACCCGGCCATGAACACGTAGTCGTTCTCAAGGACAGCTTCTGGCGGCAACATCTGGCTGGCGATCCCCACATCGTCGGCAAAACAATCACGCTTAACCGCAAAGTCTTCACCGTTGTTGGCGTAATGCCTGCGGACTTCAACTATCCGTACAACGGTGGCGAGATGTGGACGCCGCTCGTCATGGGCCAAAAGGATCAGCACGATCGAGGCAGTCACTACCTCCGAGTCATTGGTCTATTGAAGCCAGGGGTGACTGCCGCGCAAACCCAGGCAGAATTCCATGGAATCGTAAAACGCTCTCAGCAGCAGTTTCCCGAAACCAATAGTGGCCGCGACGTTAATGTAATGACACTTACCGACGACGCCGTGAGAGGCGCGCGAACCGGTGTGCCGATTCTAATGGGAGCCGTAGTTTTCGTACTGCTGATCGCTTGCGCCAACGTTGCCAACCTCATGCTGGTGAGAGCTGCTTCGCGGCAACGTGAGACCGCAGTTCGCCTCGCGCTGGGTGCGAGCCGTTCGCGTCTAATCAGACAAGTACTCACTGAGAGCGTGCTGTTAGGGGTGCTGGGCGGAGTTCTTGGAGTTGTTGTCTCCGTCTGGGCCATTCAGGCTCTGGCGCACGGCATCCCTCCGGGTTTCTCGAAATTCATTCCCGGTTGGAATCGACTCGGCCTCAACTTGAACGTACTCGCGTTCGCTTTTGTTGTGTCGGTGCTCGCGGGAACGCTTGCCGGGTTGGCTTCCGTCTGGCATGCGACGCGGACCAATTTGAATGAAGCGTTGAAGTCCGGGAGCAGGAGCGACTCAGGAAGGGGAGCGCACAACCGTCTGCGAAACGTGCTGGTTGTTTCCGAGGTCGCGCTGTCACTCGTGCTTCTGATTGGGGCGGGATTGATGGTGCGAAGCTTCGCCGAAATGATCCGCGCCGACCTTGGAGTTAGGCCGGAGAACACGTTGGCCATGGAGGTCTCTCTGCCTCTCGAGTCTTACGAGGACAAGGCAAAGCGGCTGGAGTTCTATGAGCAACTCGATCGTCGCGTTGCAAACCTCCCCGGAGTTGTAAAGAGCGGAGCAGTGAGCATTGTTCCGTTCAGCTCTTCGAACAACAGCAGCAATTTTCAAATTGCTGGTCAGCCGCCTTTCCGCGAGGGTGAAGAGCCGGATGTCGAAATTCGCGTCACTACGCCTGGTTATTTCGACGCGGTTGGTACGTCGTTGCGTCAAGGTCGCCTGTTCACCGCGCAGGATGACTCACGAGCCGGCCGCGTGGTTTTGGTCAACGAGGCTTTCTCCAAAAAATTCCTGCCCGGCCAGCAACCGATTGGCCAACGACTCGAAACCGGTAGCAAAGAGAAACAGACGCAGGAGATCGTAGGTATTGTCGCCGACGTCAAAAACGATGACGTTGAAGAGGCGGCCGATCCAACGGCGTACTTTCCCTACGCGCAAAATCCAAATCGAACAATGAATCTGGTGATTCGCGGGACACAGGAGCCGACGCGGCTGGTCTCTGCCGTGAGAAGTGAAGTGCGTGCGCTTGATCCCGGTTTGCCGGTTTCAAATGTAAAGACCTTAAGCGAGATGATCGCCGAACGAATCTCAGCGAAGCGACTGATGACTTACATCCTGGCTGTCTTCGCACTGTGCGCCTTATTGCTGGCGTCAGTGGGAATCTACGGAGTGATGTCTTACGCGGTCACGCAACGCACACAGGAAATCGGTATCCGGATGGCACTGGGTGCGCGCGCCGCTGACGTGCTTTCTCTGGTCCTAAAAAATGGAATGTCACTGGCGCTTATCGGAGTGGCGATCGGGTTGGTGGGTGCCGTCGCACTAACACGCTTGCTGGCGAGCTTTTTATTCCATGTAACCCCCACTGACAAAATCACATTTGCCGGTGTCGCCTTAATTCTCGTCGGGGTTGCGCTGCTGGCTTGCTACATCCCGGCGCGTCGCGCCACGAAAGTGGATCCGCTGGTTGCGCTTAGGTACGAATGAGGAGCATTCCCGATTTGCGATTGCCGATCGCCAATTGGGCTTTGGCCTTGGGTCTTAGGTCTTAGTACGGACGAGTCACGGACCTTGCTCTGGAGATCAAGGGCCAAAGTCTAAAGATCTAAGATCTAAGACCTAAGGCCAAAGACCCAATCAGCAATCGGCCAATTGAGAGCTAATAAGTGGAAACACAAAATGGATACCTTCTATAGAGACGTTCGCTACTCACTTCGCATGCTGATCCGTAATCGTGCGTTTACGGCTGTTGCGGTGTTGTCGATCGCGCTCGGTATCGGCGCCAACACAACCGTGTTCAGCGTCATCAACGCCGTCCTTTTGAAGTCTCTTCCGTACAACGACCCGACGAGTCTGATGCTGGTGTGGGGCGACTCCCAAACTGAAGGCAGCCTCAAAGGTCGCAATCAAGTTTCCGCGACTGACATCGCAGACTTCCGCAAAGAGAATAATGCCTTTGAAGACGTTGCCGCTTACACAGGTTGGAATCCGATCATGTCGGGTGACAGTGCCGCCGAACGAGTGCCGGCCATTCAGGTTGGTGACGGCTTCTTCAAGGTCATGAAGGCCGAACCAATCCTCGGCCGCGTGTTCACTCCGGAAGAACAGGAAAGTGGTAAGGACCTTGTCATCGTCCTGGGCCATGGACTTTGGCAACGCCGCTTCGGCAGCGATCCTGCAATAGTCGGCCGCTCAATATCTCTCAACAGTCGCCCGTACACGATTGTGGGTGTGATGGGTCCGGAGTTTCATCCACTACCGGCGACTCTCGTGGCACCTGAAGGGCAGTTCTACAGACCCGTCGCCGAAGCCTACGACGATACGCAACGCGATGCGCGACATCTGCGGGCGATCGCTCGCCTGAAACCGGGGACCACACTCGCCCAGGCTCAGTCTGAGATGAGCGTGATCGCTCAGCGTCTCGAACGTGAGCATCCTCTGACGAACAAAGGCCAGGGCATTCATGTTGTTTCGATCACGGACGACACCATCGGTGGAATCCGACCCACCCTGCTCATGATTTTCGGAGCTGTGATTTTTGTTCTGCTGGTTGCCTGCGCCAATGTCGCAAACCTGCTACTCGCTCGTTCCAGCACCAGACAAAAAGAGATTACGATTCGCGCAGCGATTGGCGCCGGACGGGCTCAATTGATCAGACAACTGCTGACCGAGAGTCTGCTGCTATCGATTTGTGGCGGCGCCCTCGGATTGTTTCTTGCCACTTGGGGCGTGCGCCTCATTGAAGTCTTTGGCGCAAAGATGAATCCGATGTTCAATGGGATTCATATCGATCTCTATACGCTCACATTCACAGTCGCTATCTCGATCACCACGGCCTTGTTGTTCGGCCTGGCCCCAGCGTTACAGCTCTCAAAACCGAATCTGTCAGTTTCGTTGAAAGAAGGTGGACGCAGTTCAGGCGCCTCTGCGGGCAGTAACCGGCTGCGCAATGGACTAGTCATTTCAGAGATCGCACTGACGCTCGTCCTACTGGTCTGCGCGGGGTTGCTAATAAGGACAGTGATGCGATTGACCCAGGTCGACAAGGGCTTTAACTCCAGCAACGTCGTCGCCATGAATATAGGCCTGCCTACTGCAAAGTATCCCAAGCCTGAAAATTTAATTGCCTTCTATCGACAGACTACAGACCGCATTGCAGGCTTGCCGGGAGTGAAGGCCGCTGGAATCACGAGTGTATTGCCACTCAGCGATAACTTTGATGGTCGCGGGCTGGCCGTTGAAGATCACCCCACTGCGCGCGGAGAAGAGCTCACTGTCGATCTTTATGTGACTACGCCGGGCTACCTCCGGGCGATGGAGATCCCGTTGTTGAGGGGCCGCGCGCTCTCCGAGCAAGACACGAAAGACTCGCCTAATGTTGCCCTCATCAATAGCACGATGGCTCGCTCGTTGTGGCCAGAGGCTGATCCGCTTGGTAAACGAATCAAGTTTCCCGGAAGTGACACGAACCAGCTGCCATGGCGCACGATCGTCGGCGTTGTTAGCGATGTGTCGCAATACGCTTTAGACAAGAAAGCGCCGATGCAGATCTACCTGCCGCATTCTCAGTTTCCCACTCAATTCAACACGATCGTCGTTAAGACTGATAGCCAATCGCTCGCGATGACCAATGCGATTCGCGGCGAGATCCTCGCGGTCGACAAAGAACAAGCTGTGTTCAACGTCACCACCCTCGACGAGTTGATGGCTGGGTCAATTCTCTTAAGACGATTCTTCATGATCCTGCTCGTCGGCTTTGCTCTTCTGGCATTGGTGCTGGCGGCGGTCGGCATCTATGGCGTGATGTCTTATGTCGTCACGCAACGAACTCAGGAAATCGGAATCCGGATGGCTTTGGGGGCGCAGGCCCGTGATGTGTTGAAGCTAATCGTGGGCAACGGCATGTTGCTGGCGCTGGTTGGCATTTCCGTTGGACTCGTCGGAGCTTTTGCCGCAACACGTTTGCTGGCAGAACTCTTGTTTGGAGTTAGTACGACTGATGCGGGCACGTTCGCAGCGGTCGCGGGCGTTTTGGCTGTCGTGGTTCTAGTCGCTTGTTACATCCCCGCGCGCCGCGCAACGAAAGTCGATCCACTGGTAGCGCTGCGATACGAATGAAGGGACTGGCGATTTGCACTTGCCGCTTGCCGATTGGAGTAAGGGAGCAGGAGGCAGTGGGGCAGAAAACAGTGGGCAGTGCGTAGAACTTGTCGGGCCAGATGGATTCAAGGCCGGCAACACACAATCGGAAATTGGCAATTGGCAATTGGAAATTCACCCATGTACAACCTGTTAAAAGACCTCCGCTACGGAGTCCGCAGCCTGCTCAAGCATCCCGGATTCACCGCCATCGTTGTGATCACTCTCGCGATCGGGATTGGCGCGAGCGCTGCAGTCTTCAGCGTCGTCAATACTGTTGTGCTTCGGCCGCTGCCTTACCGCTACGCCGATCGAATTGTTGCCATCCAGGAACTTGATCGAAGTGGCAAGCGGGTGCAGGTAACGCCCGCAAACTTTCTCGACTGGCGTGCCCAGAGCGCTGTCTTTGATCAACTCGCCGCCATCTTGACGAGGCCCGCCAATCTTGCGCTTGACCAGCAGGCGGAACGGATTGATCTGGCGATGACGTCCGCCAATTTCTTTTCCGTATTCAGTGTCGAACCGCGAGCCGGCCGGTTCTTTTTGCCGGCGGATGAACAGGCAGGGCACGCTCAGATAGTTGTCCTTGGCAATGCACTCTGGCAAAGACGCTTCGGAAGTGATCCCACGCTCGTTGGCAAATCAATCAGCCTGGATGGGGTCAGCTATACCGTCGTCGGCATCGCGCCCGCTGGATTTCAGTATCCCGACAAGACGGAAGTTTGGATTCCGCCATTCCGACTCGCACCTACATTGAACGAGCGCATGGATCCCACGCAGGTCCGCGGGTTTGGGATGCTCAGCGCTGTGGGATTACTCAAACCCGGCGTGCCGCTCACTCAGGCGGCGAGCGAAATGGAAACCATCACCGCGCGTCTGCGGCAGCAATATCCCGAAACGAACAATCGTCGATTCAATCGCGTTGTGTCTTTGCACACCCATCTGGTCGGTGAGACTGGTCCGATGTTGTTGCTGCTGTTCGGAGCAGTCGGATTTGTTTTGCTGATCGCCTGTGCGAACGTGGCAAACCTTCTCCTTGCAAGCGCGGCGACGCGACAAAAGGAAATGGCGATCCGCGCGGCGCTGGGAGCGTCGCGATTTAGGGTGATACGACAACTGCTAACCGAGAGCGCGATGCTCGCCCTTGCCGGTGGAACTCTCGGACTCTTCTTCGCTCTCTGGGGCGTCGCACTAATGTCGAGGTTCCTGCCGAGGGATTTTCCCCGACTGGGCGAGATCAACCTTGACTGGCGGGTGCTTGGCTTCACGCTCGCCGCATCGATGCTCACGGGAATCCTTTTCGGACTCGCTCCTTCGCTGCAGCTCTCCCGGAGCGGCGTTCAGGGTTCACTTAATGAGGTTGGACGTGGCGCGTCGGGCAGCCGGCGACACAGCCGCTTACGTAACGCGCTCATCATCGGCGAGGTTGCGTTATCAGTTGTGCTGCTCGTGGGGGCCGGTTTGCTATTTCGCAGCTTCATGGAGTTGCAAGCGGTCAACACGGGTTTCAAGTCGCAGCAGGTGCTGACTGCCCGACTATCACCGGCGGGTACCAACTATCGCCGCGATGCGGACTACATTTCGTTTTACGGTCAGGTGATGAAGAGCATTGCCGCTGTTCCAGGAGTGGAAGCGGTTGGCACCATCAACACATTACCTCTGGATAAGGGGCCGACAGCGGGCTACAGAATTGAAGGCCGGGCACCGCTCACTACAGATAACTGGCCGGGCGCAAACTATCGCTGTGTAGGTATCGATTACTTTCGCACGATGAACATCCCAGTCGTTCAGGGCCGCTCCTTCACTGAGCGCGATACTGAAACAGCTCCGCTTGTCGTGATTGTTAATCAGGCGTTGGCGCGACGCGACTTTCCGAACGAAGATCCGGTCGGCAAAAGAATCAACCTCGGCAATACAGATCCCAAAGGACAACCGGTGTGGTGGGAAATAGTCGGGGTCGCCGCAGACGTCAGAAGTTTGGAGTTGCGGGAAGCGCCCGCGCCTGAGTTCTACCTATCCGGGCTGCAAGACTCTTTTACAAACATGTTCCTCGTGGTGCGAACGTCTGTTGAGCCCACCACCATCGCCGCCTCGGTACGTCGCGCTGCGTCGGAAGCAGACAAGTCGGCTTCTGTGTCAGACGTCAAAACCATGGAGCACATTGTGGACGAAGCCGTCACGCAGCCCAGGTTTAATTTCTTCCTCGTCGGCCTCTTCAGCGCGATCGCTTTGCTGCTTTCGGCGGCCGGCATCTATGGAGTTACCGCGTACACGGTCACTCAGCGCACACATGAATTCGGGATTCGCATGGCGCTCGGAGCGCAGGTGGGCGACGTACTGCGAATGATCGTCCGACAGGGAATGGTGTTGATTACGCTAGGAATCGGCATCGGTTTACTTGCGTCATTCTTACTGACCCGATTGCTGAAGAAGATGCTCTTTGGCGTGAGTGTGACAGATCCCTTGACGTTCATCGCAATCACATTTCTGCTCACCGTTGTCGCGTTGTTGGCTTGCTACATTCCGGCTCGACGCGCAACGAAGGTCGATCCGTTGGTTGCGTTGCGATACGAGTAGCACAAGTCAGAAGTCAGAAGCCAGAAGTCAGAAGCCAGCTCAAGAAGGCCCAAAGTCCGAAGCTTAGGAGCAAGAC
>JBDTYQ010000090.1:0-14375 GCA_040005515.1 bacterium
GTTCTGGCGTTGAAGAATAGAGGCGTGCAGCGATCGTCGTATCAGGGAGTCGCCGCTGCTCCAACAGCGCCTTACCGTGCTCGGGCGTCAGCAAGAGACACTCACCTAGTAAATAGCGATAGACTGCATCACGCCGATCTGCGTTGGCAATTGCAAAGGTTCTCCCATGAATGCTGGAGTTTGGCGCGTTTTCTTCGCAATGAAGAGCACGATCCCTCTGTAGTGGAGTTGATTCGTGCAGTAAATGAATCCATCGTCCGTCCCGCGCTTGTCTCTTACTGCTAACGAACATGCATATCGCGAGTGCGCCGTCTTCTGTAATTGAACAGTGGTAGCGATGACTTCTTCCACACACTGGGCAAGTGCGGTATCGCGACTTAATGAATCGAGAATGGATCATTCTTCGCCTACCTACCCCTCGCGGTCTTGAATGTTCCTCGTGTCTTCTTCATTCCCATTGACGCCACCCTTGTCGATCCAATCCCTCAGCGTCTCAGCGTCATACCGAAGTTGCCGACAACCCAGCCGAACGACTGGTAACACGCCGCCTCGCGTCAATTCGTAGACTCGCGGAAGCTGAAGTTTCAGAATTACGGCTACATCTCTAGCGGTTAATAGTTGCATTTATTAGCACCTCCAAGAACAAAAAGGATTGCCGACGAACCCAGCAATCCTTTTTAGCACAGCTCTTATGTTGTTTTTGTTGATTGAAAAAAGTTTGTTTTAATCGACAGAAAACTCTTTCCAAATTAGGGTTGAATTAGTGATCTCTAATGATGCGACTCCCTTTCCTGCTGCCATTCCAAGCTCGCCGGCCCAGTCATCCGTGACCCCCTCCACCAGCGCTTTAATCTTTTCTTTCGTAAGTATTTCTTGCCCGCTGGCAGTTACCTTTTCAAGCCACCGCTGACGCCTAAGAATGCCTACCTTGTATTGACTAATCGATCGCGCCTGAATCCCACGTTCGTAGGCGATGTAATGGGTTTGTAACGCCGTCCCGGTGAACTTACGTGGTAACGCTTCGTCATTTTTTAGAAATTCCAGAATAGGCTCATGATCCATACTTGGCATGCTTTCATTGAGACTTTTGGAAATAGCCTCTCGTCGAGTCCTAGAACTATTAGTCTTTGCCTCGGCTTCTTTCATTATGGCGGCAAGCTCATTGAAATATAATGGTCATAGGTAGCATCCAAGAAGTCATGTAAAAGCGAATCGTCGTTCAGAAGCTTCACCGCCCGCCGCGAACGCGATTTTGCTCCTGCTATTAACGCTCCGTATATGGACTGCAGTCTTCGTTCGGCAAGTCCCCGACCAAGTCGGCGGTTTGGAGCAGGTGGCTCTTTGCCATCACGTCCGGACAACGGGTCACCTATTTTCTTTTTAACGCTCTTTGCATCCGCCTTAGAAAGTTTACTGGCATATCTTGTGATAGCTTCTACAACCACCGGGTGACCTAAGTTCTTAGCATTGCTTCTTATAGACCCGCAGACGTCAACGACAATCGATGGCCTTTCTGGGGAGTGATAGCTCACCAAAACATTTGGCTTCGAGTAACCGGCGACATCAAAAAAGAGGGTGGCGTTGTCTTCTTCGTGAACCCATGAGTTATCTCCACTCACAGTTTCTTTTATTGCGGCGTCAGCGCCGTTTCTCGCCATTTCTCTTGTCGACTTTACCGCTTCGGCTTTTTGTGCGTCAGTCATGCTGCCAACGATCGCTTTCAGTTTCTTGTTCGCCATTGCCAAGAGCCGATTAGCCCTTGAACTGCGCTTCCGACTCTCGTCCATTAAAAACCTCGCCCTGATGACCTCATAGAAGTAGCTGCGAATGTCCGAAAGGTAACTGTCTATCTCGCGAGCTAAGGTTTCGTCTGCGTTCTTTTCAGGTTCACTCTTTATTGGTCGTTTCCTTAAAACCATTTTTGTTAGTCTCCCCAGGTGACTCCAGGAAACCGTCCGTAACGTACGTTCGGGTCATTATGGTTCCCCGCAATCTTGTGTGCCGGTTGTGTGCCAACTGAGCCAAACTAGTTCGCACGCAAAGGCACACGGCATTATAAATGAGGCGACAATGCTAAGGAATACGAACTGGGCAGAACGGAGGGGAACGCGGACAAACAGCCGGTTTGAGACTACGAATCAGGGGGTCGCACGTTCGAGTCGTGCCGGGTTCTGACGAATTTAACTTGCTCATAGGTGGTACATCTGGTGTGCGAATAGTGTGCGAACGCAGGCGGACACGCGGATACTGGCGAGCACACAGCAGTAGTCAAACAGTAAGAAGCCTAATGGAATCCGCACAAAAGTATTCAGGTGTACTGAGCAGAACTGCAGGTTCTGGCTTTTAACCAGTGGGTCGCAGGTTCGAGTCCTGCTCGGCTCAAAACTTTTCCTGAGAACCAACAACAGATGCAGCTGGCTATGAAGCCAGCCGTATTTCTTTTAGTGCCCTACGAGTTGTGGCTCATTGATCCCTTGAGACTCATCCCCCACCGCGGTAATATCCGCGTGACAACCCCGACCATCATTAAAAAAGGAGTTCAGCCATGCGTCCCCTACGAGTTCTCCTAATGGCCGTAACCGTCTGCTTGACATTAATTGCTTCTCATCACGCTACGTTCGCTCAGACTGAAGCAGCAGCTGGCGGTCACGTTCACTACACAAAGTCCGCGGATCAGGACAAACCGTCAGCAACCGGCGCCCTCGCGCCACGCCTGCAGAATCTTGGCAAGCACGTGTTCCCCGTAACTACGAAGAGCAAGGAAGCGCAGCTCTTCATGAACCAGGGACTAAATCTTTCCTATGCGTTTAATCACGCAGAAGCTGGGCGCGCCTACCGTGAAGCGGCGCGACTTGACCGCGATCTGGCGATGGCGCACTGGGGCGAAGCACTTGCGCTCGGACCGAATATCAACGCACCCATGGATCCCGCGAACGAACCGAAGGCCCTTGAGGTAATTCAAAAAGCCATCGCACTCAGGTCAAAAGCTTCACCGCGCGAACAGGCGCTGATCGATGCCCTCGTGCAACGCTATTCAGGCCGGGCTGAAGATCGCAAAGCGCGCGACGCTGCTTACGCCGACGCGATGCGCAAAGTGCATCTCCAATTTCCTGACGATCAGGACGTCGCGATGCTTTACGTTGAATCCGTCATGGACTTGCGGCCCTGGGGTTACTGGACACGGGACGGCACGCCTTATGAACGCACCTCGGAAATCGTAACGCTCACAGAAAAAGTCATAGCCCAAAATCCGAATCATCCCGGCGCGCTGCATCTTTACGTTCACCTGATGGAAGCCTACGAACCATTCAAAGCTGAACCAGCCGCCGATCGTCTGCTCACACTTATGCCGGCTGCTGGTCACATGGTGCACATGCCCGCGCACATCTATCAGCGCGTGGGCCGTTATGCCGACGCGGTGCGCAGCAATGAATTGGCCATCGCCGCCGATGAGGACTACATCTCTCAGTGTCGCGCGCAGGGCCTCTACCCAATGGCCTACTATCCGCACAACCTGCATTTCCTGTCGTTCGCCGCGACTGCTGACGGCCGCAGCAAGCTGGCAATAGAAGCAGCAAGGAAGGCAGCTTCGAGAATTGATGATGAGACTTTGAAAGCTGTGCCGCTGCTCGCAGGCTTTCGAGTAGTGCCTTACTTTGCCTTAACCAGTTTCGGTAAGTGGGACGAGATGTTGCGCGAGCCTGAGCCGCCAGCGATCAGCGCGTACCTGCGTGGCCAGTGGCACTACGCGCGTGGCACGGCGTTTCTTGGTAAAGGACAGCTTAACGAGGCGGAGAAGGAATTCGGGAAGTTGAAAGAGATAATGGAGGACAAGTCGCTTGACCAGCCGTTGTTCTCGCCGAACACCGGTCGCATGATCCTCTCAATCGCGCAGGAAGTTCTGGCCGGCGAGATTGCCGCGGCGCAAAAGGACTATGACGCGGCCGTGTCTCATCTTGAACGCGCAGTGCGGTTGGAAGACGCGTTGGTTTACACAGAGCCTGCTGAGTTTCACTATCCGCCGCGCCACGCGCTCGGTGCGGTGCTATTGGCCGCGAACCGCGCTCCAGAAGCGGAAACTGTTTACTGGGAAGACCTGCGCCGCAACCGCGAAAACGGGTGGGCTCTATATGGCTTGATGCAGGCTTTGAAAGCGCAAGGCAAGAACGAAGAAGCCGCTTTAGTCGAAGCCCGGTTCAGGAAGGCTTGGGCACGCGCGGATGTGACGCTAACTGCGTCGCGGTTTGGGAAGTAGGCAAATCCTATTGGTTCCCTTCGGGATGAAAGCGGTTGCAAGGGTTTAGCGCGTCACTACCGTCTCTCCCGTTCCTTGTACCGAGCGAGAGGCAGAACCGAAACTCATTGTTACTGAGACATAAGACATTGCGGGTAGCCAAACGGGCGTTTGCCCGGTGGGCGGAGGTTCGAGTCCTGCTCGGCTCACCACCTAATGACAACAAGAACGGGCACCCAAGTGGTGCCCGTTTTCAATTTGGGGATTCGATAAGAACCGTAGTTTGAAATCTCGGTGCAGCCTCGCCATCAGGCAGCCCGTGGCCTCTGGGTGAGCAGATGATCCAGAAGCAATTCCAGTTGCTGATAGTCAGAGACTCGGGTGACGTATTCGTTGCGGCGCACACCCAACTCCATGATTGCCGCTGTGTCGACCAGGTCGTCATGAGTCGCGATCACAACCGGCAAAGTTCGAAGCCCGGCGTTCTTCACGATCTGGCGCGCTGCCGTTATTTGGTAGAGCAGCGGCACATTCAAATCAACCAGCAACAGATCTGGGTAGATATACTGCACCCGCTTGACCGCATCTTGTCCATTATCTGTTTCGATGACCTGATAACCGCTTAGCTCAAGAACCTCAGTCAACTCAGATCGGGTTTGGTCCTGGTCTGACACGATCAGCACAACTGAATTTTCGGCATCGGATAGTCGGAGCGCTTCCGACCCATGGACATACTGGAACACCTTTAGAGACGGGGTGTGAGTAGACATCGGCGAGACCTCCGACTGGTTTGAAGAAGGATTGCTGCAAACCCTTCAACGGGCGTGTACACATTCAGAAAGTTGAGATGTCGACCTTAAACCAGCTCTGCTGCGCAGTCTGTGCCTTAGCGCACATACAGTGTTTATTTTGCATCCGGTGCGACTGCCTCAGCATTTCCTTTCAAGAACCGATCAAACCAATAGAGTTGCCAATTCATACTCTCAACGAGATGTCGCGGTTCTCCTGTGCGCGTGAGGTTGTGGTTTTCGCGAGGAAACATCACGATCTCGGTCGTCACGCCGAAATGCTTGAGAGCGCGAAACCACTGCTCGCCTTGCTCCAGAGGTACTCGGAAGTCGTTGTCGGAATGCAGTATTAGCGTTGGAGTTTTGACGTTCTTAGCATACTTCAGCGGCGAACGGTCCCAGTACATATCAAACTTCTGGAACAAGTCACCGCCGAAATCCGGTGAGTGACCGTAAGCTCCGTCACGCGTGCCTTCGTCAGAAATAAAGTTCACCACGCTGCGCAAAGTAACCGCGGCTTTGAACCTATCTGTGTGGCCCACGATCCAGTTTGTCATGAAGCCCCCGTAGCTCCCTCCGGTTACGCCCATGTGATCCGCATCAAGCCAGGGGTACTTATTGAGAACTGCATCCACTCCGTTCATCACGTCCAGGTAATCCTTGCCGCCCCATTCGTTGACGATGCCGCGCTCAAATGTTTGCCCATACCCTGTAGAACCCCGGGGATTGGTGAACAGCACCGCATAACCCTGCGCCGCGTAAACCTGAAACTCCTGATACCAATCGACGCCGTACTGGCCTGCCGGTCCACCGTGTATGCTTAGAATCAACGGATATTTCTTGCCCTCCTGCCATCCCAGAGGCTTTACGAGGAACCCGTCGATATCCCAATTATCGGCGCTCTTGTAACTGAACCTTTCCACGCTTGCGACTTGCACCTGCTTCCCGAGCGACTGGTTAAGGTTCGTTAGTTTCCGTTCGTTGCTCCCACTCAGATCGGCGATGTAAACGTCGTCCATCCGTTTGAAGTCGTTTGCGGTGTAAACCACATTCTTTGCCGACCAGTTGAAGTCTGTATTGCGTACCGCCCGCGCGCCTTTCGTTACTTGAGTAAACGCTGCTTTCTGCAGGTCTACCAGGAATAAATGGGTCTCACCGCGCACGCCCGATTCGAAGTAAATCGTTTTGCCATCGGCGGCCCATTCGAGCCCGGAAGGAATCAGGTCAATGCGGCGGACGGCGAGTGTCGACGTCGTTCCACCTGTTGCCGGCGCGATCCAGATCTGGGGGTGATCTCGCTCATGGAGCTTGCCGAGAAATGCAATGCGCTTTCCATCCGGTGACCAGCGCGGACTGCTGTCGGACTCTTCGTGATCGGAAATCTTCGTGAGGGTGCCTCCGCTTGCTGAGACTGTCCAGACGTCTGTGTTGCGATTCTCTTCATACTCCTTACCTGTGCGGTTCGAAACAAAGGCGAGGAGCGTCCCGTCCGGAGACCATTGCGGATCGCTGTCGTTCCAATCGTTTCCTTCTGTAATCTGTTGGGCCAAGCCGGTTTGCGCGTCGACTACCCAGAGATGTGTGCGGCGATCATCAAACCAACCGGTGTCATTGAACTTGTACGAAGTGTTCTTGTAATGCCTGACGTCGCTACGCTCTTTGCTGTCCGGTCGTGAATCGCTCGGTCCGATCCGACCCACGACTACGAACCGAGTGCCGTCAGGAGACCAGCGAAAACTGCTGACCCCGTTTTTAAGACTTGTTAGTCGCTTTGCCTCGCCACCGCTCATGGAGAGCAGATAGATCTGGTTGCGTGGCTGATCCGAAGGTGGTGCTCCAGGAGCGGCGCCTGCAGCGGCTGGCGGTGCCGGTCCCGCTGCAGGACTGGGGCCGGGGGTTGCTGCCGATACCGACGTGGCGGCTGCGGAAGACGGGGGCGCTTCGGTTGGTGGTCGAGAGGAAAGAAAGGCTAGCGATCTCCCATCCGGACTCCAGCGTGGAGCACTCGTTGATTGAGGACTGGTCGTGAACTGCCACGGCGCGCGGCTGCCGTCAGTTGTCGTCATCCATATTGACGAGTTGCGTCGATTCGCTAAACGCTCGACTTTCGACACGACGTAGGCAACCAACTTGCCGTCCGGAGAGATCTGCGGATCGCTGACAAATTCAAAAGAGTAATAATCTTCAGGTGTAACGCCGCGAGAAGATGATTGCGCCGCGCTGATCGCGCACGCCGCGAGGGTCAGGGCGAAGATGAACAGAATTAACCGTGAGCGTTGCGTCATTGTTTCCTCAAAAGGCTAAGGTTGAATGCAAATCAGAACTGACGGAGGGTCAGATCGCGGCGCGTCGTCAGCCGAACGGCTCTTCAATGGAAGGACTTTGCTTCGTAAAGAAGCGCGGACCGTTGTCTGTAATGTAGAGACAGTCTTCGAGCCGGATACCAAACTCGCCGTAGATCACTATTGTGGGTTCATCGCTGAAACACATGCCGGGCTGAATCGCAGTTTTGTTGCCGCGGACGAAGTTCGTCCACTCGTGCCCGTCCAGCCCAATGCCGTGCCCGGTACGATGCGGCAGACCAGGCACTTTATAGTCCGGACCAAAGCCCGCGTCCGTGATCACCCTTCGCGCTGCCGCATCAACAGCCTCACATGGCGCTCCGACTTGAGCAGCTGCAAGTCCGGCATCCTGCGATCTGTGTTCCAGGTTCCAGATATCGCGTTGCCGTTGCGTTGGTTTGCCGAATACGAATGTTCGCGTGATATCGGACTGATAGCCATCCACGCTGCAGCCGCCATCCATCAACACCACGTCGCCTTCCTTTAGTTTCTGCGGAGTGCTACTGCCATGCGGGAACGCTGTGTATTTGCCGAAGCTGCAAAACACACCGCCGCTGACCCCCAGGGCCCTGAACGCCGCACTGCAGTTCCCCGAAAACTCATCCTGAGTCATGCCTTCGCGCATGCTTGCGTGGGTGGCCTGATAGGCCACGAGTGTGATGTCATTCGCACGTTGCAGGAGTGCCAACTCGGTCGGCGACTTGATCATGCGGCAACCCGCCGTAATCGGGTCCGCGCTGACAAACTGAAACGCGGGCGCGGCTTTGCGAATGCCGTCGAAGATAAAAAACCTCACCCGCTCTTCTACGCCAACGCGCCCGCTGCGCAGGCCGCGGTCTTTGAGGATCTGCGCCACGCGCTGATAAGGACTCTCGTCTTCCTCCCATGTGCGCACATCGTCACCTACTTTAATCAGCTCGCGCGCTCTCTGCTCTTCAAACTTCGGGCAAACCCAGGCGATTTCCCCGCGGGCAGGGATCACCAGACCGAACGTGCGCTCGCTCGTGCCCCACCGCATGCCGGTGAAGTAATACATACTCGAGCCTGGCTCCAGGAACATCGCATCTATCCGGTTTGCGCGCATCAGCCGTCGCGCTTTTTCCAGACGCCCTCTGCGCTCCTCGAGTGTGATGGGCGCAATTCCGTCAGTCATCGTTCGCAATTTGCGAATGGACTCGGGGGTTTCCGAACGCTGCTGCAGTGCGTCTTCGTATCCTGCATCTGCGTGAACTAACTCACCGCCGAGCAGAGTGATGCCTGCGAGCCCGGCGGAAAGGCGAAGGAAGTCTCTTCGATCAGTGCACATATATTTTGATGTAGGTCTGTCCGAGATGTTGTTTCGTGAGCCATCCTACACGAGGCCAGAGCGTGCAAACAACAGGACCTCGGATCGGGGGGTGAGCGGCCTGATGATCTTGGAAAGACCGCTCTCACATCGGCATCGAAAACTGTGATAGATTCGCCGTGCTGTGCCAACTGATAGCAGAGGAGCGAATCAATGGCTGATGAAGCAAAGGCCGTAGAAATTTCTTATCAAGTGCGAGTGAAGCCCGGACGCGCGGGGTCTAATCCGGAAGCCCCTGATTGGGAAGTACTGGAACTGGAGGACGGTTCGGTTATGAACAGTTCCGATATCTACGACAATCTTTCGCTTGCCGAAGCTAATCACATTTGTGGAATGTGGACTAAGAAGAAGGAAGAAGCGGAAACCGCACCAGTGGACACCGCGGCAGCAAACTAGTTGCCTTAGTCCGAAGACTGGCGCAACGAGCTTTTGAATTTCAAATACATCTGCCTGTATTTGTCATAAGCTTTTTGGTCACGATACCTGATCCCAAAGACTCGCTTGATATTAAGTTTTACATTCTCAGTTTCTTCAAATGCACGGATATAACTCGAGTCCCTGGCTGCGACAGTCACCCTGCGAATAATCACGTCTCCCGTCTTCTGTTCGTCACGCGACAGCGGGCTTTCCTTGAGATCATCCAGCTCGATATCGGATGGTGTTCCATTCCATTGCGGCGCGAAAACGTAGAACTCGACGCTTCCATCTGCGGCGGTAAAAAACACGCTGTCGAACTTGTCATCGGAGGAAATACTCTTGAGAGAGGGCCGTGGCGTGAACTCTGCAGGGTATTTGATCTCAAACCAAGCGCCTTTGTAAGTGCTCCAGTCCAGCGGCTCGGGTGTACGCGCGTGGAGCGATCCGAGCCCTGGCCCAAGAAGACCACAAATCAGAACCGCCATCAGTAATCGTTGTTCAGAACGGTGAAGCATTCCAATCTTCTACCACATCATCACCGGGAGCAGGTAGTTCGCTGTGCTAGTCTCAGCAGCACGCCGTTCGTTCTGTCAATCGCTGGATGAGTCTAGAAAACCGAGAGAGGATCCAAGCATGTCCACAGTTCCACAGCAAATGAGTAGCGATGCCATCGATGTGATCCGCTCTCAATTTCCCGCTCTCCAGCGAGTCCACAACGGTTACCCGGTTGCCTATTTCGATGGCCCGGGCGGAACTCAGGTTCCCCGTCATGTGGTGGAAGCCATGGCTGACTATCTCTATCACCACAATGCCAACACGCATTGGGCATATCCCACCAGCGAAGAAACAGATGTTGCAATAGGGTATGCGCGCCAGGCTTGTGCCGATCTCCTGAACGCGTCGCCAAAGGAGATTGCGTTCGGCGCCAACATGACAACGTTAACATTCCATTTGGCGCGAGCCTTAGGCGCAGCATATTCGCCGGGTGAAGAATTTGTCGTAACCGAGTTAGACCATCACGCGAATATTGCGCCCTGGAAGCGCGTTGCTGACGAGCGAGGCCTGACTCTCCGTACGGTCAAGCTCGTGCCCGAGACGGGGCAGCTGGACTGGGATGACTTTGAACAATCAGTCTCGAAGCGGACCCGCCTGCTTGCGATTGGCGCTGCTTCAAACGCGCTGGGCACCATCAACGATGTGCCGCGCGCAATAGCACTGGCGCGTGCGGTAGGGGCTCGAGTATTCGTAGATGCAGTGCATTACGCTCCGCATTCTCTCGTTGATGTGCGGGCGCTCGATGCGGATTTCCTCAGCATGTCGGCCTACAAGTTCTACGGGCCGCACGTCGGCATCCTCTATGGCAAGCAGGAGTTGCTTGAAGAAATGGATTTTCCAAAGTTAGCGCCTGCACCCGATTACGCTCCTGAGAACGTCGAGACCGGCACGCAGAACCAGGAAGGAATGGTTGGTGCTGGAGCGGCTGTCGACTTTCTCGCATCAATGGGTGAAGGCAACTCGCGCCGCAGCAGTCTTGCCGATGCATATGCTCGATTACATCAACGCGGCGCTGATTTGGTGGAGCGGTTGTGGAACGGACTCGGCGCGATCAAAGGCGTGCGGCTGTTTGGACCGCCACCCGCTCTGCATCGGACACCGACTGTTTCATTCACCGTCGACGGAGTTCGGTCAACTGATGTAGCGCGGCGTCTGGCAGCCAGGGGACTCTTCTTGTCGCACGGTGATTTTTATGCAGCGACTGTTGTCGAAAGACTTGGGCTGGGAGAGGAAGGTTTAGTGCGCGCCGGTTGCGCCTGCTACACAACTACCCAAGAAATCGAGAGGCTCATAGAAGAAGTAGACAAACTCGTCCAAAGTTCAACGTCTAAGGTCCAACGTCTTTCCTGACAAGTTGAATCGGAATCCCGCAGAACTCCCGGTGGCCATAGCGCCAACACAAACAAGGGACCTGGGACTTTGGTTGGACTATTTTTTTACGGCATTGATGAAATCCGCCAGCAGCCCATACGCAGTGCTCTGGAGATTTGGCCGATGCGAAGTGATGGTGAGGCCGGGCATCATGTCCAGCTCGAAGTGCACTGCCAGCGAAGTGCCGCGCACGTTGCCGAGCGGATCAGTAGTGGCAACCTGTTCGGGTTTAACCGAAGCGTCAACGGATCCATCCTCTGCAATTCTGGCCCGCGCCACCAACTTGAAAGGCTTACTATCGGCGCGTGCCTCCTGCAGTTTCCGACTTGTTAAGCCCCGGATTCCCTCTCGACGAACATCAACCGGCATTAGTGGAGATTTCATCAGCACTCGAGCCAGAGCGCAAGCCTTTACCGTTGCGTCCCAGCCGTCGACATCATGAGAGGGATCGGTCTCCGTAATGCCCAGCTCTTGCGCCGATTGCACCCCTTCATCAAAGCTGCGGCCAGCCTCCATCGCTTCAAGGATTACATTCGTGGTCGAACTGAAGAGTCCCGCGAACGAGCGAAGTCTCGCAGCCGGAAGAGTTTCGCGAAAGAGAGAAAATACCGGAGCACTATCGAGCACAGTGGCCTCGAAAAAGAAACGCTTACCCATGCGGTTCGCGAGTTCATTCAATTCTTCATAACCATGAACCACGGCGCCCTTGTTCGCGCTCACGGCATGCGCACCATAATTGAGAATAGTGTTCAGGTAGTCGATCGCCGGCTGTCCCGTCTTGTGATTGAGCGAAGTCGTTTCAAAGACAACGTCCGGTCGCGCCTCAGCTAGCCACTCGTTTATGTTTGTCGCTCGAGAAGATTGTGCGGCGAGCTGATCGTTCGAGAGCACAGCAGACGCGTCGAAGCCGTCAGGCCGCGTCAACCACCCACGGCTGCGGCTTGCAACTCCGGTGATTCGCCACTCAATCCCGTATCGGTCCCGGAGCTCGCGCTCTTTGGATTTGAAGAGCCTTGCCAGCGCACCACCGACATTCCCAAAGCCGAGAAAGGCGAGATTGTAGTTTTTCATGTTTAGCAATACGCGAAAGGCGAAGTTATACTGCGAAGTACGCGTTCGATAGCGCCCATTCGTAAAGCAAACTGTTAGTTTGCCATGGCGGAATGGCGTCAACGCAACTGCAACCCCGGCATCTCGGGGCTTGCGTTACGATTTTATCTAAGTGACTTCATGAAACAATACCACGATCTATTGCGATCAATTCTGCTTCATGGCAAGGAACATGAAGACCGCACCGGTGTGGGCACGATTTCGCATTTCGGATACCAGACGCGCTTCAATCTGCGCGAGGGCTTTCCCATTGTTACAACCAAAAAGGTTCCCTTTCGCTGGGTTGCAGAAGAACTGTTCTGGTTTCTCTCGGGCGACACGAACGAGGCAAACCTTCGAGCGAGAGGCGTCGATATCTGGGCGGATTGGGCGGACGAAGAACACACGAAACGTTTTGGACGCGAGACAGGTGATCTCGGTCCTGTTTACGGATATTTATGGCGCTCGTTTGGCGGTAGTTATCCCCAGCGCGATGGGATCGACCAGATCGCAAAACTCATCGGTGAGATGGAGCGGAATCCAAATTCAAGACGCCTGATCGTCACCGGCTGGGATCCGCGTGTTACGGACCGCGTTGACCTGCCGCCGTGTCACACACTCTTTCAATTCAAGATCGAAGATGGTCGAGTGCTGCACTGCCAGCTCTACCAACGCTCGGCGGATGCATTTCTCGGCGTGCCCTTTAATATCAGCTCTTATGCTTTGCTGATGCACCTCGTTGCCCACGTTAGCGGGCTTAATGTCGGCGACTTTGTCTATACGCTCGGTGACTACCACATCTACAAGAATCATCTGGAGCAGGTTAATGAGATCCTTTCACGAGCGCCGTTGCCGCTGCCTACCCTCGAGATCATGGATCATGGAATGGCACTACGGGGGCTTGAGGGACTTCTCAACATACGTTATGAGAACTTGAAGCTCGCGAGCTATCAGTCACACGGAAAGATCTCAGCCGCTGTTGCTGTGTAGGACAGACATTCCTGTCTGTCTTGAACAGTTAGCACTCCGGGATATAAGAAGTCTTTTTGGGTTTCGCATTTAACATTTCTCATCTGTCATTGATGGTTCTTTCTACCTGTGGTCCTTTGATCAATGAAAATTCAGAAATGCGAAATGGACAATTCCGACGTCTATTCCGACTTAATGTAGCGCCACACGGCAGCGGAAAGGCAGGAATGCCTGTCTTACTTCAATGCCAGTCTTACTCTTATGATTATTGGAATCGTAGCAGTCGATAGACGCGGAGCGATCGGTAAGGGAGGTCAGTTGCCCTGGCACTATTCTTTAGACATGAAGTTTTTTAAGGAGACCACGACCGGGCATGCCTGCGTTATGGGTTACACGACCTGGCTTACTTTGAAGAAACCGCTTCCGAACAGACTCAATATCGTGCTTAGTCGAGAATCGATGATCGAACCGCAAGAGTCTGTCATTCTACTGCGCGATCCTGCATCAGCGATCTCGCTAGCAAACGAACGGCATCGTGATCTATTCGTCATTGGCGGCCAACAAATCTATACAGCGTTCCTTCCTCAAATCGAGAAGTGGTTTGTGACCGAAGTCCCACTCACGATCGAAGGCGCTGACGCGTTTGTGCCCTCAAACTATCTGAATGGTTTCAAGAAACTCGAATCTCACAAGCTGGGTGAAGATCTTTTTGTGGCGACGTATACCAGACAGAAAGACTAGCGCCTTGCGAATTGTTGCCTGGTCTCTCCGAGTCTGAGGGGCACGAAAGGTCCATATTTGTTTGGGAACCGAAGGTCCTCCTAACTCCCTTGAGCGGAGTGTTCTTTCATCCCCCAAACAAACGGAAATGGGAATGCATTACAATTTTATGAATTTAACAACGGAAGAATTTAGCAGTAGTTCCCTACTCGAACGGCGAATGCTCGACCCCGTCGAGCTGATGGACAACTGCGCCCGGATAACCGCGGTCGTTAGTCTTAATGAAATCAGCACTGTTTGCCCTGCTCATTACTCTCTCACTGACGTCCCGCCGGGCGTCCGGTCAAACTCTGTGCTCCCGCTTAAGTGATGGCAACTCAACTCGAGCTTCAGCACTCATTCTCCGGCTAGAGGATTTCGATAATTCGCTAAAGCATTTTGAAACTGTCGATAAATCACGCGCCGCCAATCTTCTCAAAGCAGTGCATACAAAGCTTTCTAGTTTCCCCGAGAACAACCTCAAGACCGATATCGCAACAGCAGCC
>JBDTYQ010000091.1:0-14277 GCA_040005515.1 bacterium
GCGCGGAGGGAGATGTCACTTAGATGAGCTGGCCCGCTCCTTCGGTCCGTGGGAGTGGGCAAGACTAAAGTCGGACTAGCTCGAGCTGAGGTCTTGTCACTTCACTTACTCGGCATCGAGCGAAGATTTGTCCGGTTAGCGCCAGACAGAAAAGAGAAGTGACTAAGCATGTAGAGTCCTTCGACGTTAGTTCTTGGATCCGAGTTCAATTCTCGGCGCCTCCACCAAAATGATTTCCGATTGGCGATTTCCGAATGCCGACTGGCACTCAGCGGTGCTTTTCTCAGCGTCAGCGGTAAGCTTCAGACCTGACTGTTTATGTCGCTCGCCTACTCAGTGCGAACATCACCTCTTCAAATCGGCAATTGGCATTCGCCAATCGGCAATCCTTGAATCCGTCCCTTCCCATCGGCATCTTTGACAGCGGAGTTGGCGGACTAACTGTCTACCGCGCGCTGCACGAACGTCTGCCGAATGAACGCTTCATCTATCTCGGCGATACCGCGCGCGTGCCGTATGGGACCAAATCGCTCGGCACTGTAGAACGCTACGCGATGGAGAATTCCCGCTTCCTGGAAACTCGAGGCATAAAGTTGCTTGTGGTCGCGTGCAATACTGCTTCTGCGCTTGCCCTCCCGGCGATTCGAAAGTCAGTCGGCGTTGAAGTGGTGGGAGTGATCGAGCCGGGCGCGCAAGCGGCGGTAGCGCGTGGGGCGGGCAAGAACATTGGAGTCATTGCGACAGAAGCCACAGTGCAAAGTGGAGCGTATGCGAAAGCGATTGGCAAAATCGATTCACGCGTTGGGGTGATCGAACGCGCTTGCCCGCTGTTTGTCTCGCTCGCCGAAGAAGGTTGGGGGAATACTACTGTCGCGCAGTCTGTTGCTGAAGAGTACTTGCGCGATTTCAAAACCGAGAATATTGGCGCGCTCGTACTTGGCTGTACTCATTATCCAATTCTCCAAAGCGTGATCAGCGCGACAGTCGGAACCGACGTGCCTCTGATCGATTCGGGAGAGGCGACCGCGACTGAGGTACAATCGCTGCTCAATACGCGGGGACTCGCTCGGTCAAGCGCGGAACTCGGCGAACGAGCACGGCAACTCTGCGATGATCTCGATCACTTTTATGTAACGGATGCGGCCGAACGCTTTGCGAGGGTTGCGGAACGATTTCTTGGTACCGCGCCTTCTGTATTGGAAGCGGTGGAAGTCTGGGGACACGATGAGCTTCGAACGTACTGACGGGCGCGCGCTCAATGAACTGCGCGCAGTGAAGATCGCACCGGGTTACTTACCTTATGCGGAAGGATCGGTGTTGATTGAAATGGGGCTGACGAAAGTCATCTGTTCCGCTTCGCTCGACGACCGAGTCCCACCCTTTTTGAGAAATTCAGGGCAGGGTTGGGTAACTGCCGAGTATGCGATGCTGCCGCGCTCAACCCCACAGCGTAAACCTCGTGAAGTCTTGCGAGGTCCCTCGGGTAGGACCCATGAAATTCAACGTCTCATCGGGCGCAGTCTCAGGGCAGTGGTTGACATGAAAGCCCTGGGCGAACGTACGATGACGCTGGACTGTGATGTTCTCCAGGCAGACGGTGGCACTCGCACGGCGGCGATAACCGGTTCTTACGTCGCACTCGCGCTCGCCAGTAAACGTCTTCTAAAGAAAGGACGAATCTCGCGAAGTTTGGTGTTAGAACAGGTAGCGGCAATCAGTGTTGGCCTGGTTGATAACACTCCTTTATTAGATTTGAAGTACGACGAGGATTCCCGCGCGGACGTTGATATGAATGTCATCTGCACGGGCGGTGGACGCTTCATCGAGGTTCAAGGCACCGCGGAACGCGAGCCTTTTACTCGTGAGCAGATGGATCAGTTACTCGCGCTCGCAACTCGCGGTATAGAGGATCTGATTGAACTCCAGAAAGAGACAATTGCCCGGGCCGACGTTGGCTAGGTCGTGTCCAGTGGACAACGGCATTCCGGAGAAGACGCATCTCAAAGCGTGAATATCCAGCAAGGCAGTATTCCCTAACGCACTTCCACAGATCTAATAGGAGCGGTAACCGGATGCGATTACTCAAGACAATGTTGACCGTGGCAGTTTTCGTATCGAGCTATTCAGTTGTTGGCGCTCAGGAGCTGTTCACTAACGACAAAATCGACTACACGATCGAGCTGCCGTCGCCAACATGGAAAGTTATCTCGGAGCCTGACGCGGTCCACGAGCATGTGGAATTTGTCAACGGTGATCGCCTCGAAGGCTACCTCCAGATCCGTAAAGAGGTTGTAGAGGATGGCACTTCGCCGGCGGATCTCGCTCATCGCGATCGCGATCAGAAACTTCGTTTTATTCCGGGCTTTGTCGAGGGAAAGGAAGAGAAGTTCACCGGCCGGCTGAATGGCGTGACGATGTCTTACGAGTTCGTGAAAACGGGAAAACCGATGGCGGGCCGCATCTATTACCTGCAAGCAGATAACCGCACGATCTATGCATTACGGTTTACAGGTCTGCGCGATAAGCTCGCGCGCATTCGCAACCAAACGGATCTGATCGCGCGCAGCTTCAAATTGAAATAAGTCGCTAAACGTTTCTATTCCGGCCGTCATGAGCGCAGTGCTCTGGCGGCCGTTTCATTTTTAGAAAGTCGAAATCGCGCCTCGCGTTGATGCTAATATCACCGCGTGCTGCTTGGGTGTAGCAGCGAGACGAACGTTAACGATTCTTACTCCATGAGACTCAACCTCGATCCCAACCTTGAAATCAAGAGCTCTACGATTGAAGGCCGGGGCTGCTTTTCTCGTGTTCACCTTAAAGGTGGAAGGAAAATAGCGGAGTACACCGGAGAGAAGATTACTAACGCCGAAGCGAACCGAAGAGCTGGACGTCGAAGACTACGCATTTGTGCAATCAATCAGCGGTGGAGCCTCGATGGCAGCAGGGGCGGGAATGGGACTCATTACATCAATCATTCATGTCGGCCCAACAGCTACATGAAGATTCTCTACAATCACATCCTCTTCATGGCCTTGCGCGACATTCCTCCAGGTGAAGAGATCACCATCGACTACGAATCAACGTTGCACTCAAACAAGAAGCGTTGCACGTGCGGAGCGCCTTCCTGCCGAGGAACCATCAATAAGCCGCAGCGTAATGACTAGAGTCTCGGTAGGGTAAAGCTGAATTTCGATCCGCGCCCAACTTCTGATTCGAGCTCGACAGCTCCGCCGTGCTGCTCGACAACTTCCCGCACAAACGAAAGACCAAGTCCGGTGGACTCTTCGTCCTTCTCCTGCCCCTCGCGAACCACCCGGAAAAACTTTTCCCAAACGCGATCCACTGACTCCGGGGGGATTCCGAACCCTCTATCTTCAACTGAGACGCGAATGGCTTCTGCTTCAAGGGCGGTACTCACAGTCACGGTCGTGCGCTCTGGACTGTACTTGATGGCATTGCTAACTAGGTTCTTGACTGCTTGCGAGATCAGACTCTTGTCAGCGGCGACGGGCGGAATTCTTTGACAGGGCTGCTCAACCAGACGGATGCGTTTCTCCTTGGCCGTCGGCTGCAGATTCGCCACAGTTTCGCGGACGATGTCATCGAGTCGCAGCGGGATCTTCAGTACCTCCTGCCTGTCTTTCCGTTCGAGCTGAGTAACGGCGAGAAACGTATTGATCATCCGTGACAGTCGTTGCGATTCGTTTAAAATGATCGTGACGAATTCCTTTGCTTGCTCGGGAAGGTCCTCATCGGCGGTGAGCAATTCGGCGAAGCCATTAATACTGGTAATCGGAGTGCGCAGTTCGTGCGACATCAGGGAGATCATGTCGCTCTTTAACTGCTCATAAGCCTTGAGCCGGGTGAGATCGCGCACTCCGATCACGAGGCAAAGTGTCTCCTGAGTCGCGTCCACTGCGGCTACTCGATCGTGAACCAGGGAGATCCGGAGTTCGAGTGTTCCGTTGCGATCCGCGAACTGCAACTCGCGTTCATAAGCTTCTCCGGTCTGCAACACGCGGCGCACGGCAAGCGCCGGATCGTCGAACAGGTCAGTCCGTAACGTATCAAGAAGTCCAAAAACGTTTAGTTCGCGCGCTTCTTCTTCAGTTAATCCTGCCAGTTCAAGGAGCGGAGGGTTTACGTGCGCGAGCGTGCCATCCAGATAGGCGACCCCGATGCCGTCCGAAATCTCGGACATCGCATTCACTCCGAAGCGTTGCTCCGATAAGAGTCCGTTGAGTACAGCCAATGATGCGAGTCGGCGCCGGCCTGCAGCAGCCGAGATGTAATCAAACCGGCTCCGCATCGCGACAGACTTGCAAGCGTCCAGCCTTTGAAGGTTGCGTGCGAGTTGAGCCCCCACGGCTAACAACAGCGGGCGATCGTCTTCCTCAAAACTATCGTTCAGACGAATCAGAAGTGCACCGACCGCATGGTTCTCGTGTCGTAGTGGCAGCGCGACGTCAGTCCCAAACTCATCCTTGCTGGATTGCTGGGTGATGATCTCATTCGTATGGATCGCGCGCTTGCAGAGATTTATTCCTTCCCGCCAAACCGAATTTCTGCTGGTATCAAGCGAGCCATCGTTGGCTGCGCGCAACCGTGCAGCAGAGAACAGCTCTCCCTGCGGATCGCGCTGGAAAACGATAGCCTCACGCGGAGAAAGAACAGTCTCAAGCAGTTTCAGTCCTCTATCGAGTCGAGCTATTGCTTCCTCGGTGTGCAGCGAGTGCAGTTTGCTGGACGACTGGATGAGTGTCTGCGTCAGCTTGTGATCGATACTCCAAAGCCGCTGAGTCTGGAGCATGAAGATGGCTAACGATGACGCGATGCTCATCGGCAAGAAGAGAATATCGAGGTTAAAGAAGTGCGAGCAGATGAGGCTCAGAATTGCGAACCCCAGGAACCCCGCTCCGAGGTAAGGGAATGAGTGACGGGCTCCAACGCGATCAACCACAAGGGCGGCAGCCAGGCAGGTCAAACTAATCAGGAGGGTCGCAATCTCCCATGAGGGTTCCTTTAGATCCGGTTCCTTACCCACCGGGAGTACGATAAACGCGTACTCCAACCAGGCGATCAAACTCGTGCGGCAGAGGATGAGCGCAATGATTGCCGTCACCACCGCGAGGCCCGCGGAGAGAATTGCCCGTCTGTAAGAAAATGTAGCGTGTACCAAGGTTGAAGGTATGGACGAGAAAGGATTGCTGAAGGGCGCTTCACTGGCGCAAAGCCCGAGGATTATACCTCGCCAGACATTGTTTAATCCACGGAAAAGAGCTTTTCTGAGGAAAAGAGCGGTCTATGACGTGATACGGGACAGGGCGTTGAGAATTTCAGGTTCTTCGGTGGGTGTTACCGTCCGAAGGTCGATTAGGACTTTAGCTTCAGCAATGCAGGTGATGATTGGTGGCGAGGATGATCTGAGGCGCTTCTCAATTTCATCTGCAGACAGTGTCGGGTGTTCGATGGCAAGCAGCGTCGTCGGTGGGTGTGTATTCGGTCCCGAGCCCCCGCCCACGGCGGAAAAACCATCAATCATGCTCACGTTGAAACCATGATTGGGGAATTGTTCCTCCAGTTTCTCGGCTAGTCGTGACGCGCGCTGACCGATTTCCTGAATAGTCATTGCAAGCATACGCAGCGTTGGTAGCTCTGCAAATGCAGCGTTCCGACGGTGCGCTTCGAGGGTGGTTTCGAGAGCCGCGAGCGTTAGCTTGTCGACTCTTAGTGCGCGGTAAAGAGAATGCGTGCGCAGACGGCTAATGATCTCGCGACGACCGACGATCAGACCTGCCTGGATTGAGCCCAGCAACTTGTCTCCACTAAACGAAACCACATCTGCTCCCGCGGATACGCAATCCCTGATAACCGGTTCATCGCCTAGTCCGTGATCACTCATGTCTGCGAGAGCGCCTGAGCCGGCATCTTCATATAGTGGCAAGCCAGCTTCGTGCGCAAACGACGCGAGTTGTGCCAGCGTGGGCGCGGCCGTGAATCCTACGACTCGGTAGTTCGATGGGTGAACTCGCAAGATGAGTCGAGTCTGGTCATTTAATGCAGACCGATAGTCATCGAGGTGAGTCCGATTAGTGGTACCTACCTCGATCATCTTCGTTCCGGAGTTAGTCATGACGTCGGGCACTCGGAAATCGCCGCCTATCTCAACCAGTTCGCCGCGCGAGACGATCGTCTCGCCTCCTTGCGCCAGAACTGTAATGATCAAGAGAGCGGCAGCCGCGCAGTTGTTTACGACCAGAGCGTCGTCGGCGCCCGTTAGTTCCTTGAGTAAGTTCTCGACTCGAGCGCCGCGCCGACCCCGCGTTCCTTCAGTGGAATCGTATTCAAGCGTGCAGTAGCCTGCCGCTTCATGCGCAACTGCTTCGCGAGCAGCGTCGGACAAAGGGGCGCGGCCGAGGTTGGTGTGCAGGATCACTCCAGTCGCGTTTATGACACGCTTGAGTCCAGAACCGACGTCCTCAGCGCAGAGGGTTTCCATTCGTTTAATAGCGTGTTTTAGAAATTCGTCGCGCGTTTGTGTACCGTTACCACTCTTATCAGCCCGAATTTCCGTCCTCATTGCTTCGGTCACAGTTCTCGCAAGGGTTACGATTCGCTGCGCGCCAACCAATTGACGCAGCCTCGTTGCTGCATCGCTGCGGAGCAACTGATCCACGGATGGAAGTTCACGCAATGCGGTTGTTTTTGTTGTGGCGGCGTCAGTCATGGTCTCTTCCGAGCGGATTATAGGATAGCTTTTCCTGCGTCGCTGAGTAAACCAGCTCCCCAACAAGGGCTGGTTTGCCGGCTTGATCTGAATAAGTGTTGACACACTGGTTTTCAAACACCTAGACTCATTCACGCGTCCCTGTGGCGCCCCCGCCTCTAACTCCGATTTCAGGAGACAATACACAGTGAGAAAGACTGACAATACACTCCTGCGCGCTCAATTGAGAGGCAAAGGCAAGAATAATTTTGCCACTGGCGAAAAGCAGATGACCGTCGATGATCAACTGACGCGTCTGGAGGAGGACATTCGCCGGCTGAAGATCGAGTTCGACGTCTACTTCAACGGAGCCTCGAAGCGTCCTCCCTACGACACCAAAGCCCGCGTGGACACAATTCTAAAGAGACTCGGAGATGATCGGACGCTGTCGTTCGCGGATCGTTACCGATACAACTCTCTGATGGCGCGGTACAATGCCTTTCGTGATGTTTGGAGACGAACGATGCAGGGAAGGGAAGAAGGACGCGATCCGGCCGCCGCCGCGAGAGCGACCGCCAAACAGGAAGCTGTCGACAACTTCACCCGAACAACTCTGGTCTGTAGCGACGCTACTCGGGAAGTGGAAACTGTGAAGCATCTCTATGAAGCACTGGTGGATGCCAAGGCGAAATGCGGCGAATCAACTGATGATTTTTCCTTTCCTCGTTTTCACCGACTGATCGCGTCGAAAGCTGACAGCTTAAAAGAAAAGCTGGGTTGCGAGCGGGTTTCGTTTTCCGTCGATGTTGAAGGCGGGCACGTGAGTTTTAAAGCGAAGGCGGAGAGGGCCTAACAGCAAATAACATTACCGAAAAGAGCGAAGGCGACCATAAGAGCGAAGGCGACCATCAGGTCGCCTTCGCTCTTATACGCTTACCGGATCCGAGACCGGAAGCAGTCAGTGGCTTTGCTAACGCAAGCCTAGGGGACTATATCTTTGTCACTTGTTCCGCTTGCGGTCCCTTCGGGCCTTGCGTCACTTCAAACTCAACTTCCTGGCCCTCTTCGAGAGTCTTGAAGCCGTCACCCTGAATGGCGCTGTAGTGAACGAAGATATCTGAAGAGCCTGGCTGCTCGATGAAACCATAACCCTTCGAATTGTTAAACCACTTGACCTTACCGGTTATTCTAGACATAACAACGAATCCTCCTAACGATTCGGTAAAACGGCCGAGAGCAAAGCAGACTTTCGTTTGCGTTCGTTAGGACCACAAACAAAAGGCTGGGCTGCTCCGCGCCGAGCTGACGTTAATTCTTGTGAGCCGGACGCGCTTTTCAGGGGCGCTACGCGGAAACACATAATCAACAAAAATGCATGGTGGAAAACGCGGGGAGCGCAATTCCATCATGCATACACTTGCGGGGGCGAAACTACTAAAACTCATTACTGTATAGCGGGCAGATCGAAATGCTGGGGACGTCGAAGGAAAAAACCCTGCATTGAAACGAGGGCGAATACTAAGCGAAACTTCTGAGACGTGTCAAGAAAATAAAGCTTTAAACAACCAAGGTTCCTGAGGTTACGGGCACGTGGACCTCGCCCTTCTTCAATGTTTCCTTCAGTGGGAACTGGCCAACAGATATTGCAGCGGATTGACAGGCTCGTCGTTGATTCGCACTTCATAATGAAGATGAGGTCCGGTTGAGCGCCCTGTAGAACCGACTTTTCCTACCAGCTCACCGCGCTCCACTGTTTGACCCTGCTCTGCAACGATGCTGGAAAGGTGGCCATACCGCGTGGTTAGCCCCCCGCCGTGATCGATGACGACCAACTGTCCATAGCCATTCTGCCAACCGACAAAAGTTACCTTGCCCCTGGCGCCGGCAATAACGGGCGCACCCCATGCCGCCTCAATATCCTGTCCAGAATGAAACTCGTAGGAACTGCCACCAAATGGATTGCGGCGACCACCGAACCCACTCTCCAACTTGCCATCTACCGGCCAGATTGACGGCGTATAGCCACGCTCGCGCAATCTCGCTTCATAAACGTGCAAATCTTTCTCGAGCTGGTTCATCTTGGATTCGAGAGCGGCGAGGCCGCTCTGTTCTATGGGGAAAGCTGGACCGCCAGTGCCGGAGAGGATGGAATCTCCAGCCATCACGCCGGACTTTTCAGCGAGCTTGCGCGAAGTATCTTCAACGGCATCAACGCGGTTGCTCAGATTATTGAGTTCTTCTCGCTGGCGCTGATTTTCGGCACGCAGGGACTGGTTCTCCCAATCGGTACGGTAGTGTTTGGCTTGCTGAGTCAGGCCATAGAAGCCGAAAAGAGATCCGGAAAACAGGATGACTGCCAAAATTGTGAATAGTCTAAGCCACTTCCTTTCAACACAGACTCGACGAATCCGGGAACGGGAACGGGAAGTATGGGCGATTATGAAAGCGTAGAATCGATCGTCTCGGGCCATGGTCTTTATTCTCCAGGTGTGTGCGCAGTCATTTAGGACTGCGCAGTAACCGGCAAGCCGCACTCTTCGTCTACAGGCCGCGGTGCAAGTTATTAATGTTTAAGGGTCTTACTGACCTGCTTGAAGATTGCAGCGGAGAAGACTGAACTCTTGCTTGGAGTAGAACCATCCATCCGGCCGGGCTGCAAAGAAGCGTGACCCTATCATAGGGCCATCGCGCATTGCAAACGGGGCAGAGTTTCCTAAGAGCGGCAGATATGAGAGTTTTCTAACTAAAAGAGAGGCTAGAAATCGTGGGGAATAACCGGAGCGGTTAGAAATCTCGCGCTTCACGCCGTCTTTGCGAGCGGTCACGCACGACAACGAGAATGATTACGATCAGAAGGATGACGAAGGCAGCGATGATTGCGAGCTTGACCGCCACGAATAACAAACCGCCGAGAACGAGGAGTTGTTTTAAGAGTGCCACGACGAGGAGTGCCAATCCTGCAATACCCCCTAGTCGCCCTAAGATTGCTAATAAAGACATAGTTCTAATCCCTAATCCTTGACTAAGATCGACGCTCGAAAGAGACCGGCTCGATTGATCGGCGAGATAATTGAGTCGTTTCGCCGCTTCGCAATCGCTGTGCATCGAGGGTTCCCGTTACTACCGAAGGAGGTGGCCTTCGAGAATCGAAGCGTATCACCCGATCTGAAGACTGACGGCGGCGAAGGTAATCGAAAATCATATACGCACCCAGTACCACCAAGGCGACGGGCAGCAGTTCACGAATCGGAAGTTGGACGCCCAGCAACGTGTGCAGAAGGAAGATTGTGGCGATTACGATCAGCGTCACGCCCCATGCGAATGGATTCCCGTAGAGTCGCTGAGCGATGACGTCTTCTTCAGCTTCAGGACTGAGACCCGCTCGGATCAGTTGTGCAGTCCTGCAGGCATCGACCGCCGCAAACAGCCAGGTTCCCAGAACTCCGAGGATAAAGAAGAGCACTCCCTGAGTGATTACTGCCATCTGAAAGAAACTGGCGAAGATGGCGAAATGCACAATGGCCTTTGACGTTTGCCCGTTGTAAGCCGCACCCAGTCCGGGTACGAACGACAAGAGAGTGGCGACAAATGGTGAGCTTTTACGTCTGACCACATTCGCGCTTCCGTCGGCGGTTTGTTGACGTAACGATTCAACGCCGGCAACGATGCAATCCTGGCAAAACGGGAAGCCTCTAATACGGTGATCACACGCGGGACAAAGTGGCCGAGCACACCTGTTGCACTGAACCACAGAAGGTGTTTTCTGATGATAAGTGCAGTACGTCATATCGAATTACTTCCTCACCGCTTTTGACCTTTGTCACCCGGGCGATCTTCGCTCTTTGGCTGCGACTTCTGTTCCGGTGTTGTTCCCGCACTGTTGGAGGAATCCTGACGTTGTCCGCCGACCAGCTCTTTCAGGCCGTTGGTATAGCTCTGCTCCGCAAGACGCATACTTGCCTGGTAAACGCCGCTGATTGAACCGTCAGCCGAAACCGTATTCGCAAGCACGAAAACTGCAACCAGCAGCATTGTTGCAACGGTAGCCAGTTGCGGTGAAACGATTGGGTCGAGCCAAACGCGAAGCCGTGAAGCCCATCTTGCACTAAGAGGTGCCCGTATTTCCTGGGGCCGCAGTGTTCCCAGTGTGGCCTGCAGAACCCTCGCGTTTAGTCCCGCAGGTAAAGGTTTCTCTTCGGCAATGTATGTGTAGCAAGCGCCGATCGAACGCACGACTTGCCCGGGAAGTTCGGTACAGCGATCGCAGAGAGCGGCATGTCGCTCCCATCGATGGTAGAAAGGAGCTGGCAGAAAACCGTCAAGGTAGTCTGTCAAGGATTCCTCAAACTCATCACAGGTCATTGCCGTCGCCGGCATTGTTTTTTGCAGAATGAGTGCCTCGAGTTCGCGAGCAGGTGGGGGCACTTCTGCAACCCGGCAAGCGCTTACAGCACTCTTTACCTCGCTCAGCAATTCGTGACACACAGGGCAGCGCAACGAGTGCTCTGAAAAGTCGCGATGAGTCTCAGCCTCGAGCGCGCCCTCCAGGTAATCACTGAGCCGGTTCTCAAAATCTTCACAAAGCATTGGTTCTCTCTTTTCCGCCCCTTATTGTTTTGCGCTCGGCCGTTCCACCCGCGAAAGTAAACGGCCCGCATTTTTCTAAGTTGTACTCATTGCCACGACTTTCATTCGTCGCAATATCTTCGCGAGCTCAATTCGGCCCCGATTGATGCGCGACTTAACAGTACCCTCTGGTATTTGCAATAGGGTAACTATCTCCTGGTAACTTAGCTCCTCAATGTCCCGAAGAATGACGCACGTGCGCAGGTCAGGGGTAAGTTTATCGATGCCGCTCTGCACCTGGGCGCCGAGCTCGCGTCGCTCAATATCTTGCTGGGCGGAACTACTAGACGTGTGCAGGTGGTAAGTGTGGTCTGACAAGTCATCGGCATGATTATCATGCGGCGTGCGTTGGCGCTTTCGGTAATCATCGATGATCAAGTTACGCGCCAACCGCATCAGCCAGTTTTGCAGGTCACCCTGTTTCGGATCGTACTGATCCAGCGATCGATAGACTCGTACGAAGACTTCCTGCGTCAGGTCTTCTGCTGCATCAGCCCGCGAGGTGAATCGGTACGCGAGGTTGTAAATGCGGCGAGAGTAACTCTGCACGACTTCTTCCCAGGCCGCGCCGTCTCCTGCGCGACACCTGCGAATTAACTCGGTTCCTTCGTTGGCGGCCAAAGCCCTTGCAGCCCCCACCTGGTGTTTCTCCGGTCTTAACTGCGCATCAAATTTCCCACAACCGAACGACAGGAGAAATCCCCTGTCGAGAACGGTTACGACAGCTTGCCCGCGAAAGTTCCGAGCTAGCATTATTGCCGGGAGAGGTGACGATCTTTGCTCGGAAAATCCTAATTGCAGGATTCCTGAAGCCGTCGTTGCCGATTCTTGCCCGGTCTTGGAAAGTGTAGTAGCCTCTTTAAACGGCCCTATATCTTGTGGTTTGCTTTCATTCGAAGTCAAGTTTGAATAGTTCGTGGAGCTTCCGATCAGATTGAAGTCACCCGTCCGTAAATACCTCGAGTTTGGACTGCTCAGTGCACTCGCTATCGCCATCGTTTGGTGGTTTGGCCGCAAGCTCGACTGGGGCGAGGTTCGACTTGCGATTAGTCTGGCCAACTGGTACCTGCTTGGTCTGGCGGTGGTCGTCATTTGTCTCTCGTACCTGTTCCGCGCCTATCGTTGGGGCGCGCTTCTCGCCCCGCTCGGTCCTGCTAAACTTAGACATCTTTTCGCAGCCACAACGGTTGGGTTTGGCGCCGTCTTTCTGATCGGCCGAATGGCTGAGGTAGTGCGCCCGGTCGTCTTGCCCATGCGCGAGCCCCGCGTGCGTGCCAGTGCTTCGTTCGTGACCATCATGGTCGAACGAATCTACGACACGATGGCTGTCGTGGTGCTCTTTGCGCTCAACCTGCTTTGGTTCACTCCTCCGAGCAGCAACGCGAACGAATTCTCTCGTGTGCGCATAGTGGGATTGATACTGCTAATCGCGGCAATTAGCGGCGTCCTAAGCCTGACGTGGTTTAGACGAAGGTCAGCGAGCGCGATTAGTTGGGTAGAAAAATTTCTGAAGCGCCGGTCGTTCATACCCGGTCGCCTGACCAAAGCAGTGGTCAGCATTCTGGAACAGCTCGCAAGAGCCCTGCGGGTGCTGGTAAACGCACGTGAGCTGGCTATTACGATTGGCTGGACAGTGATGGTTTGGGGTGCAATTGCACTTGCGAACCTCACTGTGTTGCGCGCATTCGGACTTCCTTTCGGTATTAGACAAGCTATCTTCATTCTGGGATGGTCGCTGGTTGGTTCGCTTGTTCCCACTCCTGGGGGCGCGGCGGGCGCATTTCACGCCGCGACGGCAGCCGGGCTCATTTTCCTCGGAGTGCCACGAGAGACGGCGGCAGCGATTTCCATCGTTATGCACTTGATCGACTTCGGGCCTTCCTTAGTTTTCAGCTTCTTCTATCTAATTCGTGGCGATATTAATTTTTCGCGACTTCGCTCCCTTTCTTCGTCGGAGGCGGTCGAACACGCGGTCGAGGATGAAAGCATTACGCCCGACGATGATGTCCTGGTGGAGAGGTAATTGGAAACGGTTGCGGCAAGTGACTGACAACCACAGGTGGTTGGGAATTCACAACTGAGGTCCTTTCGCTATGAAGTGTCCATTCTGCGGTTACCTTGAAGACAAAGTGGTCGATTCGCGGGAGTCACGTGAAGGTGAGGCAATCCGGCGCCGGCGTGAATGTCTTCGGTGCGAGCGCCGCTTTACGTCCTACGAGCGTATCGATGAGATACCCTACATGGTCGTCAAGAAGGATGGGCGCCGCGAAACCTTCGATCGCAACAAGGCAATGGCAGGATTGTTACGCGCGTGCGAAAAGCGACCGGTGCCATCTTCGAAGCTTGATTCCATAGTGAACGTTATTGAAAAGTATGTGCAGGAGTCATCAGAGCGTGAGCGCCCGACTAGCAAGATTGGTGAAATGATCATGCGCCGGTTGAAGGAACTCGATAAGGTAGCCTACGTCCGCTTCGCGTCAGTCTATCTGGAATTTGAAGATGTCTCGGAGTTCATGACAGAGCTCAAACACCTGGTTCGTACCCGCAGCGGCGGTCCAGGGGTAAAGAAGGCTTAGACTGCGGTCACGAAGTTTCCGACTCTGCAAATCCACATGATGAAGCCCAGCCTCCCCACCGGACTCGAACGCCTCGAATTGCATCGCTTGCGCGATCGCGTCGGGCGTCTGTTCGCAGCGTTGCAAGAAGCCACCGTCGCGGAGGACCCTCTAGCTTCCGGAGCATGGGCGCCGCCCGTCGACCTGTGCGAGGCCGAGGACGCGATTTATGTACGGGTTGAACTTCCCGGTCTTCAAGCTGATCAGATTCAGATTGGTCTAACAAACACGCAACTTCGTATCTGGGGTGAAAAAAAGCGTGGCGTCACGAAGATTCCGATCATCTCACATCTTTGTTCCGAACGAAGCTACGGGCGGTTTAGTCGTATC
>JBDTYQ010000092.1:0-14257 GCA_040005515.1 bacterium
AGGATGAGGAATGAGGGAGCGAGGAGACGAAGGTAAGTGACCAAACACATTGGCATCGTCGCTGGTAGTGCTGAGGGCGCTGCGTTGTGTTATCGCACGATTTGTCTGGAGGCGCCGGCCTTCATGGGTGAGCACAACCACCCCGAGATCACGATGAATTCGATCCCCATGGCCGCCGTCATGGGACCCATTCTCGCGAACGACTGGGAGGCAGTGGCTGCGATCCTCGCCGACTCAGCGCGCAAGGTTGCGAAGGCGGGCGCCGACTTCGCCATCTGCCCTGACAACACCTACCACCAGTCATTCAAGTACCTGATCCCACAGTCCGCGATCCCCTGGCTCCATATCGCTCAAGCAGTCGCCGCAGAAGCCCGCCGTCTGGGTTACATGAAGCTTGGAATCTTAGGCACGAAGTATCTGGCGGAAAGCGATGTCTACCCGGAGGCACTAGCGGACTTCAATATTCGGCGCGAAATACCAGACGAGGCCGATAGAGAAAGAATCAATGAGATTATCTTCAAGGAGCTAGTTAACGGCATCTTCGCGGAACCATCCCGACTTTACTTCAACGAAGTTACAGAGAAACTCAAAGCGCGCGGATGTGATGCGGTCGTGCTCGGCTGCACCGAGATTCCTTTGATCGTACGCCCGAACGACTGTCCGCTACCCACCCTGGATTCGACGCGCTTGCTTGCGAGAGCAGCTTTGATGAGAGCGATTGAAGAGTAGGCGTTCTGTTGCAGCGTCGCGCGTGACCACGGGCTGGAACTCAGTATCTAAAGTGTGGAAGTCTTCTGGAGGCCAATTCATGAGCACTCACACTTTCCAGTCTTGTTTACTCGTTACGGCTATCGCTCTTTTTACGGCGTGCTCGGGCTCCAGGAAGAGCGCCGCAGACAAGTCGCCGCCGCAGAGCGTGCTCACAATCTCCTTTCAAAAGAGAGCATGGATTTCAAGGCTCCGCTGCCGCCGCATGAGCATCTGGCTCGCTCGATCCTCACGCACTGTCTCATTCTCACTTAGCGCACTAGGCTAGAAATCCAACAACGACTCGAGTAGCAGCATTGAAGATAAGTATCCATTAGACTGGGGCAGAAGGCCCACTCACCCTCGCCGTAAGCCCGTCTATCACTTGCCACGAGTCTTGAGCTTCTTTCGTCCCTAGGATGGGCCTGAGCACCCACTACTTTGGTTGGAAGGACCTTCTGAAAATGATCACACGAAGAACAACAACGCATCCTTTGACCTTCATTTTGATCGCCGTGTTGGTTACGGCAACGTTGATAGCACCCAATGTCTCGCATGCGGGAACTCCGCCTGCAGACAACTACCAAACAACTCAGACGCTCTCTGTTCCCCCGGACTCCGCTCGCTGGGATCTTCAGGGAGAAGCCAGGATGGTTGATTACCAGGGGCGCAAGTCTCTCCTCCTTGATGGCGGAGCAGCGATCCTGAAGGACCTCGAAATGCGTGACGGCGTTATTGATGTAGATGTCGCGACGTCTGCAAGTCGCGGGTTTTTCGGGATGCAGTTTCGGCTTGCCAACGACGGCGCGAACGCCGAATGGATCTACCTTCGTCAACACAAGTCCGGACTTACGGACGCCATGCAGTACACGCCGGTTCTCAACACCGGCGCCAACTGGCAAATCTATAATGGAGCGGGATTCACCGGCGCGGTCGATATTCCGAAGGATGTTTGGTTTCATCTGCGCCTGGAAGTAACAGGTGCGCAGGCAAAGTTGTACGTCAAGGACATGGATAAGCCGGCGCTTGTGATGGGCGATCTGAAGAGCGGCGTTCAGAAAGGCCAGGTGGCCCTACATGTCCTGACGGGCGCGACGTATTTCTCTAATTTCGAAATACGTACAACGCCCGATGTTCCCTGGGAGCGGCACCTGCCGGCGATGCCGGCGGAGACTCTGACAAAGTGGAGCCTGTCACCTTCGTACGATGCGCTCGCGCGTAATCTGGAGCACCCCCTCTCTCGCGCCGAGAGTGACGCGATACGTTGGCAGGATGTAGCAGCGGAGCCCCCCGGCTTTGTAGTCCTTTATCGTTATCGCGAGGCCCCGCATCTGCGCGTCTCGTTTGCGAGTGACTTTTCGAAACGCCTGGAACCGCAGCCGGGGATGAAGGTAGTTTATGCTCGAACAAGTATCGATTCGCGCCGCGACGAAGTGAGGAAGCTCTACATCGGGTATAGCGACGACGTCAGCGTGTTCCTCAATGGCA
Organism: bacterium; assembly: GCA_040005515.1. Lineage (GTDB taxonomy): Bacteria > Acidobacteriota > Blastocatellia > Pyrinomonadales > Pyrinomonadaceae > PSRF01. The sequence continues at coordinate 2,236 of JBDTYQ010000092.1, forward strand.
AGATTCTGTTCCGTGGCCGGAGTGCACAGAATTTCCGCGACCCTGGATTCCTTGGTATTGTTAACGCTGAGAACGACACCGTCTATCTTCCGTTGAAGAAGGGAAGCAATGCACTGATGCTGGCGGTGAGTGAACTCGGGGGTGGATGGGGATTTATTTGCCGCCTTGCTGAACTGGAAAACTGAGCGCGCGGTCCGACTAAAAGCGTTCGGTTCAACGAGCCAACAGGACTAGCTAAATGAGAGCTTATCTGATCACGACGGGAAGTATCTTCGCGCTGCTTGCACTCGCACACGTTGCTCGGACGATCGCCGAATGGCCGCGGCTGGCTACTGATCGAGAGTTCCTCTTAGAAGGTCCGGGTATCGGACTCATCGCTGCCGCAATCTGCGTTTGGGCGTGCTTCCTGCTTCGAAGGCACACTGCGCGCTCGTGATTTCCGCAATGGCTCGAGAGTGATAGCGAGTTCTTTGCACCGGGTTGTGTGAGGATGATCGTGCAAGCCCACCTGCCGGACCTCGAGGCTGGGTGGGCCCGCAGTCTGGGGAGGGTGAATGACGACCCTGCAAGTCCTCATCTGGACTCTTGCTTATTTGACCGAACTCGGCGCAGTGGTTTATTTCACGCGCGCGAACACGCGTCGGGTCATGGGCGCACTGGGCGGCGGAGGAGCTGCAGGGCTGTTTGGTCTGGGCGCGATCGCTCTCTTTCAAGCGCTGGGTTTGTGGCGAATACCCTTTAGCTCGACGTTATACTTCCTGCCGCTCTTTTATCTAGGGCTTTCGATCTCTCTCTCGCCCGTCTACCTAGTCACTTGGCGGCTGGCCCGTCGCTTTGGGTTGCGTGGACTCTTGGTGTTCATCTCGATCGTGGGAGTCATCGGTCCTCCGCGAGACTACCTAATCGCCGCAACGTTTCCCAAGTGGATGGTGTTCGCGCCCGGCATCGCTCCCGTCCTCGCGGATGCCGTTAGCTATGTTGGCATGATGGTTCTGGGTCATGCTGTGATGAGTCTCGTCGCCGGGCGGGCGAGCGAAGACCGCTTAGCGCGGGAATCGTGAAAAACGAAGCGCGTCGTACGAGGACGGGGACCTTGAGGGGTCACCGCTGAACTTAGCGGCATGGATATCGTAGTAGCCTTTGGAGGTGCAAGCGGATGTATTGTTCAACTTGCGGTGTGGCTGTCGCGCCGGGCCTAAGCTACTGTAATCACTGCGGTGTGAAGTTAGGTGCCGGAAGCACGGATGAAACTGAATCTTTGCAGGTTAGACCTGAAGCGCTTGTGTTCGCGATGATGGCAGTTTTCATCTTCGGCCTTGGAGCCCTCATGGGTCTGATGTCGGTGATGAAGAAGGTGCTTGAGTTAACCACCGGGCAGATACTAGGCGTCACTCTCGTAATTTTTCTCGTAATGCTCTTGCTCGAAGGCGTCTTCATTTGGTTGCTATTGCGTGGCAAACGTGAGACTAGGGAAACGGTCGATAGAGTGCAAAAGAAGGGACCAGCAACAAAAGACCTCGACGCGGCGCGGGCCCGAGAGCTGCCGGAACACATGCCAAGCGTAACCGAAGGCACTACCCGCGCGTTTGCGCCGATCCCCAACGAGCGCACATCGAAATGAAGAATCGTCCTTACTTAGCTTTACAAGCCCTCTCCTAACTGCAGGTTTTCAAGAAATCAGAAACAACGATCTTCTGCGAAGCGTATTGGTCTGGTATGGACATCCCCCAGACTGACCAGCCGATTTCGCCGAATCGTTCCCAAACCGACAAACCGACTTCTCGAAAACCGCTCCGCCTCTGGCCCGGCGTCATCCTCGTGGCGCTGCAGTGGCTGCTCTGGTTCGTTGTACCGAGAGTCGCTCCCGACGCAACCATCTACGCAATGCTCGGCGCACTTGTCTGCGCGTTGGCTATCATCGTGTGGTGGCTCTTCTTTAGCCGGGCGCCCTGGCTCGAGCGAGTGGGCGCGATCCTCCTGATGATCGTGACTGTGATCGTTGCGAAGCGACTCGTTCACGCGTCTATTAATAACGGAATGATGGGGATGATGCTTCCCGTCTTCGTAATTCCGTTCTTCTGCCTTGCCCTCGTCGTTTGGGCAGCGGCTACCCGTCGCCTAGCCACCGGACCACGACGCGCTTCAATGGTGGCGGCCATCCTGCTCGCGTGCGGCGTCTTTATGTTGGTGCGCACCGGCGGCATCACCTCGGATGCGAGTTCAGATATTCATTGGCGCTGGACAAAGACTCCCGAGGAGCGACTCCTGGCACAGGGTAATGATGATCCAACGGTGGTCCCATCAATTCCCGCAGTGGCTAAAACTGGAACGGATTGGCCGGGCTTTCGCGGACCCAATCGCGACGGCATCGTCCATGGCGTGCGGATCGAAACAGATTGGTCCAAGTCAGCTCCGGTTGAGGTATGGCGCCGGCCGATCGGTCCGGGCTGGTCTTCGTTTGCAGTCCGCGGAGATCTTTTCTACACGCAGGAGCAGCGTGGAGACGAGGAAGTGGTGTCTTGCTACAGTGTAAGCACGGGCAAGCCAGTATGGAGACACAAAGACGCGGCGCGCTTCTGGGAGTCGAATGGCGGCGCCGGTCCGCGCGGGACGCCGACGCTCAGTAACGGTCGCGTGTACACGTTCGGTGGAACTGGAATCCTGAACGCGCTCGACGCAGATAGTGGCGCTGTTGTTTGGTCGCGCAATGCGGCTTCCGACACAAAGGTGAAGTTGCCCGGCTGGGGTTTCGCAAGTTCACCGCTCGTGGTCGGCAACATCGTTGTCGTTGCTGCTGCCGGAACGCTTGCCGCTTACGACGCCGCGAATGGTCAGCCGCGCTGGGTTGGCGCGAATGGAGGCGGTGGTTACAGCTCGCCACATCTGGCGACGATTCAGGGAGTGCAGCAAGTCCTGCTGCTGAACGCAACTGGAGCGAGCAGTGTTGCGCCGGCTGATGGCAAGCAATTGTGGCAGCATCCGTTGCCTTCCAACGCTCGTATCACACAACCCGCCATGACGGCGGATGGCGACGTTCTGGTAAACGAGGGCGAGGGAAATCCACTGCGCCGCATTGCAGTCGCGCAGGGACCAGGCGGCTGGACGGTGGCTGAGCGCTGGATCTCGGAAGGACTGAATCCCTACTTCAATGACTTCGTCGTGCACAACGGCTATGCCTACGGCTTCGACAACAGCGGCATCGCCTGCATTGATCTCAAGGACGGGCAGCGCAAGTGGAAAGGTGGGCGCTACGGACATGGCCAGCTCATTCTGCTTTCTGATCAGGATCTGCTCGTGCTGATCACGGAAGACGGCGAGCTCGCGCTCGTGAAGGCGACACCGGATCAGTTCAAGGAGCTCGCACGTTTCCCGGCGATCAAGGGCAAGACCTGGAACCACCCGGTACTCGCAGGTGATGTGCTGCTGGTGCGAAACGGCGAAGAGATGGCTGCGTTTAGGTTGGCACTCGCAAGCCGATGAGGTTTCCTGACAGCCCAACTCTTGTAAAATGAAGGAGAAGTTAATCCTCACCTTTGGAGGTCATATGACCAGCGAAGAAATGCAACTCTGCGGGTTCGAACAATCAATGCCAAGTCGGTTTTGATCTTACTCCCTCTACTTGTTGTCACTTTGTGCTGATTCAAACTGCTTGACCGCTTTTTTAGTGGAAAGCTCTGGGGGCGTGGACTAAACTCCTTCCCTCGGACTTTCACTCCTGGACTACGAACAAGAAAACGGATCTCGTCCGAGCGTCTCCAGCAGTCACTGATGACACCCAAACATCCCCGGCCCTTCAAACCTCTCAACGTTCGCGGCACCGAGCTCCTGGCCGGTGACACCCGGGAACAGTACCGCCAAAAGCTCGCGCGTATCACCCTCGATTCGATGGTGCAGTTCGTTGGACTCCTTGATGCGAAGGGCACGGTGCTCGAGATCAATCAGGTTGCGCTCGATGGCGTAGGAATCAAACTCTCCGAGGTTGAGGGCCGGCCGTTTTGGACGACCTTCTGGTGGCAAGTCTCGGAGGAGATCAACGCGACCCTCAGAGACTCAATCACCCGTGCGGCACAAGGTGAATTCGTTCGGTGGGACACGGAGATCTACGGACGCGCAAGTGGTAAAGAGACAATCATCATCGATGCCTCGCTGATGCCCGTGATGGACGAGCTGGGGAATGTTGTTTTTATCGCGGCTGAGGGACGCGATATCACTGAAAAGAAAGCGTACGAACGAGAGATCGCCCGCCAGCGCGAGGAACTGGCGAAGCTCGATGAGTTGAAGACACAGTTCTTCGCCAATATCAGCCACGAGTTTCGCACGCCACTGACATTGATGATGGGCCCGATGGAAGACGCGCTGGCGGACGACGAATTGTCCGCCGCGGACCGCGAACGTTTGCAGTTAGCGCATCGCAATTCTTTACGCCTCCTCAAACTCGTTAACACGCTCCTCGACTTTTCGCGCATTGAAGCAGGGCGGATTGAAGCCTCGTATGAACCGACGGATCTCTCAGTCCTAACAGCAGAGCTCGCCAGTGTCTTCCGTTCGGCAATTGAACGCGCCGGGATGCAACTACTTGTCGATTGCCCCAAGTTGAGAGAGCCCGTCTACGTCGACCGCGAGATGTGGGAGAAGATCGTTCTCAATCTGCTCTCAAATGCGTTCAAGTTCACGTTTGAAGGAGAGATCGAAGTCGCGCTGCGGCAAGTTGATTCGCAGGCACAGCTGACTGTCCGGGACACCGGTACCGGCATTCCTGTCGAGGAAGTTCCGCGTCTCTTTGAGCGCTTCCATCGCGTGGACAATGCGCGTGGGCGGTCGTACGAAGGCAGCGGTATCGGGCTCGCTCTGGTGCAGGAGTTGGTTAAGCTGCACAGCGGAACGGTGACCGCCAAGAGCGAACCGGATCATGGTAGCGTCTTCACCGTCAGAATTCCTTTCGGCAAAGAGCATCTTGCTGCTGAGCATATTGAGGCGGCACGAACCCGGTCTTCGTCCGGCGTGCGTTCGGAAGCATATTTAGAAGAGGTTTTAAGATGGCTTCCGGACGAGTCTCGCGCGCGCTCGTTTGAGACCGATATGCCAGGCAGTCCCCTCGAGATACTTGCGCCACGACGTCAAAACAAAGTCACCAGGCGGCGAATCCTGTTGGCGGACGACAATGCGGACATGCGGGATTACGTCCACAGACTACTGAGCGCCTATGAAGTTGAAACTGTGGCTGATGGCAATGCTGCGTTGCAGGCTGCACGCGAGCGGCCGCCCAATCTGGTGCTGACGGATGTGATGATGCCGGGAATGGACGGGTTCGAATTGCTGCGGCAGCTGCGCGCCGACTCTCGAACACGTGAGGTGCCTGTCATCCTGCTCTCCGCGCGCGCGGGAGAGGAGTCTCGCATCGAAGGTCTGGAACTGGGAGCTGACGATTACCTGATCAAGCCATTCAGCGGAAAGGAACTCCTGGCGCGCGTACATGCTCATCTGGAGCTGGCGACGCTAAGGCGAGAACAAAACGAGCGCCTTGCATTGTTGTGGGAGGCAGCTGGTGTCCTGCTAACTACTGACAGTCCCGATACGATGCTGCGTGGTCTGTTCGACAAGATTCGAGACTCCCTGGGGCTCGACGTCTACTTCAATTTCATGGTTACGGAAACGGGAGACGCGTTGCAACTTGTCTCGTGCGCCGGGGTATCGGATGAGGATGCTCAGTCGATTTCACGGTTGGACTTTGGCCAGGCAATAAGCGGCACAGTCGCATTACGACGTAAGCCAGTCGTCGCTACTCATATTCAAGAGTCAGAAGAGCCGATGGTGCAGCTAGCGAAAGGCTTCGGCCTTCGTGCCTATGCGTGCAACCCACTCGTGGCGGGCGGGCGGTTGCTTGGCACGCTGTCTTTTGCAAGTAAGACTCGCAACCATTTTGACCAAGATGAGATCGAGTTTTTGGAGACGATCTCGCACTACGTCACCGTTGCTTATGAACGTCTGCGATTGATTGAACAACTGCGAGACCAGGATCGACGCAAGGATGAATTCCTCGCGACTTTAGCCCACGAACTACGCAACCCGCTTGCTCCGATCCGCAACGGACTGCAGCTGATGCGTTTGGCGACCAACAATCAAGCAACGCTCGATCAGGCCCGCACGATGATGGAACGTCAGGTCTACCAGATGGTTCGCCTCGTCGATGACCTGCTGGATGTTGCACGCATCAGTCAGAACAAGCTGGAGCTCCGAAAGGAACGCGTCGAACTTGCAGCTGTGATTGGCAGCGCTGTGGAGACCAGCCGCCCGCTGCTTGAGAGAGCAAACCATGAGTTGCTAGTCGAGCTGCCCAGTGAGTCAATGCTGCTTGACGCGGATCCGGTGCGAATGGCGCAGGCATTTTCTAACCTTCTGAACAACGCTGCTAAATACAGCCATAGCGGCGGGCGCATTTGGTTGACCGCCGAGCACCGAGCTGGCGAGCTCGTGGTATCGGTCCGCGACGCAGGCGTAGGTATTCATGCTGATAAGCTGCCGCACATCTTTGAGATGTTTGTGCAAGTAGATCGTTCGCTTGAGCATTCGCAAGGTGGGTTGGGTATTGGACTGACACTCGTCCGGCGATTGATTGAGATGCACGGCGGCAGCGTAGAGGCTCGCAGCGCAGGAGCGGGTAAGGGCAGCGAGTTCATTATTCGCTTGCCGAGTATCGTCGTGGCGCAGTCGTTAAGATCGCCAGATGAAAAGCCCGGCAAGGTCGACCCAATAATTCGCCGCCGTATTTTGGTGGTGGATGATAATCGAGACTCGGCGGAGAGCATGGCGATGGTGCTGAGTCTTTCCGGTCATGAAGTCGCGACGGGTCACGATGGGCTCCAGGCAGTAGAGATGGCTGAAACTTTTCGGCCGCACGTAGTTTTCCTGGACATCGGAATGCCGGGGCTTAATGGATTTGAAGCGTGCCGCCGGATCAGGGAACAACCCTGGGGCCAGAAGATTGTTCTGGTAGCGTTGACTGGATGGGGCCAGGAAGAGGACAAGCGGCAGTCACAGGAGGCGGGATTCAACGCTCATCTGGTGAAGCCAGTGGATCTCGCCGCGCTCGAAAAGCTGTTAACGGGAATATAAGATGAAACTCCTGATTCTTGGTGGAACACGATTTGTCGGGCGTTATCTAGTGGAGGCGGCACTCGCACGCAACCATGAGGTCACGCTCTTCAATCGTGGACGGCATCGCGCTTCGGATCTAACAAAGGTCGAAACGATTTACGGAGATCGAACCCGCGACTTGTCGGCGCTGAAAGGCCGGCAATGGGATGCAGTCATTGACACGTCTGGTTATCTCCCGCGTTCCGTTCGAGCTTCAGCAAAAATCCTGTCTCAGTCAGTAAATCGTTACGTTTTCATTTCCAGCGTTTCGGTTTATGCGGATCTCAGTGCTGTCGGACTCGATGAAACTGCGCCACTCGCATCGCTAACGCCTGAGCAGTTGGAAGAGGCAAACGGAATTGACTCATCAGGGCAAGTTTCGGCGGTGACTTATGGAAAAATGTATGGAGGCTTGAAAGCCCTGTGCGAGCAGGCGGTGCAGGAAGTGATGCCCGATCGAGTTTTAAACATTCGTCCGGGTTTGATCATTGGTCCCGATGATTACACCGACCGGTTTACTTACTGGGTCGTGCGAGTCGCACGCGGTGGGGAAGTATTGGCTCCGGGTCGCCCCAATCGTTATGTTCAGTTTATTGACGTCCGTGACTTAGCCGAATGGACTGTGAGCATGATTGAGCGCAAAGAGACGGGGACCTATAACGCCAACGGTGTGTCTTGTGACCTAACGATGGGCATCGTGCTTGATGCCTGCAAGACGGTAAGCGGGAGTGATGCTTCTTTCATATGGGCGAAAGAGGACTTTCTAATTAAGGAGAAGGTTGTGCCTTGGAGCGAGATGCCTCTCTGGATGCCGGAAGAAGCTGCGCCGCATTTGAAAGCCCTGATGTTTATAGATACCAGCAAAGCTGTGGCTGCCGGTCTTAACTTGCGTCCCTTGAATGACACCATTCGGGATGTACTCCGCTGGGCCGAAGCGAATCTGAATGAAGAACTAAAGGCCGGGCTTGCTGCTGAAAGAGAACAAAGTCTATTGAGTAAATGGCATGCAACGCATTGACGAAGTCTTGTTGCCTGCCAATGCTTCAACTTCATGCAAGATCTGGATCATCAAATCGATTACTGGAATCGGATCGGTCCACGAAAGCCGTTCGGGCATCCAGTCAACTTTGGGCGCCTAAGACGATGGCTGTCGACCGACAGCCGCATAATCGACGTGGGTTGCGGTTATGGTCGCGTCCTCGGGCTCCTGTTCGAAGGCGGCTATCACAATTTAATCGGCTATGACCTCGCTCCGGCGATGGTGGCCATGGCTCGCGAACGTTTTCCCGCAATTGCTTTCGAGGAACTTACTTCGCCGCCACAACTCCCGCTTGCTGATGATTCAGTAAATGCGTGCGTCTTGTTCGCAGTACTGACCTGCGTTCCCAGCGATAACGGTCAACGGTCTTTAATTGCGGAGGTCCGTCGCGTCTTGCGGCCCGGTGGTCTCATTTATATAAGCGACCTTTGGCTGCAAACCGACGAGCGCAACGAAGAGCGATACGTGCGCGACGAACCGAAGTATGGCACGTACGGAGTCTTCGACTTGCCGGAGGGAGTCACGGTGCGACACCATGATCCGCGGTGGATCAAGACGCTTACGAAGGATTTTGAGAGTGTGGCGCTGGACCACCTTGAGATCCTGACAATGAACGGAAATCCAGCGAAAGGTTTTCAGTGGTTCGGACTGAAGCCTCGTACTACCTGAGACTGTACGACTTTAGGAGATCCTCAGTGAACATTCTCGCTGCTTTATTAATCGCATCGTCCATATTCGGACCGGCCTTTACCACTCAGCCGAAAGTTAATTCGAAGGATTTGCAGCGCCTCACGGGCACGCAATGGCAAGGCACGTTGACCTACCTGGACTATCGGTCAAACAAGAAGGTCTCGATCCCGTCGCATCTGACAGTTATCAGGTCAGTTGAGGATAAGTTTTCGTGGGTCTTCGAGTATCAATATCCAGATGAGCCAAAAGCTAACAGCAAAGATACGGTAACGATTAGCAGGGATGGACGGGTCATTGACGGTGAGAGTGTAATCGAAAGAAGCAGTCTCGGCGGAGACACAACGAGAATAGTGACGGAGAAGAAAGGGATGGACAACGATAAGAGTGCCCTCTTTCACTATACCTACTTGATTGGCGCGAGCAGTCTTTCGATCAAAAAAGAAGTTCGCTACGACGGGGCGACGGAGTTCATTGAGAGGAATCAATTTAACTGGAAGAGGTGAAACTGTGAGTAGTCGCTACTAATACTGTGCCGGTGCATAAATCACTCTCTAATAAAACAACCCAATGTCGACCGTCGAAAACAAACCCGAACTCTTATCGAAGGGTGAAGCTAGCAGCATGCTACCGCAGTTGGTATCTCTGCTTCAGGATGCAGTGAACGGTGGCTCGTCGGTCGGGTTCCTACCACCCGTCTCGGCAGACACCGCCGAAACCTATTGGCGGGAAGCGATCGATGAACTTACGCAGGGCAACCGACTATTGCTCGTGGCACGCGACGCTGGAAGTGTGACGGGTACGGTGCAGCTTGCTCTCGCCGGCAAACAGAACGCGCCGCATCGAGCTGAAGTGCAGAAGCTTTTGGTCCACACTCGTTTTCGTAATCGGGGAATCGCACGAGCGCTGATGAATGCAGCGGAAGTCGCCGCGCGCGACGCGGGCCGAACGCTCCTCGTTCTCGATACTGAGCAGGGGAGTGCTGCCGAGCAGTTATACGTGAAGTGCGGATACACGAGAGCGGGAGTAATCCCTCAGTTCGCGCTCAGCGCAGATGGGGCGTTGATTACTACGGTCGTGTTCTACAAGTTAATATGACATTGATGAGTTGATTTATTCTCGAGGAGCCCCGGGATGCCAGCTAAACCAAAGACCATCGACGAGTACCTTGCCCCACTCAGCAAGGAGAAACGCGCCGCACTTGAGAAGCTTCGCAAGGACATCAAGGCAGCAGCGCCGAAAGCCGAAGAGTGCATTAGCTACGGGGTGCCAGGATTCCGTCTCGGGGGAAAATTGCTGGTGTCGTTCGGAACAGCCACCAACCACTGCTCCTTCTATCCCGGTGCCCGCCCTCTGGAAGTTCATAAGGACGCAATCAAGGGATATAAGACCAGTAAGGGAACGCTGCGATTTCCTGTAGACAGTCCGCTACCGACCGCCCTCGTGCGAAAGCTCGTCAAGACCCGTATTGAGGAATACGCCGAGAAACCAACGACCTATTGCATTCGATAGTTGGGTTCTATAACGCAACCGGTTAGTTTGCGGTCGGCGTTGAACGCACTCCTCCTCGTATTGCTATACGACTCAGGATCACGAACAATTTTGCCCAGGCTTTAGTGTTAGACGAAAGGAGGCGAGCCTTGAAACGCACTTATGTAGTAGTCATCTTATTGCACGCCGTTCTTCTTGTCGGAGCTCTCTCTGCGACGACCCCTGCAAATGCGCAAGTGGGACACCGACATCCCCACGAATCTGCGGAGAAGCTCGGTCGCGTTAACTTCATCGTCTCTTGTAACCCTGCGGCCCAGCGACAATTCAATCGCGCCGTTGCCTGGCTCCATTCGTTCGAATACGAAGAGGCCGCGAAGGCCTTCACCGAGGTTACGCTCACAGATCCGCGCTGCGGCATGGGTTATTGGGGCATCGCGATGAGCAACTATCACACCATCTGGACGCCGCCAAGTAACGCAGAGTTGCAAAAGGGATGGAGCGCAATCGAAAAAGCGAAGACGACTGGCGCTGCGACGCAACGCGAGCGAGATTACATCGGAGCCCTGGAAATTTTTTACAAAGACTCCGAGAGGCTCGACTACCGTACGCGCAGCTTCGCTTACAGTGACGCGATGGCGCAGGTCTATCGGCACTATCAGTCAGACAGTGAAGCAGCAGTCTTCTATGCTTTAACCCTTGTCGCTACCGGCATGATGTCGCACGACAAGACCTACCAGAGGGAAAAGGAAGCGGCGCAGATTTTGAATCACGTACTGGCGCAACAGCCACTGCATCCAGGTGTTGCTCACTACCTGATTCACAGTTACGACTATCCGGCACTCGCACACCTCGCTTTGCCAGCGGCGCGGAGCTACGCGAAGATCGCGCCCGCGTCGGCTCATGCCCAGCACATGCCGTCGCACATTTTTACGCGGCTGGGGTTGTGGCAGGAAGACATCCGCTCAAACCTGGATGCCGAAGCGGCGGCGCGGGCGTTCGCAATAAGAAACCACTTATCAGGCGTTTGGGATGAGCAGTTTCACGCGATGGACTATCTCGCTTACGCCTACTTGCAGGGTGCGCAGGACAAGAAGGCTCGAGGCGTGCTCGATGAGTTGAAAAATATTGAGCGGGCTGAACCTGAGACTTTCAAGGTCGCCTACGCCGCGACGGCGATTCCGGCGCGTTATGCACTTGAGCGCCGGCGTTGGGAAGAAGCGGCAAAGTTGCCAATGTCCCAGGGGCATATCGGGACCGAGGGTGTTTTGGCCGCTGGTCCTTTGAAGACCTTCCCCTGGCAACGTTTTCGTTGGGCCGAAGCCCACATCCACTTTGCGCGGGCGGTCGGCTCCGCGCACTTGGGTGATACCGCGTCGGCACGTCGCGAAGTTGAGCAGTTAAGCGCCATCCGAGCGGGCCTGGGTGAAATCAAAGGCGATTACGACTGGGCCAAACAAGTGGAGATAGAATGTCTGATTGCATCCGCTTGGTTGGCGCACGCCAAAGGGAAGGACAATGAATCACTGCAGCTGATGCGTGCGGCTGCCGACTTGGATGACGCGACGGACAAACACCCCGTGACACCGGGTGCGATTCTTCCCGCCCGTGAGCAGCTGGGCGAATTGTTGCTGGAGCTAAAGCAGCCGGCGGCGGCCCTGCAAGAGTTCGAGA
>JBDTYQ010000093.1:0-13918 GCA_040005515.1 bacterium
GGGGTGGTACCGACCTCATGTCATTAGTCTCAATGTAGTTCGACAATCGGCGAACGAATTCAAACTGCATCACAGCTACCAGCCAATGTCAGGTTCGTCGCTCTTCAACACGATGTTATCATGCCTCTTGAAGCGTCTCCCATAACTCCCGGAAAATGCGAACGAGCAGTTCAAAAATGAAAACAGGTTATCAAATCTTTCGTGTGGTGTTGCCGTCGCTGATCTTCATCGCGTTGCTTGCCGCAGGCTTTACGGGCGTGAACTCTCGCGCACAAGAGCAAATGCCCGCGCGCACCGGATACGTGAACGACTTTGCGGGAGTGCTTGATGAAAAGACGAAGCAGCGACTCGAAGTTACGCTCGAGAATGTGAAGCGAAGGAGCGGGGTCGAGTTTGACGTCGCTACAGTGTCGACTACCGGCGGCATGGACATCTTTGACTTCTCCAACCGCCTCGCAGGCGACTGGCATCTTGGTAGTCGCAACGCTCCCAGCAAGAGTCTTTTGCTTGTGATCTCCGTGAATCAAAAAGGCGTCTTCACGCAGTTCAGTAAATCGGTTCAGGGAGATTTACCCGACGGCATGCTTGGTGAAGTCGGGCAGCGTGTGCGCGAGCAGATAGCGTCCGGTCGGTTCAACGAGGGCGTGAGCGCAGGCGTTGATCATTTCGTTACCAGCATGGCCCAGAAGGTCGGCTTCAGCTTGCAGGACATCGATCAATCGGCAGGCGCTGTCGCGGTTAGCAATCTGCCTAAGCCCACACCCCCCCCGGCAATCGACGATCGAACAACAACTTCGGCGCCGGTGAAGACTGCTGAGGAACCGGCTGCAGTAACCACTGAGCCGGCGCGAACGACTGAGGCCGTGACCGCTCCTCCATCTAAACCTACTGCTGAGCAACCTGCGGTAACAACGCCGACTATTGTCGCTAGCAATGCCGCAGTTACGATCCCACTATTCAAGACACCCGAACTCAACGCTCAACCGACCGACACGCGCGCTGAAGAGAAAACGACGGTGACCTCGCCGCCAGTTAATGCTCCAAGAAGCCGCGTTGCCGGCGCTGGTGGTGCTAAATCAAATGGCGGAAAGGCGCGGCCAAACACGCCAGCTGACGATGAGGCTGAAGCCGAGGAGGTAGAGCTGACTTTAACGCTCCCGCTCGCCGAGCGCGCCGGCAAGCTGAAGGAATTTGTCGATACTCATCCAGGCTCGCAGGCCAGGCCTCGGGCTCTGGAGCTGCTGATCAGCACTCAAGCCGGAATGGGTGACGAGAAGCTCAAAGAAGGAGACAGCAAAGGCGGCACGGAACAACTGATGCTTGTGATCTCCGAAGCGCCGGCCATCGTGTCTGACAAATTATTCGCGGGGGTGATTTCGCAAATCCCTTCCAATCTATTTCTGCGCGGGCAGCGCGCTGATGCGATGGAAGCCGCGCGGATGATCGAGGCGAAGTTTGCGACCGATCCGAGGCGTTTACTCGCGCTTGCCGGGTTTTATCTCGGGCTTGAAGAAGGCGGCGAGGTAACCCGAATCGCCGAGCAGGCTGTAAAGCTTGAGCCGAATCTCGCTGAAGCTCATCGAGCTCTGGGATTGGGGTTGCACATGTCGCTCCGTCTTGACGAAGCAGCGGCCGAGTACAAACGCGCATTGGAACTGGATCCGAACTCGAAAGGAACCAGAAGGAGTCTTGCAGATCTTGATCGCGGATCGGGAAAGACTGAAGCAGCGCTTGCTCTTTATCGCGAGCAATTGTCGGCAGAACCCACTGATAGAGCTGCACGCGCTGGCATAGTGCTCTCTCTTTTCGACCTCGGACGTCTTGATGAAGGCAACAAGGAACTCGATGCCGCACTACAGACCGAGCCGCGCAACTTAACGTTATTGACCGGAGCTGCATATTGGCTGGTGGCGCACGGTCAAAGTGATCGTGCCTTCGAGTTCGCGCGTAACGCTGTGGAGTTGGAACCGCGTTACACCTGGGCGCAGATTGCGCTGGCACGTGCGCTGACGGCGCAGAAGAATCCAATAGTCGCGGAGCGCGCGGTTCGTTACGCCGGACGATATGGCAGGTTCCCAACGCTCGACTATGAACTGGCAAGCGTGTTGGCTTCGATGGGGCTTTACGATGAAGCAGCGGAAGTGATGCAGCGCTCATTCGTAATCCGGGACGGACAAATTGAGACCCGGCTTGCTGGACGCGTGCCGGCTCGCGCTGCAAGTTTCACTGAACTACTCGCCCCGGAACGCCGTGCCAGTATCTTCCAGTCCGCTGGCGCGGGGTCCGCAGACGAGGCAATGGCACTGAAGGCACTGCTCACTTTAATTGCTGTCACTACACCAGCAAGCGACAACGATAAGATCAATGAAGGCCTCGCGGTTGCGGCGGCAAAGGAGTTTGCGTCGGGTACGGATGCCAGGCGCGCTTATCGTCAGTTGTATGCAGCCAACCGTCTGTTGCAGAACGGCACGGGATTGCCAACGGTAATTGAATTGACTGAAGCCGCACGGCTGAGCGCCGAGGCTGCGCTTGATGTCCCTGCGGTAACGGTCGCAGTCCAGGCTGAAGAGTTGCGCGAAATGCGCGCCCGCTCGCTGGCGCAGGATTCGACTCCAGATATTCCGGAAGTGCCGCGGAACCTTTTGTCGAATATGCTGCGGGGACGCATCGAGGATCTTTCCGGCTTGGCGTTGTTCAATCAGGACAAGACGCTTGAGGCAGTTCAGCACTTCCAACGCGCTGCCAACATTCTTCCTGAAGGAACCCCACTCTGGCGCAACGCGCTCTGGCATTTGGGCGCGGCCTTAGATCAGGCCGGGAACAAGCCAGAGGCTTTGAATTACTACATCAAGAGTTTTAATGCCGGTGAGCCTGAGCCCTTGAGACGTGGTCTCATCGAGCAACTCTATCGAAAGCTGAACGGCACGCTGACTGGATTGGACGAGCGCATCGGAGCAAGTGCAGTTGCGATGAGCACTCCTGCTCCAGCGGAGAAGTCTTCCGAAGCGGCAACTAACCCAGCACCGTCGCAGAGCAATGCGACTGTAGAGCCCACACCGAGTGCTTTACCGGCCAGTACGCCCGCCTTGATGCAACCAACGCCGGCGGTGCCGGAAGTTAAGGCGCCTGCGGAGCCCTCGCCCACTCCCGACGCGACGCTGACGCCGACGCCGAGCCCAACGCCCTCAAGTTCAACGTCCGCGACGACGGCAGAGAGTCTGGTTGCCCAGCTTTCCGCTGAACCACTACCGACTCCGAAGCCAACCACCGTCAAGGTGAGCGGCAAGGTCAAAGACGTGAAGGACAACGGAATCGCAAACGTGGTCGTGGTTTTGATTAGTCCGCGAGGTAGTGTGCTTGCGTCAACGACAGATGCCGATGGCAACTATTCGTTCACCGTCGCGCCATCATCACAAGGCTACCGGATCATCCCGTCTAAAGATGGTTTTGCTTTCGTGCCGGTTGACAAGCTACTAGGCGATTTCAACGAAGATCAGAAGGCAGTGGATTTCGTGGGGGCGCAGAAACCATAACCACTGGGGATTAAGTGGATCGTGGCAATCGGATTGCCGTTTGCCAGCGCAGTTTCGGAAGGCCCCAGCTTTCCGATGACAAGTTGCAAACTCCGCTGGCTCAGCCAACCGCCCGCATCTTCTAGCCATCCAAAAACCCGACCGATAAGAGAGGCGAATTCAGCCCAGGACGGTTGACGCCACGCGCCGGGATTGGCGGTCGGGCGTTGCTCAATTGGCCCGGATTCAAGGCCATTCCGTGGGCTAAAGCGGCGTATGATCGGCAATTCTTTTGATAGGGAAATCATGACAAGAACAAGCTACAACCTTCCCCGACTGCTGGCTGTGAGCGCGTTGATTTGTGCCATCCATGTTCCGGCCGGCGCGCAACAACCGGCGCCACAACAGACTGGCTCGCGTTTCGACGTCACAAACTATCGCATCGAGGCCCAGCTAATACCCGACCAGCACATTCTCCGCGCCGGCGCCGACATCACTCTCGTTCCTCTGGAGACAACTCGTTCTCTTGTCTTTGAGCTGAACGGCTCGCTCCGTGTTGAAAGTGTTGAGCGCGACGGTAAGCCGCTAACCGGATTGGTCCAGGACGCCGTAGGCGTTGGCACGCTCGGACCAAACCTGAGAATCGACCTTGGGCAGATGGTCCCGGCTAATCAGCCGATCACGCTGAGGTTTCGCTGGAGCGGCGCTTTGCTGTCACCAGAAGGCGGACCGCTGGCAACAAAGCGACTGGCTTATGTGGGCACTGAGGGCTCGTACCTGATGTACGCATCACGGTGGTTTCCCTTCCATGATTACGCAGTCGATCGTTCCACTTCGGATATCACCCTCGTTGTGCCAACCGGAACCCAGGTAGCAGGTACCAGTGACGATCCGGTTGTGGCCCAGACGTCGCCCAAAGATGGCGCCACTCGTTATCGTTTCGTTCATCGGCAGCCCGTTCTGATCGGCAACTTTGTTGCGGGGCAATACGTTGCGCGCAGTCTGCGTTTCGGCAACTATGAGATTCAGTTCTACGCTAAACCGGGTAGTGAGGGTCGCATTAACTCCTACGCGGAACTGATGGGTCGTGTCCTGGAATTTTATACAAAGCAGTATGGGGCTCCGCTCTTCGGGACGAAGTTGGTTGTGGCCCAGGTTGACGATGAGACACTCGACACTTACTCCGGCCCCGGAATTATCTTCCTCGCCTCGCGAATGTTCGACGGCAGTAGGCCCGCTCCCGACGACAAGCTGCAACGCGAAGTGGCTTATCAATGGTGGGGCCAGACGGTTGGATTGAAATCCTTTGACGACGCGTGGATCTCGCAGGGATTGGCGGAGTGGAGTGCCTTTGCATTTCGCGAATCAACGTTGACCGGTGGCGCACTTGATGCAGCACAGCGCGAGCAACAAGAGCGAGCCTTAACCTTTGAACAAACCGCGTCGATCGCCCGCGCACCGGGAGCGCTGGACGACCAGTCCGCCGCGTATCAATCGATCGTCTTCTACAAAGGCGCGATGGTTTTCCGTATGCTGCGTGAGACTCTCGGCAAAGAAAATTTCGATAAAGTGCTGCGCACATTTGCTGCGAACTTCAGCGGAAAGAGCGCCTCGATAGATGATCTGGAGAAGATCACCACACAGGTTGCCGGCGAGAACATGCGTTTCTTCTTTGCCCAGTGGATCGAAGGTACAGGTGTTCCGGAATTCAGTGTTGACTATCAGATCATTCGCACACGCGCCGGCAAGTTTCGCACGCGGGGAACGGTGAAACAGACGCTCGAAACGTTACACATGCCGGTGGAACTAATGCTGCGGTCTGAAGGTGACACCCAGACGACAACAACCAGGATTGAAGGACGCAGCGAAGATTTCGATTTCATCTCAAACGGCCAGCCGATCGAAGTCGTGGTCGATCCCAACTATCGCATCCTGCGAATGTCTGACGAGCTGCGCGTCTCGATCATAGCGCGACGCGGAATTGAGCAGATGAAGGAAGGACTCTACGCTGAGGCACAGCAGCAGTTTGAAGCGGCGTTGAAGATGGACCGTTCGAACTCCTGGGTTTACTACAACCTGGGCTTGCTCTTCCTTGAACAGAGGAACTGGCAGCAAGCGCTTGATAACCTCGACGCAGCACTCAACGGTACGTTGAAGCCTTCGTGGATCGAAGCCTGGGCCCGCATTAAGCGCGGGAATGCTTATGATGCCAAGGGAGAGCGCAGCCGCGCGGTTGGGGAGTACAACAAGGCTGTACAGTCTGGAATCAACTACGACAACGCGCAAGCTGTAGCGAAGAGATTCCTCGCCACTCCTTACGACCCGAAGGCGACGCAGCAAACCGTGGCAGCCACCCCCGGCGGAAACTAAAAAAGTAGCCGCGGATTTTACGGATAACGCGGATTAGATTTGGCAAGGCAATTCTGATCCGTGTCATCCGCGTTAGTCCGCGGCCTTCTTGTTTCTGATTAACGTTTGTATTCCTGTGCGTAACCCGGCACCCCGATCCCATCGTTGAGGCGTGGATCGGCAACTGGCTCCTCAGCAACCAGGTGCAACGGAATCACTCCAGCCCAGACTGGCAAGTCGTAGTCCTCATCATCATCTACCGGCGGACCGCTGCGCACCTTTGCGGAGACCTCATCCAGCGGCAGCGAGAGCACGGTCGTCAACTTCAGTTCTTCTTCAGTCGGTTCTCGTACCTCGTTCCATCTACCAGCAATGACGTGCTCGGAAAAGGCGAAGAGGGCCGCGAGTTTTTCTTGCGGATCGTCGACGAGCTTTGCCTGTGCGAAGATCACAACCGAGCGATAGTTCATCGAGTGATGAAACGCCGAGCGGGCAAGCACAAGTCCGTCAACCAGGGTTACCGTGGCGCATGCCCCGATGCCGGTCTTCAGTGTGCGCAACATGCGGCTGGCCTGCGAACCGTGGACATACAAGCGGTCATCAACGCGGGCGTACCCGGTCGGAATCACCACCGGACGGTCTTTATAAACAAAGCCAAGATGGCAGATGAAACCTTCGTCCAGAATGCTATAGACGAGCTCGCGGTCGAAGACTCCACGAGCGGGAAGACGCTTGAGAGTTGTGTGTTTGGTTTTTGCGAAAGAAGACATGGGAGTGTCCAACGTCTAGGGCCCAACGTCCGATATCAAGTCCGTTACGCTAATGTAGGTGCCAATTACCCAGGCAGACCTTGAACCTTGGACATTGGACGTAGTCATACCGCGATGATCGCGATCTTATTCTTATTAGCCAACTCGATCAGTTCATCGCGATCGAACATCAGTGTTTTCCTCGCTGAAATGCAGAGGCAAGTAGCGTCAGCTTCAATCATCGTCTCGATAGTCGGTACACCAATGACCGGAACATCGAAGCGCATGTCCTGATCGGGTTTTGCAAGTTTCACAACAGTCAGACGCCCGCCGCTGAGGTTTGGCAGTCTTCCGCGAAGCAGACTTGAGAGACCGCGGACGAACTTCCCATCCTTGTTATCAGCCCGTTCGGTCTTGCCCTCGTTAGTGTCAACCGAGATCTCATCTTCCGATAAGGGCCCGTCATATCCCGCCCGTGTCAGCTTTCCGGCGCGGCGAATCGTAGCGTCGGTTCCTTCCATGGCTTCGATTGCCACACAAGCTCTGCCGCGCACGACGATCGTTTGGCCCAGATCCAGCCGGGCTATTTCTCCCGCGATCTCCAGACCGTACTCAATGTCTGCTCGCTCTCGTTCGTCGGGATCGCGGCTTGTAAGTGTGCCGATCTTGGGGAGATAGTCCTGAAGGAAATAGGTTGAGTCGATCAGTTCGATGCCTTCTGTCTTTAGTTCGTCTGCAATCGCGCCAATTAGCGCGTCGGTATTGCGGCGTGGCAGTCTCATCAGAAGTCGCAACATCCTGACGTCCGGCATTGCCCGACTGAAGATCTGAACGTGCTTGACCTGCCCAGCCATGATCGCCTTGTCGACGCCCTGGCTCTTAAAGAAGCTGATCATCTTTCCCAATTGGCCGATCCCGACCCATTCGACGCAGTCCGCTATGTGCTCGATCGCGGGATCGGTCTCTTCGCGTATAGCCGCTATCGCGATGGAGTCGCCCGCCCGCCGTGCGCCTTCCACCACGAGAAGGGGAAACTTGCCGTTACCTGCGATGAGGCCGTAGCGCATGGAAAGTCAGAAAACTATTGGGTGGATAATGGAATCGAACATGCCAGGGAATACCGCAGATCACTTGATGACGCCGCGTTGCGATGCCTCAATGAATTCAACGAGGGCGCCGACTTCCAACGAGCCTGGGAGTTCTTCGCGAATCCGTTCGAGTGCTTGAGTTGTATTGAGTTTGGCCGATAGCAGCAAATGGAAAGCATGATGCAATGAACGCAGTGCCTCTTTGGAATAACCGCGCCGCTTCATGCCCGTCGTGTTCAGTCCATAACAGCGGGCGTGGTTGCCAACAGTTAGCGCGAACGGCAACGCGTCTTTGACGACGACCGAATAACCGCCGATGTAGGCCTCCTGCCCAACGCGACAGAACTGATGCACGCCCGAATAGGCCCCAATGTTTGCGCGGTCTTCAACCACAACATGACCAGCGAGCGTCGCGGCGTTCGCCATAATCACATGGTTGCCGAGAACACAGTCGTGAGCAATATGTGCCTGAGCCATGATCAAGCAGTCATCACCCGTCTTTGTAAGCATGCCGCCGCCGGCGGTGCCGCGATGAATTGTGACGAATTCCCGGATCTGATTGCGCTTGCCGACTCGCGTTTCGGATGGCTCGCCGTCGTACTTGAGATCCTGCGGCGCCAGGCCGATCGAAACGAAAGGAAAGACATGCGTGCCTTCGCCGATCGTAGTCTTGCCTTCGATAACGCAGTGCGATTCCAGCCACACTCCGTCGCCCAGATCAACCTCGTCGCCGATTACTGAGTAAGGTCCGATATGACATTCGCGACCGATGCGTGCCCGCGGGCTGACGACAGCGGAGGAATGAATGTTTGCCGGGTGTGTAGCGGTGGACATAATCAATTAAGGAAGAACAGGGAAACAGTGGAAATGTGGAAGGGGGTAAAGGTAAACGCTGGAGATTTCTATAAGGCTCAACATCAGATGTTTCCGGTTTTCGGAAAAATGTTTACTGTTTCGCCATTTCCCTTGGCCCCTGTTTTCCCGCTAACGCGCTGCGTTGCGATCAGCAACGATACTCATAATCTCTGCATCGGCGGCGAGCTCGCCGTCTACCTTTGCTTCGCCGCGCATTCGTTGCACACGTGAACCGATCCGGATGGCGGTCACTTCCAGAATCAGAGTGTCACCTGGCACGACAGGGCGGCGAAACCTTGCCTCTTTAATTCCGGTAAACAGCACGAGCTTCTGATCGCGATCCTCCATCTCTCGCAGAGCCAACACGGCGCCGACCTGGGCCAGCGCTTCGACTACCAGCACCCCCGGCATTACCGGTGCGCCGGGAAAGTGGCCTTGGAAGAAAGGCTCATTAATGCTGACTTGTTTGAGACCGACGATGCGTTCGCGCGGGACCAGCTCGATAATCCGATCGACTAGCAGAAACGGATAGCGATGTGGCAGGAGCTTCTGTATTGCCAGCGAGTCGAGAATGGTTTCCATAGCTACACAAATAGAAAGAGACGTGGAGACGCGGACATTAACCGCATCTCCACGTCTCGGGCGCTTAGGCGATTATCACGAAGCCTACTTGGGAGGCGTCACTGATGCGGTCGCCGGATTCTTGCCGTTAAACTCATTGATGAAAGCGCGAGTGACATCGATGCTGTCGGCGGCGTACACCATCGGCACCTGGCTGCCGTCAATGATCACGTTGATACCACGCTGTTTGGCAAACGCCTCGAGCGCCCTGCCGATGGATTCCTGAAGTGGCAGAAACATCTCTTTGCGTCGCTTGTCATAGGCGCCTTGGGCGTCTTCGCCTTTGCGCTTCAGCTCAACCTTCCAAGCCTCAATCTGATCAGATTTTGTCTGGAGAGTCTTGGGGTCAGCCACTGTCTTCGTTTTTTCGTACTCGTCAGTGCCTTGCTGGATTTTCGTTTGCAGCCCCTGCAGCTCCGTCTGGCGCGGCTGAAACTCTCGATTCAAGGTGTTCAGAAGAGTACTGAACTTGGCGATTCCGGTCTTGTCATCCAGGAAACCATCGGAATAAATCACCGCGATCTTGGTATCGGGCAAAGCTCCGGAGCCTGTTTGCGCGGGAGCGGCGGGCTGTCCTGCGGGCCGGGTCTGGGCAAAAACTGGTGAAACGGTAATGGCCGCCAGAAAGGCTATGGCCGCTATTAATCGATCTATCTTCATGACTTGTTGTATTGCTCCTTAAATTGAACAGTGGTTCTGGTTAACTGTGTTAGTTGTCAATCTGCCCGCCATGGTTGGCCTCAAGAGATCAAAAGGTGCGACCTACGCTGAACCGGACAACTGTCTTCTTTTCGTTGAAAGCAAAGGGGAACCCGTTAATAAACTGGTTCGGCCGAGCGTTGGGATTATACGCAAAGATCAGCCGAAACGGTACGTTCAGGACGGGAACCTGGACACGCACCTCCATGCCGAGACTGGCCCTGATATCGCTAAACTTGGCAAAAAGACTCTGCGATAACCTCACGGCAGTATTGGTTTGAGCGTCGCCTCGCAGGAAGACCTGCTGAAATCCGAAGGGCAACCCGGTCAAGGGATCAAAGGGACCGATATTGCGGGCGCTGTCGAGTTCCTGAGTCGTCACCAGCCGATTGTCGCGCATGACCAAGCCCAAAGCGCCTGTCAGCGCAAGCTGAGTGTTGCTGTTGCAGGCAGCCAGTGTTGAAAGGCTGACAGGCGCAAAGCCTGAGGTAAGACGGTTGCAGGGGATCACGCCGGCTGTGGCCAGGAATGGATCATCACTTAGAAAATTGCTGCTGAAAACCTGATCGCCTTTTGAGCGCAGATTGAATGATGTTCCGACATCTGCGAAAGCCGCGAGCCCTACGGTATTACCAATCACAGGTATCCGGTATTCAAAATTTCCCAGGAATTGAGTATCACCGCCAATCGGCGTGTACGAAGTTGGCAGGCTAACAACGTTGCTGCCGCTCACTCCGGTAAAGGTACCAATCGTTGAGAGTGAGTCTGGCACCCCAGGTATTTTCACCGCAGTCCCAGAAGAGTTTTGCGCAATCACGACGTTCTTCGACGTGACGAAGCTGTCCAGAGGAGCAATGGGGCTGATCGAACGAACGTTGTAACCGCGAATCGTAAACTCATCACCGAGGAAGAATCGTTCGAAGATTGGGACGCCGGCCACAAAGGCGAGCGATTGAGAGCTCTTTACCTTGGCTGAAGTAGCAAAGCTACCCACCGTTCCGGCCAGAATACGGAACCCAAAGACTTCCGGGTGTTCCGACTTTTTCCGTCGCACGGCCCTGTATTGCGTGTAGGACAGAGTCGGTTGATATGTACGAACATCTCCACCCAAACCGGCGAGCGCCACT
This sequence comes from bacterium, assembly GCA_040005515.1. GTDB lineage: Bacteria > Acidobacteriota > Blastocatellia > Pyrinomonadales > Pyrinomonadaceae > PSRF01. The sequence continues at coordinate 11,001 of JBDTYQ010000093.1, forward strand.
GCCAACGACAGTTCTCGGCCAGCGGTAGGATCGACACTGGCGTTGCGCGTGTCGTAAGTGAAAGTCCCTGTGACGCGGCTGGTGATGATGTTGGGCTGACAGTAAACCACGGGGATGAACTGCGAATTGCCACTCGCTCCGGCATTACTATTCGTGCCGCATGAGCTGCCCTGGTTGACTACCGGATCTTTTACGCTCGACGTTGAGAACAGGTATGTAGCTCCGACCCGTGAGAACTGGGTAAAACGTCGCTTGCGATAGAACTCGGAAAGAGGTGCACTCGCAAAAATGGAGGCACCGTACGAGGTTCGCGTAAACAGGTTCTCGTCGCTGGTGGTCAGGAAGTCGAAGGAGGAACCGGACGCGCCTTGTTGAGCGGACAGATTTTGCGAAAGGAATGTGCCTTCACCGAAGAACTTCTGCGTAAAACCGAAAATGCTGAACCCGGCCGTAATTGGCCGGTTGCGAATGTAGGGCTCGGTAAAAGAGAACTGCAGGGAGCGTTGCCGGTTGCCGGCTGCCAGGTTGATCGAGAGGATCTCGCCGCGACCAAGTAGGTTGTTCGTTGAATAATCAAGACCGAAGAAAGAGCCGCCAATTCCGGAGAGCCCACCGTTAAATGAGATTTGCTGACGGCCGCGCTCGCTCACTTTCAGGTTGATATCGACCGTCGCCTCTTCTTCGTTGGTACGGAAGTCTGCATCCTTGTCTTTATCGATCGGTTCGAAGTAGCCCACCTGGTTCAATTTTACAACCGAGTATTCCCAGTAACCAGAGTTGTAGATATCGCCTTCGTTGATCAGAACCTCACGACGAAGCACGTTGTCTCGCGTAAAGGTGTTGCCGGTAAACTCCAGACGTCGCAACGTGAACTGTTTGCCTTCTTCAATAGTTATAGCGAAGTCCACAATGCCTTCGTCTGGTTTCTGCGGGTTGTCTTTGTAGGTGGGAACCGGCTCGGCCGTATACTCGATGAAACCCTGCGAACCGTAAATCTTCTTCAGGTTTTCAAAAAGGGCCTTTGAAATCCTTTCGGCGTTCGCGATGTCTCCCTTGTTAAGCCCGATGACGCTGCGTATCTGGTCTTCTGAATAGATCGAGTTTCCATCAATCTTCATCTCACCGATGTGATAAATCTTTCCTTCCACGATCGGCACAGTGACGCGCAGGCCTTCGTCGACTGAAGAGAGAAACGGAAGCGGAAGAATCGGCAATCCGGTGCGGCGTGGTCCAAGGCTTTCAACGCGAGGCTCACCGTGGCGCGCGGTCAGATAGCCTTTCGAACGCATGTAGTTGTCCACCGCACGCAGATCGAACTCTAGTTTTTCCCGGTCGAGGATATCCTGACCACGAAAGCGGCTGATTAACCCCGCTTCCTTAACGTACTTCATTGCACTGCGAAGTTTGCCGTCGCTGAACACCTGGTTCCCTTCAAACTGAACCTCAACAACACGGACGCGATCGCCTTCGTTGACAACAAAGGTTACCGCAGTCGAGGTAGCGGAGACTTCATCTCGGCGTTCCTCAATCTTGGCATTAGGGTGTCCGTGGGCGGCAAGCAACTCTTTCAGGACTCTCATCGCGTTCCGGACTTTTACCGGATCGTAAATGCTTTCTTTTGAAACGCCGACCCGTCTTTCGCGGAAGGCTTTGAGCACATCTGATTCCGGCACGCTCTTCAACCCTTCAAACTGGAGGTCCCGAATGATCGGGAGCTCTTTTACTTCGAAGATTACGTTGATGCCGCCTCGCGCCCCTTCTTCGGTCAAGACGCGGGTTGCCGTCTTATCAAAGAAGCCGAGCGCCAGGATTGCCTGCAAATCACGTTGAACCTGTTGTTCGTTGAAGGGATCGCCCGCTCTGGTTTGAACATAGTAAAGCACGTCATCTTTGCGCAGACGACGGTTGCCAGTGATGTCCACTGATTCGACGAGTCGCTGATTTTGTTGAGCGTTCGCGCGAGCGGGCGCGAGGATGGCAGAAACAAGGAAGAAGCCTGCGCTCAATATAATGAGCATAAAACCGCGGTATGAGTGCATGGACGCCAATTCCCTCAGTGGTTCTTACTGGACCTCAGATACTTCGGGGAGCCTGCTGGGTGATAATTAACTTTTCGAGAATATAAGGGCGAAACTTCCAACCGACTGACTAGAACTACAGCTGAACAAGCTTAAAGACCCGGGGAACTCTTGGATTCCGAAGTGTGACTCTCCCGTTGCCATCACGTCAGCATACTTGTCCAGCAAAGTCGCGCATTATACCGAACCAACAAGGGAAAAGTAAAAAGGCAAAAATAAAAGGGTTAGCGGGCGAGGGCACTAAGCCTCGACCTTAACCCTTTCTTCTTGCCTTCAATCTGGTTTGGAGCAGTCGATCTCTGACTAATGGATCAGCAGGACATCGTCTGAGGTCTCAACAACCACGGGCCGATGAGTTAATTCATCGCCATTGACTTCGATCTCGATTAGTGACGCTCCGCCAAGTTGACCCTGGATCATCGCTTCCGAGAGGGGATCTTCGACGTATTTCTGGAGGGCACGTCGTAGCGGACGGGCGCCATATGAACGGTCGGCACAGGTTTTATCGACGATCCAACGCTTTGCCTCCTGCGTCAACCGGACTTCAAGGCCGTGCCGCAGCATCGTCTGGTTCATCTGATCGACTTGAAGTTGGACAACTTCGAGCAACTCCTCATCGTGCAATTGGTCAAAAATGATGATCTCATCGAGACGATTGATGAATTCTGGATTGAAGGTTTGCCGCACTTGAGACATCACCATCTCTTCCAGCTTGTCTCGCGAAGCTTCCGACGAACCCTGGAACCCCATCGTGCCTCGCTTCTGAATAAAACGCGCACCGATGTTGGAGGTCATGATGATGATCGCGTTCTTGAAGTCGATCGCGTTGCCGAGCGCGTC
>JBDTYQ010000094.1:0-13483 GCA_040005515.1 bacterium
GCGGCCTAATAGCCGTCTTGTAAAGCGTCGTTTCGGACGTATAATACTGCGCGAGTCGCGCGTTCCCTAACAGATCCGCCCTCGGCGATTTGTTGGGCCTCATCGAGAGACTTGTTAGGCCTCATAGGTTTAAAACTAGCGATTTTTAACATTAAGGGACTCCTCACCATGTCCAAACTCCTTGAGCAAGTCTGCGGCTAACTCAAACATTTCGACGTTGCATATTGTTCGCCCAGATCAATCGTTTGCGCAATTCCCACCATTGCGCGCGAGCCCAAGTGCTAATGCGTCGGCCCACCGGCTACGGCCTGGTGGTGCTGACCACTCCGGCCCAGGCTAACGCCTGATATGGAAAGCTCAGTGGTTCAGCGATTGTTTGGTTTTTCTTTTCGGAGTCGGCGAAGGAGAGGGTGAAGGAACCGCCGTCTCAGTTTCCGGTAGGATTGTTTCCTGGTAGATGTAAGCACCGTCAAGCAACTTCAGAACAGCCGCAGGCTTCACGGCGTTGCGGTCCTTGTCCATGCTGATCATACCCGTTACGCCGGCGAAGTCTTTTGTCTCCGCCAGTGCGTCCCGCAACTTCGAGCTGTCAGCCGTGCCCGCACGCTGAATCGCCTCGGCCAAAAACCGCATCGCATCGTAAGCCAGAGCCGCATGCGCGTCCGGCGTGAGGTTGCCGTAGTGCTGTTTGAAGTCGTGCACAAATTTTTGAATCGCCGGGGACGGATCCTCGACTGAGTAGTGATTGGAAATGTAAGAGCCGTTGAGCGCGTCGCCCGCGAGCTGCCAGAGCTCCGGCGCGTCCCAACCATCGCCGCCGAGCAACGGTTGCGTCAGTTCCATCTGACGAGCTTGCTTCGCGATGATGGCAACGTCGCCATAGTAACCGGGGAGGTAGATGACGTCGGGCTGCGACGCCTTGATCGCCATTAGCTGCCCTTTGAAGTCCGCGTCGCCCTGAGTGTACGACTGTTTGCTGACGACCTGACCACCCTGCTTGGTAAAACTCAACTCAAAGAACTCGGTGAGTCCGCGACTGTAAGGCGAGTTGAAGTCGAGCATGACTGCCGCCTGCTTCGCCTTAAGTGTGGTGGCGGCAAACTTCGCCATCACTTCGCCCTGAAAGGCATCCATAAAACAGGCGCGGAAAATGTAGTCGCCGATCTGGGTAACCGCAGGGTTAGTCGAAGAGGGTGAAATTAAAGGAACCTTAGCAGATTGTGCTTTCGGTCCGGCGGCTAGACTGCTGCCCGAGGCGCCGCCTCCGATGAGGGCGATCACTTTATACTGGGTGACTAGTTTGTCGACGACGGTCGCCGCGCGCTCCGGGCTGCCCTGATCGTCTTCGATGACAATGTCGAGCTTGCGGCCGTTGATTCCGCCGGCCTGGTTGATTTCTTCGGCGGCCATCAGCACGCCGTTCTTTGCTGACTCACCGTAATTAAAAGTTGGGCCGGTGAGATCGCCGAAGTAGCCGATCTTGATCGTGCTGCGATCGGGGGCTCCAGATTGCCGTTGTCGTTCACACGAGAGGAAGAACGCAGCGAAGCCTATAAGAGCGCAGCACGCGAGGACACGGATCCTCCCGGTTGTTCGTTCTGGAACTGACAAGCGTTTCTCTACCACAGCTGTTGTTACTCGCCCAGGTAGGCTTCTTTGATACGCGGATCGGCGGCGAGATCTTTGGATGGTCCTTCCATTACAATTCTGCCCGTTTCCAAAACGTAGGCCCGATCGGAGTGCTTGAGCGCAGCATGGGCGTTCTGTTCGACCAGCAGGATGGTCGTTCCCTCACTTCTGATTTCATCGATGGCTTCGAAGATCGTGTGCACCACGAGAGGCGCAAGCCCTAAGGAAGGCTCATCAAGCAGCAGCAGTCGCGGTCGCGACATCAGCGCGCGCCCGATGGCCAACATCTGTTGCTCTCCACCGGAAAGCGTTCCGGCCTTCTGCGATTCACGTTCTTTCAAGCGCGAGAACATCGTGAAGGCGCGTTCCATGTCAGCTGCGATCTCTTTTTTGTTCTTCTTCAGATACGCACCCATCTGCAGGTTTTCGCGCACTGAGAGATTCGCAAACACGCCCCGACCCTCGGGTGACATGGAAATTCCCCGAGCCACGAGCTTATGAGTCGCTTTGCCGCCAATATCTTCACCTTCGTAAACGATTCTTCCTTTGCGCGGGCCGAGCAGGCCGGTGATCGTTCGCAGCGTCGTCGTCTTTCCGGCGCCGTTAGCTCCGATCAGGGTGACCACCTCGCCCTTCTCAACATGCATGGAGATGCCGGTGAGGGCTTCGATGGCGCCGTAGTTTACCGATACGTCTTCTAGAGTGAGCATAAATCAGTAGTCAGAAGTCAGTAGTTTCCCATTATCTTTTCTAATCCCCTAAGTATGCCTCGATCACTTTCGGATCATTCTTAATTTGTTCCGGTAGTCCGAGGGCGATCGACTTTCCATAGTCGACTACCTGAATCCGCTCGCAAACGCCCATCACAACTTTCATGTTGTGTTCGACTAGCAGGATCGTAAGCGAGAAGCGGTCACGAATTCGCTGGATCAAATTCATCAAGTCTTCCTGCTCAGAAGGATTCATTCCGGCCGCCGGTTCATCGAGCAATAAAAGGTGCGGGCGTGTCGCCAGGGCACGAACGATCTCCAGGCGTCGCTGGCTTCCGTACGGCAAACTGGTACCACCTTCGTCTTTGACGCGCGCCAGATCGAAAATCTCCAGCAACTCAAGCGCGAAGTCGCGATGCTCGCGCTCATCTTTCTCAAAGCGCGGCAAGCGGAAGACAACATCGACGAGACTCTGCTTGGCATGCCGGTGGCACGCTGTCATCACGTTCTCAATAACGCTCATGCTGGGGAACAAACGAATGTTCTGGAATGTGCGCGATACTCCGCGCCGCGAAATCTCGTACGAGCGGAGGCCGTCGATGCGTTTACCCTGGAAGTAGATCTCGCCGGACGTTGGTTTGTAGACCCCGGTCAGGAGATTAAAGACTGTGGTTTTGCCCGCGCCATTCGGTCCGATCAAGCCGTAGATCTCTCCTTTCTTCACATCCATGTTCAGGGAGTTGACAGCGACCAGTCCGCCGAACTGGATCGTGCAATCCACCGTCTTCAGGGACGCCTGTTCTTCCACAGGTCGACCCTGGTGCCGGCCAATGACACGCGCAGCCTCCGTCAGGATCGAATCTTCCTTGGTAGCCTTCACGGCATCTTGTTCGGGCGTGCCGCTCATCTGTTCTCCATCTCCTCGTTGCTTTCGCCTGTTCGCGACGGTTCTCCTGTCGGAGTTCCGGCTGAGCCAACTGCTTTACCACCTTCCGGCCCACGGCTGCCGCGCTTGAGCCAGGAAAGACTGAGCTCACGCGTGCCAAGAAGGCCCTGGGGGCGAGTGAGCATGATGATGATCAGGAGTGCTGAATAGACCACAAGGCGGTAGCGTGAGAAGTCACCCGGCAGTTGGCGCAGCAGTTCGGGCATGATCGTAATAACGATGGCGCCCAGAACCGCGCCGGTGAGCGAGCCCATCCCGCCCAGCACGATCATGATGATGATTTCAAACGAGCGGATGAACTGAAAATCGTTCGTACTGAGAAACGAAGTGTAGTGCCCGAAAAGGACTCCGCCCATTCCTGCGAGTGCCGAGCTGATCACAAACGCCAACACCTTGTAGTACGTCGTATTTATTCCCATCGCTTCCGCTGCGAGTTCATCTTCGCGAATAGAAACAAGAGCGCGGCCGATGTCGGAGTGCACGATGTTATGAACGATCACAATCGTGATCACGGCAAAGGAACCGACCCAAAGGAAGTTTGTGTAGGCGGGGACGGTGAAGCCTGTGGCGCCTCCGACCTTATCGATGTTCAGGATCACGATGCGAATGATTTCGGCAAAGCCGAGCGTGACGATCGCGAGGTAATCTCCGCGCAGGCGCAGCGATGGAATGCCAACAATCAATCCCGCTATCGCCGCGACAATTGCACCGACCAGGATCGCGAGAAGAAAGATGAGTACGTGAGCAACCGAGCCGCCGACTATTCCGGCGAGCGAGCGTTCCCACGCGCCGGCGTAATAGACGGTTAAGTACGCCGAGCTGTAAGCGCCGACAGCCATGAATCCGGCATGGCCGATCGAGAATTGTCCGGTAAATCCCGTGATTAGATTGAGCGAGACGGCGAGGATCACGTTGATACCCGCAAGCATGATCACGCGTGCGTAGTAAGGTGGAACACCAAAACCAAAAATACCGTCCTCGCTCATATATTGATTGAGAGCGATCAACACGAGGACGATCAGCAGGGCGGCTAGCAGACGTTTGGCGAGAGTTGGCATCTAGGGATTTCGGATTGCTGATTGCGAATTGGTGATTTAAGAAACCAGCACCAGGCTAATCACACTCTAAAATTGGCAATCGGCAATCGGGAATGTCTACACTTTCTCCTGCACTGTCGAGCCCAGCAGGCCCGTCGGGCGGAATAGCAGAACCAGGATCAGGATCGCGAAAGCAACCGCATCGCGGAAAGTAGTGGGGATGCCGACGTTCTGTCCGTAGCCGACGACAAAAGTCTCAGCGATACCGATCAGCAACCCTCCCAACACAGCGCCGGGAATGTTGCCAATGCCTCCCAGCACAGCAGCGACGAAAGCTTTAAGTCCCGTCATGATTCCCATCAAAGGATCAATCTGAGGGTTGTACTGAGCCGTCAACACGCCGGCTGCCGCCGCGAGGGCGGAGCCGATCGCGAACGTGACTGAGATGATCACATCCGTGTTGATGCCCATCAGCTTTGCGGAGGCAAGGTTGAAGGAAACAGCTCGCATCGCCGTTCCGACCTTGGTCTTGAAAATGATCCACTGCAGCAGGAGCATCAGAAGAATCGAAACCGCAAAGATAAGAATTTGTGATTTCGAAATGGCGGCATTGCCGAACAGCTGGTAGCTCTGCTCACTGAGAAGTTGCGGGAACGCCCGCGGCGCCGCGCCGAGCTTCGCCACAAACAGATTTTCAATCAGAAGCGAAACGCCGATGGCCGTAATCAAAGTGGTCATCCGCGCGTACTTTCTAATCGGGCGATAAGCGAACCGCTCAATCGCCATTCCCACAAGCGCCGCGGCGATCATCGATGCCACGAGCACGACACTGAGGCCGAGTAGAGACGGCCCAGCGGCGAAACCGAGTTGAAACGCGAGGAAGTAACCAACGAACGCACCCACCATGTAGATATCACCGTGCGCAAAGTTGATTAGCCGGAGGATGCCGTAAACCATCGTGTAGCCCAAGGCGATCAGCGCGTAGATCGCGCCGATTGTCAGGCCGTTGATGAGTTGCTGAACAAAGGTATCCATTGAATTTGCCTGGCGTTAGTGCGGGGTTGCCGTGGTCGCAGGTTTGGCGGTTTCAGCACCGGGCGACACGTCCATCTTTGGAGATGAGGCCGGTACAGCTGCAGCTGGTGATGAACCCGCAGGAGCCGGAGTTGCACCCGCGGCTGCGGGCGAGGCCCCGGTGGCGGGGAGCATACCCTCAGGGCTGATGGTCTCCACGTAGATGTACTTCCGATCCTGCAGTTTCAGTACAACGGCAGGTTTGACCGCATTGCGATTTTCATCGATGGTGATGACGCCAGTCACGCCTGGAAAGTTTTTCGTGGCATTGATCGCGTCTTTGAGTTTTGGTCCTTCAGTTGATCCGGCCCGTTTGATAGCGTCGGCCAGTACTTTCATCGCATCGTAGCCAAGAGCGGCGAGCGCGTCAGGCACTGTGCCATAGCGCGCCTTGTAGTCGGCGACAAACTTTTGAATTGCCGGCGCGGGATCGTCCACCGAGTAATGATTTGAGATGTAGTCACCGTTCAGCGACTCGCCGCCGAGGTCCCAAAGCTGTGTGGAATCCCAGCCATCCCCGCCCAGCAGAGGCGCTTTGATATCAAGCTGTTTAGCCTGCTTCGCAATCACGCCGACTTCACCGTAGTAGCCGGGCACGTAGATCACGTCGGGATTCGATGAGCGGATCGCCGTGAGTTGTCCTTTGTAGTCACGATCGCCCTGTGTGTACGCCTGCTTGTTGACGATTTCTCCGCCAAGCTTCTTGAAGCTTGCTTCAAAGAACTCCGTCAGTCCGCGACTGTAGGGCGAATTAAAGTCGAGCATGATCGCCGCTTTCTTGGCCTTCAGGGTGTTGGCGGAAAACTTGGCCATCACGTCGCCCTGAAAAGGATCGATGAAGCAGACTCGGGAAATGTAGTCACCGACCTGTGTTACGGCCGGGTTCGTCGAGGACGGTGAAATCATCGGCACCTTTGCTGCCTGAGCTTTGGGTGCTGCAGCGAGAGTGTTGCCTGAAGCGACTTCGCCGAGAAGCGCGACGACGCGGTCCTGATCAATCAGCTTGGTGACAACTGTTGCTGCCTTCTCGGGCCGTCCTTCGTCGTCTTCTGAAAGGATCTTGATTTGACGTCCGTCAATACCGCCGGCCTTGTTGATTTCATCGGCAGCCATTTCAACCCCAGCCTTTGTTGACTGGCCGAAGTTTGAGGTGCGACCTGTGAGGTCACCATAGTAGCCGACCACGATCGTCCCGGAGCTGCCGCCGGCTCCCGGCCCTCCACGGCGCTCGCAAGCAAAAGCGGAGAACATAGTGGCAATTAACAAGAGCGAGATTAGGATACGTTTCATGTGGTCCTCACTGGTGATTAAGAATTGACGAACTGGTGTTTGGAACTAAGAGCTGAGTGCGTTCCGCTGAACCCAACCCGGGGGAGTCAGAGACTCGATTGCTTTGGCTGAATATTCGCGCTGAATAATAACTTTGAAGGTGCTCTTATGCAAACTTCATCGTGGGGCGGGGTCTCAGCTTACAGTCGCGAGCAGCTCGCATCGAACCAAAACAGGGAAGCCGCGGATTCCGCAGATGACGCGGATCAGAACCAATAGGAAGACCAGGGTTCTAAATCCGTGAAATTCAAGTTAATCCGCGGCCAATCATCCCACCCAAAACTTGGAAATATCTTTGCGGCTAATCTAGACTGCGGCAAATGGAAAACCTACCTGCGGGAATCGCTCCCCCAACCGGCGACATGAACAAGGAGGAGTTTCGTCGCTTCGGTCACGAACTGATCGATTGGATCAGTGACTACTTCGAGCGCATCGAACAGTTTCCTGTCCTATCTCAAATCGAGCCGGGAGATTTGAAAGCGCAACTTCCCTCCGCACCTCCTGAGCGTGGCGAAGCGATGCAACAGATCATTGCTGATGTCGATCGGCTGATCGTGCCTGCGCTCACGCACTGGAGCCACCCCTCATTCTTCGCATACTTCGCGACATCTACATCTGCGCCTGGCATCTTCGGCGAATTGTTGAGTGCTGCGTTTGATAACAAGGCGATGCTCTGGCGGACTTCGCCGGCGTCAACCGAGCTGGAGGAAGTCACGCTCGACTGGTTGCGTCAGATGATGGGCCTGGACGCGGGTTACAGCGGAATCATCTACGACACGGCTTCCGTTTCGAGCATGCATGCGATCGCCGCGGCGCGTGAAGGTGTCGAGTTGCGTATTCGCGAAGAGGGAATGAGTGGCAGATCGGATCTGCCATTATTGCGGGTTTACACTTCTGAGCAAGCCCACTCTTCGATTGAGAAGGGAGTGATCACGCTCGGCCTGGGCCAGCGCGCACTTCGTAAGATTCCCACCGACGCCGAGTTTCGCATGGACGTGGGCGCGCTTGAACGAGCCATCGAGGAAGACAAAGCGAATGGCTTCGTGCCTTTCTGTATAGTTGCGACTGTAGGAACAACCTCGACGTCGAGCATTGATCCTGTCGCCGAGATGATTCCGATTGGTGAGAAGCACATGATGTGGCTGCATGTTGACGCGGCCTACGCAGGCTCCGCTGCTATTGTCCCTGAGCTCCGGCATATCTTAGCCGGTTGCGAACGGGCTGATTCAGTCGCAGTCAACCCGCACAAGTGGTTATTTACCCCGTTCGATTTGTCGGTGCTCTACTGCCGTCACATGGATCTCCTGCGCCGGGCTTTCGCGCTCGTGCCGGAATATCTGAAAACGCCGGAGCAGGGGAAGGTTCGCAGTGGTTCGGATTACGGAGTTCAACTTGGCCGGCGCTTCCGGGCGCTCAAGCTTTGGATGGTCATCCGCTACTTTGGGCACGAAGGTCTGGCTGCTCGCATTCGAGAACACTGCCGGCTGGCAAAGTTGTTTGCTTCCTGGGTCGAAGCAGATCCCAATTGGGAACCGATGGCGCCTTTGCCGCTTGCCCTCGTTTGCTTTCGTGCTTGTCCATCTGTAGCAGGTGCGGACGAGCCGGCGCGTAATGCGCGCCTGGATATTTTGAATGAAGCAATCATGCATGGGGTGAATGCGAGCGGGAAAGCGCTCTTGTCGCACACGAAGCTGAACGACAAGCTAACGCTCCGGCTGTCGATTGGAAATATACGGACGACGGAGAAGCATGTGCGCGAGGTTTGGGAGTTGTTGAATGAGCAGCTCGAAAGACTAAAGTAGTCAGGAACTGAAATGAGATTACGAAGGTAACCGCAATGTGTGGCGAATTAAGGATGGAATTCAACGTGCCGTCAATCGTCTGCCGCGGATCTTCACTGGCTGTCCTGATTCTGATCGTAACGCTCGGTTTGTCGGTAGATGTACTCGCCCAGACGCGCCGGGTCATGAGCCCCGGTGACGTTCTGCGCGTCGCCGGCGTCAGCGATGCTCAAATCTCACCGAACGGCGAATGGATCGTCTATGCCGTCTCCGCCAGCGAAGGCGACACAAATCGCTCAACGCTCTGGCTGGCCCGCTCCCAACTTGAACTCGACCGTAACGCGCCGACTACACGACCAGCACCCAGCACCAGATCGCCCGAACGGACGCACGATTGGGATGACATTCGACGCGCACCAATCCAGTTGCTTCCCCCAACCTGGAATGCTTCCAATCCCCGTTGGTCGCCCGACAACTCTTTGATTGCATTCTCCTCATCTCATGAGGGACAGGATGGAATCTGGGTGGTAAGCCCCAGCAATCCACAACCGCGGTTTGTCGCAGCGGTCCAGAACACGAACTTCTTTATCACTTATGCGGGTGAGACTTTCGCCTGGTCGCCCAACTCGAAGCGCATCGCATACGTTTCCGCGACTGAGGAGCGACCGGACACAGATAGCACCGCGAAACCCAACGACCCGCGAGTTATCGATCGCCTGCAATACAAGTCGCGCACTTCATTCTCAGACAACCGTCGCACGCATGTCTGGATCACCGACATCGATAAGCCGGAGCCACGCCAGTTGACCTCCGGACTTTTCTACGATCATGCGGTCACCTTCAGTGGCGGCGGCGAAGAGATCGCCTTTCTTTCAAATCACGAACCCGATCCGGACGCGAACAACAACTCGGACATCTTCGCGGTGGACATGCACGGGGAAGTCCGACAGCTCACCACGACAAAGGGATGTGAATATGAACCAGCGTGGTCGCCTGACGGCAAGTGGATCGCCTACACGGCTACGAAGCGCGATGTGACCACGATCGACAGCGTCGCAGAGGACACGCATGTCTGGGTGATCGCAGCTTCCGGCGGAGCAGGGAAGGAGTTGACCGCGGAACAGGATCGACGCGCGCGGGATCCACAATGGTCGGCAGACAGCCGGCGAATTCTGTTTCTCGCTGGTGACAAGGGCAGCACGGGTCTCTTTCGAGTGGGCGCCGATGGCGGTCGAATCGAAAGACTCTTGCTCTTTTATCTCAACGGCCAACTGAGCGGCAGCTTCGACAACCTCGACGCGCGGCGCCCGGTCGTCGATTCGCAACCCTCGGTAGCATCGACATTTCAGATCGGAAGCTTCAGCCTCGCGAGCAGGACAATTTCGGCGTCGACTCCAGGCGGCTTAACTAATAGCTTCCTGACGCCATTGGCATTCACGTCGAGCGATGCACTACATCCGGCGGAGCTTTGGGTCGGACCAGCAGGCGGAGCTGCTTTCCGACGGTTGAGTGCGCACAACGACTCTTTCGTTCGGTCGTTGAGATTGTCCGAACCTGAAGAGGTGAACTTCAAGAGTTTCGATGGCACTCCGGTTCAGGGTTGGTTAATGAAGCCACTCGGCTGGCGCGCAGATCGAAAGTATCCCCTCATTCTCAGCATCCATGGCGGGCCGCACGGCATGTCGGGTTGGGGATTCAATGCTGCCTTTCAGGCTTACGCAGCGCGCGGCTACGCGGTGTTGTTTTTGAATCCCCGTGGCTCCAGCGGGTACGGTCAGAAGTTTTCCGACGGGACCCTACGCGAATGGGGCGGCGGTGATTATAAAGATCTGATGTCTGGTGTTGATGAAGTGCTCAGAAGAAACAACTGGATTAGTCCCGACCGCATGGGCGTCACGGGCGGATCATATGGTGGCTTTATGACCAACTGGATCATCACACAGACGCCGCGCTTCAAAGCCGCAGTTGCGAATGCGAGCGTCAGTAATCTGATTAGCTTTTATTCCACCTCGCTCTACCAGGATTTAGTTCACGCCGAGTTTGGCGGCTTTCCCTCGGACGATTATGACTTACTGTGGCAATGGTCGCCGCTGCGTTATGTGAAGCAGGCGACAACGCCGACAATGTTTATTCACGGGGAGCAGGACAATGATGTCCACATCACTCAGGCAGAAGAGATGTATATGGGTTTGCGGCGGCGTGGAGTGGAATCGGTTTTCGTTCGCTATCCGCGCGAAGGACATGGACTGCGTGAACCGCAACATCGAGTCGATGCGTTAGAACGGACGATTGGTTGGTTTGATCGGTTTTTGAAGTAAATCGTTTGGTGAGTGTTGGCCCCCGGCTCTTGGCTGATATTCAATTCTGAATTACGAAGGCCTTAGTTGTTATCCAGTCACTGATGCGATTTGTTAGGCAGAGCGTCATCCACGCCACTCCCGATCGAGTGTTCGCATTTCACGAACAACCCGATGTCCTGCTACGGCTGCTGCCGCCATGGGAAAGCGCGCGCATTATTCAGAGCGCGAAGATTTCCGACGTCGGGGCGCAAGCGATCATCGAGACGACGATCTTTGGGCCCTTCTCAGTTCGCTGGATAGCGGAGCACACACTTTACGATCCGCCGCACATGTTTGAGGACGTCCAGGTCAAAGGACCGTTTCGCTCGTGGCGCCACCGACACATCGTTGAGCCGCACGCCGATGGCGCACTGCTGCGGGATGAAATAGACTACGAACCGCCGCTGGGAATTTTCGGGCGCGCCTTCGCTCCGCTTTTGATCGAACGTCGTTTGAACAAGCTCTTCGAATTTCGCCATCGCGTCACCAGCGAGTGGGCCGAAAGGGAATGATGAATGCGGAATGATGAAGGAGAGGGATGAAGGATGAGGGATTAAGAAGAGTCTTGCTCGCAACAAGATAAGAAATTGGCAATTAGCAATTAGCAATCGGCTATCCCTATCATTCATCGTTCATCATTCCTAATTCCTAATTAAACTTATGCTTACTCACATTGTGCTCTGGAAATATCGCGCGGACGTTGAGCAGGAAGTACGTGACACTCACGTAGCCTTGCTGGGCAGTCTCGCTGACTCCATTCCCCAGGTCGAGAGTCTCTCCGTTGGTTTCGACGTTCTCAAACTACCGCGCTCGTACCACACCGGTCTTGTTGCGATCTTTCGCAATCGCGCGGCGCTTCAGGCCTATACCGTTCATCCTGAACACATCAAAGCCGCCGAGTTCGGAAGGACGATTGGCGAGCAGATCGCTTCAGTTGATTTCGAGAGTTGATTCCCACAATGAAGCGTTGGAAGAAACTCTTACTACTCCTGCTCGTCCTTGTTCTAATCTCTCAAATCCCGTTCGCCTACCGTCGTTACAAACTTGGCCGTCTTAATGCTGCCATCCAGCAGCTCAACTCCCAACGCGTTTCGAACGAAGCGTCCGGTGAAGAGACCGAACTCATTGGCGTTGTTCACGTGCATTCCTTTTTGGGCGGCCATAGCAGCGGCAACTTTGAGGACATCATTGCCGCAGCCAAAGCTAATCACCTGGACTTTGTCGTGATGACCGAGCATCCCTCGCGCAGCTTTAACACCGCTGATATGACGCTCAAGGGAAATCACGACGGCGTGATGTTCCTCAACGGCAACGAAGTCCGGACGGCCACTGGAGATCGGTTCTTACTTTTTCCCGGCGATCAGGAGAGCGCCGAAGACAACCAGCGCAGTTCGCAGGAGGTTCTCTCACGGCGTAGTTCCGGCTTGGCGATCATCGCCTACCCAGGCGAGTTCAAAAGTTGGTCAGCGAAAGGGTATAACGGTCTCGAGGTCTACAACGTCTACACTAACGCGCGCGAGATCAATCCATTCGTAATGTTCTTCGACGGCCTTTGGTCTTATCGCCAGTATCCCGATCTCTTATTTGCAAGGTTCTATAAGAGGCCCACTGACAATCTGAAAAAGTGGGACGAACAGATAAAACAATCAGGTGAAAGGATCGTAGCCACGGCGGGTAACGATGCCCATGCGAACGTTGGGCTGAACTTAAACGACGCATCTGGCAACACGCTGCTGGGGTTCAAACTCGATCCATACGAACGGAGCTTTAGACTGGTGCGCTTGCATGTCCTTACTCCTCCCTCGTTAGCGGGCCAGCTTAGCGGCCAGAACAGGGAAGAGCAGATCATGACTGGGATCTCTTCGGGACATTGCTACATCGGTTTCGATCTCTTTTCGGCGACGACCGGCTTTCGTTTCGCGGCCCAGGACGCGGACGAAAGCCGAATCATCGGCGACGAGATCAAGTTGGACGAGGAAGTGAAGTTCACGATCAGCAGTCCAATTGCGGCGCGGATAGTGTTGTTGAAGGACGGTGCAGTGATCCACGAAACGACTGGCACCAGCAGAACTGAGTTTGTGGTTCGAGAACGGGGAAGTTATCGCGTTGAAGTCTATTTGGTGCAGCTTCCACAGCCGGTTAGTGACGAACCGTGGATAATTTCTAACCCCATCTACGTGCGGTAAGTTAGGCGGCGGTAAGGAACCTTAAACACGACATCGCCCAATCCTTGCTGTCCTGCTGACTGCCCGGATTGGGCGACGAACGGTGCCGGAAAGCTCCGGCTATTGATCGGAAGCGGTGCGTACGTTCACCGTAGGGTACTGTTGAGAGCCATGTGATTGACTCTTCTCTCCAATCTTCCCGAGTATTAGGGATGACTCGAGTACAGCCTTCCACACAATGTTTTCAAGTGAGTGAAGTCTAGGCTTGACACCTCCAAGTGTCAATACGCAGCTTGACCGAACCCGAAGCGTACAACCTCCGGCGGCGACGAATCCAGGTTACTTTCAGCCGCTCAGAAACCTCATTTGCGCACGTCACGCGTCAACGATTTTGTCGGTCGGAACCAGCCTGCCAGGTTTGCGAAGTTTCGATTTCCGTGCCCATAATCGAACTTCTTCCCAAATACGTTTGC
>JBDTYQ010000095.1:0-13156 GCA_040005515.1 bacterium
CGAGGACAAGCGGATAGTTGCTCGTGTGCCCTTGCAAAGCTTCAGGAAGGACTTGTCAGAGGCCGACTTGGATTTAGCGGAGAGTCTTGTTTGGTTGCCACAAAACCGTCTGCGGGCAGAACTCACCAACGCTCTTCTTTGTTATCAGGATGGTGCTTTCTGGTGGGGACGGGTGTATCAACCCCGGGTCGTCAGTGTTTCCGACCTCGCAGGATCTGAGGGGCGATTCGCTGCGGATCGATCTCAACAGATCTCCGCTTCCTACACCGTGGTAATCAATTGGCGCCAGGCTGTAGAGCACCTGAGGCGAGCGGAATCTTTTCTCAACGGGGCTCCCGCGCTCGCTTCAACCAGCAAAGATGAAATACCGAGTGCTAATTAGTGACCTTGAGATCCAACACGTCGTGCCGAGTGATAATGCCAATGATGCGACCGTACTCCTCAACCAGAACAGCTGCGCTTGTTTGAAGACGCTTTGTCACCTCATTTGAACTAGCGTCGACATCGACGGTCGGGAAGCTGGCCTCCATTACCTCACTCACCGGTGAATCCAGGATCTCACGATTACGCACGACTTTCGCGAGCGCCCGGCCTTCTCGTATTGAACCCACCGGCCGTCCCTCTTCAAGCACGGGAATCTGCGTCAGACCCAGTTCATTCATCTTCGCCAGGGCATCTGCCAACTTGTCGCTGGGTGCGGCCCAAACAAGCGACGGCGGCGCCTGCGTGGTCTTTGTGCCGCTGATCAAACCGGCGGTAATCTTCTGAGGCTCAAGCAGACGCTTCTCTTTCATCCACTCATCCGAATGGTGCTTGCTCAGGTAATGCTCGCCCGTGTCGCAAACTATAAAGACAATGACAGCATCTTCGTCGGCTTCGCGAGCGATTCGCAGCGCAGCGGCCACGTTCGTTCCCGTTGAGCCGCCACAGAACAAGCCTTCGACGCGCCCAAGCTGCCGTGACATGTCGAACGACTCCCTGTCAGTAATGTTGATTACCTCATCCACATACCTGATCTGAACATTCGGCGGTATGACCTCCTGGCCGATTCCTTCAACAAGGTAGGGAGTGGCTTCAACGAGTTTTCCCGTTTCCTTAAAAGTCTTGAACACCGAGCCGTATGGGTCGGCTCCGATGATCCTGATCCCCGGATTTTGTTCCTTCAGAAAGCGACCGGTGCCGGAGATGGTTCCACCTGTGCCCAGCCCGGCAACGAAATGCGTAATCTTCCCTTCAGTCTGGTCCCAAATCTCCGGGCCGGTTGTCCGGTAATGCGCTTCGGGGTTTGCTGGATGTGAATATTGATCGGGATAGAATGAGTTCGGCGTTTCAGATGCGATTCGTTTAGCAGTGGAAACGTAATGGTCAGGCGTTCCCGGTTTCGCCGAGACGGGAGTGATTACGACATCCGCACCAAGTGCCTTGAGGTACCGTGACTTTTCCACCGATGATTTATCGGTCATCACAAAAATGCATTTGTACCCTTTGACCGCAGCGGCGAGTGCCAACCCGATGCCTGTATTTCCCGACGTTGCCTCGACAACTGTGCCGCCTGGTTTAAGTATCCCTTCTCTTTCAGCGGCTTCGATCATTGCGACGCCAATCCTGTCCTTCACGGAATAGCCCGGATTGAGATTCTCCATTTTGGCGAGGACCGTCGCTTTAATTCCTTGAGTCAGGCGATTGAGTTTGACCAACGGCGTGCGGCCGATCACGCCGAGGATGTTGTCGTAGTAATGCATTCAGGTCTCCGCTGCAGGTGTCGAATAACTTCGAAGCTCTATTTGTAACAGAAACGGGGTGTGGCGCGCTATTGGGTAATTCAAACTGTTAGATTGCGATGCGTCGCTGTAGGTTAGTTGGTGCACCTGTTCACCGGTGAGTGATCTTCAAACGATTGCAAATCCCTTACCTGTCGGCGTTCGTATTACATAAAAAGTTAAGGCCCGGCTGCGCTCTCCCCTTCGCATCCGGGCCTCATCATGATCACCTACTTCAGAAAAGCTCAGTAAGTGATCAAGCTCTATCGCAACGATCGCGCGTTAGTACTGGCGATACTTGTCACGAATCTTATATGTGTACACGGCCGCACCAGCGCCTCCGGTAATCGCGCCGATGAGTGCGCCCTTCTTGCCGCCAATCAGGCTGCCTAGCAACGCGCCACCGACTACGCCCCCCGCAGTTGTGATCTTGTCGCGATGCTTGTTCCAGACTGAATTGCTCTGGCCGTAATAGCCGCTGTTGCTGGCCGTGTCGTTTTGATAGACCGTGGTCGGGTTTCGGTTGTCGTAAGCCCGAGCCGTGTTACGAGCGGACTGACTTGGGTTGCGATATGCGCGAGTATGCGTTTGAGCTCGCGCAGGTACTGCCGCGATACTTAAAACCGCCATCGTCGCTAAAGTTGCTATTAGTCTCTTCATTGTCAGATCCTCCCGTTCGATGTCTGTCTGCACAACACTCACTGGCAACGACCGTGCCAATGAAGCTATGCATTAGCGACGGTTCTCTACGAAGAGTTTTTGAGCAACTTAGTTGGGATTTGCCGGAAGGATTTACCGGTTAGGCTGCGCAACAAAAAACCCGCGCGAATCTGAGTGATCAGATCGTGCGGGTCATCTACGGTTTGGGATGGTGTTGAAGTTGGTTTAGGTCTCTGGTGTTTGGTCTGCGGCGGGACGAGCGCTTGCAGCCTCAAACCGTGGCTGTTGGCACTCACCGCGCAGACAACGTTCCCCCGCTACCCTAGTGCGTGGCCGGCCGAGCGTGAATCAAGCGACGCATCCGGTCAGCAAACAACACATCAATCTTCATGGGTTCGATTAAGGCCGTCACTTCTCCCTGCCCGAAAGTAGGGTGCAACATTGTCTGGCCCGTGCGGTACGCGCGAGTCTGGTCATACGGAGCGCCGGGATCCATTTTCCGTCGCGTGCCAGTACCTACTCCGGCTTTGAAGGTGCCGAGCGTGCCGCATTTCGGACACGTGACGCGAGAAATCTTGCCGCGTTTGTTGAGAGACGCGATTACGTGACCACGCTCCTCACCGCACTTGAGACAGAGTTTCTCTACGCGATCGCCAACTACGTATGCCGGCTTTTCTTCTGCTTCTACAACTGCTTCTTTTTGCTTGAGCACGGATTCTCCTTTACTTGTAGCGATAGGTTATCCGACCTCGGGTCAGGTCATAGGGCGACATTTCGACGCTCACGCGATCGCCCACTAGAATGCGGATGCGGTTTTTTCGCATCTTGCCGGATATCACGGCCAACACTACGTGGCTCGTGTTGTCTAACTGAACCTTGAAAAAGGCGTTGGGCTGCTTGTCTATGATTGTGCCCTCAGCTGGAATTAGATCATCTTTAGCCAATCAGCTTCTCCTTTAGTTATCTGACAATTTATAGAGAAGTCTCTGCGACGGCTTGCTTCTCACAAATTGCTTCGCACGTTTACTTATCTGCTCGCGCGTCGCGGACGAAACGACCGCGTAAAAACGCCCGCCGGAACATTTGGCCCCCGCTTGTTCGAATTCGACTGTCGACCGTTGCTGCTGGTAAGTGGCTTGCTGACGCCGCCGAATCCCTCCAGGACCACTCGCTTCACATCCTGGCCGGTAAGGCGCTCAATCGCGCGCATCGAAACTTCATCCACTGGAGTGACGATTGTTATTGCGCGACCCTGGTTGCCGGCTCTTCCGGTTCGACCAATGCGGTGCACGTAGTCTTCCGGAGCGGAAGGCACGTCGTAGTTGATTACGTGGGACACGAGATCCACATCCAATCCGCGTGCCGCGATATCAGTAGCGACCAGTACTCTCGTCTTGCCATCGCGAAAACCGCGCAGTGCGGATTCGCGCTGCGATTGAGTGCGGTCCGCGTGGATGCGGTTAACGCTGTGGTCCCGGGCGGAAAGAATGTGAGACAAGCGTTCAGCGCCACGTCGCGTGCGTGTAAACACCAGCACGCGCTCAAATCGTTCCCGTTCAAGCAAGTCGAGCAGCAGGGCAGTCTTAGACTCCTGAGAAGCCGGGTAGACTGTCTGATCCACCATTGAGGCAACTTGTCCGCGCTTGCTGACCTCGATCAGCTTAGGACTTTTCATTGTTGTTCGTGCCAGTTTCTCGATCTCCGAAGACATCGTCGCCGAGAAAAGCAAAGTCTGACGCTCCGTCGGAACGATCGAAAGCACGCGGCGAATCGCAGGCAGGAAACCCATGTCGAGCATGCGGTCAGCCTCGTCCAGTACTAAGACTTCGACGGCGGAAAGATCAACCGCGCGACGTTCGGTAAGATCCAGCAAACGACCCGGAGTTGCAATTACTACAGCAGGACCACGACGCAATGTGTCCAACTGCCGTGACATGCTGGCGCCGCCAATCAAGGTAACGCTACGATTGGCTTTTACGGGGTTTAGTTCCGTGTAGTTCTTTTCGATCTGTGCGGCCAGTTCGCGAGTCGGCGCAAGCACGAGAACACGAACCTTGCGCGGTTGTGCTGTCCTTCGGGCAGGCGCTGAACCTCCATTTGTGGAAGGCGGTGCATTCGCTTCAGTGATCCGCTGAATGATAGGAAGTAAGAACGCAGCGGTCTTGCCCGTTCCGGTTTCGGCACAGCCAATCAAGTCCTGGCCGCTGAGAATAACAGGAATCGCCTGTTGTTGAATTGGTGTTGGTTCGGTATATCCGAGAGACTCGCAGCTCCGCACCTGTGCAGGCGCAAGTCCCAGTTGAGAAAAATTCATAGACTCCTTTTGCGCGACGCTGCAGTCTAATTCTGAGGCGCGCTTGTGTTGTAACCATGGTCATGGCTGGCAGCCTCTGACCTAAAATTTGAATTCGTGTTGTGCTAGACCGGCCTGATAAGGCGGTCAATAGCACTTGAAGTCGAGCCCTCGAGTTTCGAGGTTTACGACTAGCTCGTAAGACGGGCGGCTGGACTAAACGCCTAGGCGGACAATCTCAACCGACCGTGTTACGAACTGTGCTCGAAGTGACATGCTCTGAATCCCAGAGATGAATCGTGGGGCTAGTTCCTTGCCCGTTCTTGCGGGCCTGGATTTGTCGCTAATCAATTCGAACTAAAACGTCGTTGCACCGCTTACCAACGGGGCTCGCGATTACCGCCGCCGCCGCCACCGCCGCCGTAGCCGCCGCCACCACCGCGATTACCGCCGTAGCCGCCGCCGCTGCCGCCGCGTCCGCCACCGAATCCGCCCCGACCGCCACCGCCGCCAGCGCGATTTTCGCGGGGCTTGGCTTCGTTAACAGTCAGGCTACGTCCGTTGATTTCCTTGCCATTGAACTGAGCAATTGCAGCTGCACCTTCTTCTTTGCTGGACATTTCGACGAAGCCGAAGCCGCGTGAACGTCCTGTGTCGCGATCCTCGACCACGCTCGCCGATTCGACCGTGCCGGCTGCAGCAAAAAGCTCCTGCAGATCCTGGCTGGAGGTCGTGAACGCGAGATTTCCTACGTATAGTTTCATTGTCATGTAGATGTACCTTTCCCCTCGGGGGGAATAAAAGAGAAGCTGCGAATCGGATTGGCTTCGGTCGAACGGTAGGAGCGAAGGGCCGGTTTTCGGATGCTCTAAAAGGAGCGGCTTCTGAAGTTGAAATCAGCCTGCTCTCGAACCATCCAAAAACGCCAGCGCTAAAACCTTTATACGCGGGGCGCATCACCGTCGATGCGCGAGAGAAGGATTAACCGTGACTCATTATGCACTATAAAGGCGGAATAGCAAGGCGACGGGCCGAAGGCGGGAGGATGAGGGATGGAAGGATGAGTATAAAGGACGATTGCATGGGGCGAATAAGTGGGACAAATGGGGAAAGGGGAAAAGGTAACCGCCGCGCCTGAAGCAGTTCCTTCTAGCTTTCCCGTTACCTGTATTGCTCGTGTTTCGCCATTTGAGTTCCCGTTAACTTTCATGGCGCCCCCAGTTCCCCTTTTCCCCCTCCCCTTTGCCCTCTTGGATGCCGGCCAAACTTTCGACATCCAACAATCGTAGGATCAATGAAAAGGAATCAATTATTGGCATCTTTCACCCGTAAAGTCCGTTGTTCTGCCGCTCTTGTGCTGATCCTGGAACTGGGGGCTGCCGTGCCCTGCCTTGCACAAAAGAGGAAACCGAAGCCCGCAGCAACCAAGCCGACAGCGCCAGTTAACGAAATCGCAAAACTGCAGGAGGAGTTCATTAAGGCAACCAAGGAATACAAGGCCAACCTGGCTAGACTGTCGGCCCTTTATGAGCGAAACGTTACCCGGACGGAAGAGAGGTTGACGCAGGCCCAGGTCCTGTTTAAAGAAGGGCTGATCTCCAAGAATCAGCTCACGGAGAGCGAGCTTGCGGTCGCAGCAGCAAAAGACAAAGTCAGCGAGACTGTCCGCCAAATGGCGAATGCCGACACACAAATAGCCGACACATTGGTCGAAGCAGAGGCGGAAGCTCAACTGGCGAAGAACCCGATCCGCAAAGGTACTCTTGTTAATACTACGTCCTATATCCGCTTTAGTGGGGCGGGCACCTGGATGCTCTCTGACGCATGGAAGGTGCAGCGCTTCTTTCTGGATTCATTTAAGAAGCAATTGCCTGTGGCGGTCTTCGGTCAGGGGTCAATTCACGACCGCTGGCGTCTCGATCATCGCAATGCGATGGATGTCTCACTTCATCCGGACGGCCCTGAGGGCCAGGCGCTCATGAGCTACCTACGCAGTAATGGAATTCCCTTCCTCGCCTTTCGCGGCGCGATACCTGGTACGGCGACTGGCCCGCACATCCATATTGGTCGACCCTCACATCGCTTCTAAGATTGAACTCCGGAACGCGGATATCGCCCGAAGTCCCTGACGGATGAGCGGGGCGAGCCTCCCTTCTATGAACATACGCATCACCGTTCGCGCCACTCAGCGCTCACTCAGTGGGTACGCGAGCAATCGGCTGTCCTTCGTGGTGTAAAGCAGATCTGCGGCTTCGTCACTGACGAACCGATCGTCAAGATCGCCGAGTCGAATCGCGCGCTCAGTCCCTCCCGTGTTTACGTTCACTCCAGCCAAGCCATCGCCCTGTTCCAACTCTGTATAGAAGTACATCCATTGCCCCCGCAACGTGGCGAGGCGGCGCCGGCGCAACAGAAAACGTGAAAGACGTTCGAGCTGGTGAGCCGGATCCAGACGATCAAGCAAACGGTCTTCGACATCAATGGATGGGCGTGGTAATCGCGGCGGTTGAGCAGAGCGTAACGAAGACGCCTGACGCGCGCGAGACAGCACCCCGAGGGGCGAGAATCGCTCGCTCACGTACTCCCTGGTGTAATTAGACGCGAGGCTCGTCAAATTCGGGAGCGCCGCATGTGCAGCGAGACCTGACCAACGCATCGAGCTCACCGCATTCAGCACTCGAACACCACGAAACGCCGCAGACGCGGTACCGCCGTAACGAAAGTAAAGTGCGCCTGCCCGCGCCGCAATGGCTGCCACGGTGCGAAAGATTCCTCGTCCCGGCGGATTGTGCTGCGAGCGCCAAACCGATTGGCCAGAATCCACATCGAATGCCGCGATCTCATTTTTGCCTCCGACAACAACGTCGCCACGTTCATTAAGAACGACGAACGTAGCTTGCTCTATCTTGTGAGACAACCTGGCCCGGCGCTTCCCGGTTCGCGCATCAATCGCAATCAGGTCGTCACGATCTGCAACAACAATCGTAGTTGCATCAGGGAGCGTGATGTTTGTGATCCCCTTGTCAGCGCCTTTGTAACGCCAGAGAACTTTGCCGGTTTCCACATCAAGAGCGGTAACCCCGTAGGGTCCGCGCTCAACTGCATCACCATCGCGGAGCCGGGTGAACCTCCCGCCGGTGCGGACATAAAGGACATGCTTCGTGAGGATCATCTCTGGCGTCAGTCCCAGATCCTTTGCTTCCCAGATCTCTTCACCAGTAGTACGAGCAATTGCCCGGACTCGGCCTCGTCCCGAAACATAAACGGCGCGGTCATCAGCAGACGGGTCGGCCTCAGTGAGCGCAACGCCTTCTTCGTTGACGCGGAATTTCTCACGTTTGCGTTCTTTACCTGTTTGCGCGTCGAGCGAAGTCAAACCTTCATAGAAAAGGTAGAGACGATTGTCGAGAAACAGCGGCGCGCGATAGTTGTCGAGTGTGAACGGGAGCTCGCCATCACCCCAACGCGCCGGCATCATTTCGACCTCGCTCTCCAGTGAGCGATTCCAAAGCTCCCGGCCATCACTCAATTCAAGAACGTGGACGATAGGCTTGCGCTTACAGTCATCGCTAACCTTCGCGCGTGCGTCCTTTACGAAGACAACCGCCAGCAGGTTGGCGTCAGGCTCCAGCGCAATCTGCATCACGGCGCCACGGACCTTCTCGCTGCGCCAAACAGTATCGCCGGTCATCAGGTCGGCCGCTTCGAGTCTCGTCTTACTGCCATCTTCGAGACTAAGTAGGACGAGATCAGTGCCCGGAACTGGAGCCACATCGGTTTCGTCCATGTGTGAAATCTTGCGACGCCATAAGACTTCGCCGGACTCGCCATCAATTGCGTAGAGCGACTTCTCCGTTCCCGCCATCACTACGCCGAGTTCTGTTGTCTGGTAGAAGCTAACGTTTCCGTCCAGTTTGGCCGACCAACGCGGCGTCGCCTGAACTGCGCCCATCACTCCGAAGACGATGATCGTGAGCGTGGCTGCAATCAGCCACGAGCGGCGGCGCGCGGCACAACTCCCTAACCCTGGAAGACTTGGCTTCATTACTCTCGTCCTTGTTTGATCCACTTCATGAATTTCTGGAATTGACGCTGTCGCACTGCGCGCTGACGGGCAGGCGATCCAGCATTAAGCGTCGGCACATTCAACATTACAACTCCGAGGCGCTAGCTCCCACAACGGTTGCCCTAGTTCCCACATGTCGGCTCAACCGGCGCAAACTTTATGTTAGTATATTTCGGTCTTAAGCCTCGGCCTGACTCGATACGCAGCTGATTCTTAGTCGCAGCACGTACAGGCCAACTCAAAATGGGGAGAGCGCAAAATGCCGGAACTCCGCGGTCATCAAGCAACTGACGAAGTTAAGCAAGAGTGGGAGTTTGCGTACAAACTCTATCTAAAAGCACCGGGTGATCCGCGCAATCAAAAGAATGACCGCGCCGAACGAATCAGCTACGTCGCTGAGCAAATGAACCTCACACACAAGCAAGCGAAACGACGCGTCAGAAACTACGAATCCTGGCAGCGCAACATCAAGAAAAAGCTTGTAAATCCGTAGGCCAACAAAGCGCCCACCTCCTCCGAGTAATTCCTGATCCTTCAAATGGCTTCCAGAAATTCCCAGCCGCGTGCCGTATGATTGAGGATCTTTCAAATCCGATCATTCTCTACGATGGTGTGTGCGGGCTATGCAATCGTCTTGTTCAGTTCTTGCTGCAGCGGGACAAGAGCGATCACTTTCGTTTTGCCTCGCTCCAAAGCGATTTTGCCGGCGAGTTGCTAAAGCGACACCGGCTCGATCCAAATGATCTCGACACGGTTTACGTTGTATTGAACTACGGCAAGACTGGGGAGCGGTTGTTGGCGCGTTCAGATGCAGTGCTTCACGCGCTGCGGGAACTCGGTGGGCCTTGGAAGATCGCTTTTGTCGCCGGCGTGTTGCCGCGTTTCATTCGAGACACTGCTTACGGTATGGTTGCGCGCAATCGTTATCGAGTCTTTGGGAAATACGAGGTGTGCATGATGCCGGAAGAACGATTCAAGTATAAGTTTCTCGATACCGAGGGGTAAAGGGGTAAAGGGGTAAAGGGGGAACAGGGGTACGGGGGAAAAGTGGGAAAGGTAAAGGTAACGGTTAAAAGGTACGCATACAAGGGCTTAATTTCGTCTCCGCTTTATCGACAAAGCTCCGTTGTCCCGCATTCATCATTCATCGTTCATCATTGCGCATTCATGATTCGGCCTCTCTCACCCAGCCTTCCGGCGTATGACGAAACCGTTCAGTCCCCGCCACACTAAATGAAGCACTCTCCGGCTGCCAGACGATCCGATCGACTTCGATCATTGGGTGGTCAAGCCGCAGCACATTAAATGAATTCGACTCGCCTCGACTCCTCGTTGATGTCGCTGTTCCCGCTTGCACAACGAGCGCCGAGTGTCCCTTTATCTTGTAGCGAGTCGCCGTATGTCCAGTGTGACTAACATGCAGATGCCCGGCGAGGAAAAGATCAGCGCCACACTCCGCAAGTGAGTTCATTGCCATCTCAGCACGTCCTACGAGGTCTCGTTCCTGATATCCCTCTGGCAAGTCAAAGGGATGATGAGTGACGACCACCTTGACGAGGGCGTCGTCCAAGTGACAGAGCCTTTCCCGCAGCCACGCTATTTGTTCCTCGTTGACACGGCCGCCCTTGAACGTCGAAGAGCGCGCGGTGTTAACGCCTACCACGACCATCTCTTCATCTTCATAGAACGGCTGCAAGTCGTCAGTGATGTAACGGCGATACTTTTCCAGACGACTAATGAAACGAGAGAAGACGTTGTAAAGCGGCACGTCATGATTGCCCGGCACTACGATCTGTGGCTTGGGCAACGCATCGAGAAACCCTCGTGCTGCCTGAAACTCATGTGAGCGAGCTCTTTGTGTGAGGTCGCCGGAGACCGCAACGAGATCGGGATTGATCTCATTGACCAACTTGATCAGCGGTTCGACGACAAGTGGATCGGTGCGTCCAAAGTGAATATCCGAAAGGTGAACTATTTTGCGCATCGGAGCATTAAAGTCACTTTCAACTGGAGGCTTGTGGTTGCTGCGGAACCATCACGGTCAAGGCCAGAGGCCGCACGTGGTAATGGAGGGGTGGAACCATTACGGTCACCTCTCCATCCATGGCAACGCGCAAACTTTTGTGCCGCGTCTCGATCCAAACTTCTTTAGCGCCGAGCGCGAGAAAATCCTTCTCTTGAGTCAAGCCACCGAAAAGCGCGCGTAGCGCCAACCGAATCAGGCCGAGCCGTCCTGTGCGATTTGTGATGTAGAGGCTCAACTTTCCCGCATTCAGGCACGAACGACTGCCGACGTGCAGGCTCTCCATTTCGTACTCGTTGTTGCCGATAAAAACGAAAGGGGTGCGTCGGCCGAATTCCTTTCCATCCACGCTCAGACGGACATGCAGGAAGGGATAACGCCGCAGTACAGCAATTCCCGCCCAGACAAACGCCGGCCATTTGCCCCATCCGAGCTTCTGTTGCTTCTGGCGCTCGCGGACGATGTTCGGATAGAGTCCGAGACTCGAGTTGTTCAAAAACATCCGGTCATTCACTGCGCCAACATCAACACGCATCGCCTGCCCGCTGATCATCGTCCGGGCTGCATCTTCCAATTCGATCGGAATCTGAAGGTCCTTCGCGAAATGGTTGAGCGTGCCGAGCGGAAGTACGCCAAGTACCTTGTCCGTCCCCATGAGAATTGCAGCGACTGCGTTGATAGTGCCGTCTCCACCGCCGGCGGCGATGATCTGGGCATCACTCTTGACGGCACGATGTGCCAGTTCCTTGATCTCCTCGCCGCTTTGAGCAATAGAAATGCGCGCTTTGATCTGGTTGGCGTCGAAGATCGCCGCCAGGCGATCGCGCATCTCTTCTTTGTCATCAGTACCCGAGCCGGCGTTGATGATCACTTCAACTGATCGAGGTGTCATGAAGGGAACAATTAACTAGAAGGGTCAGCAACTTTGACCAGCTGTTTTCCTAAATTCTCGCCGCTAAACAATCCCAGAAAGGCTTTCGGCGCATTCTCAAAGCCATCAACGATATGCTCCGCAAACTTCAGCTTTCCTTGGGCCAACCAACGCCCCAGTTGCGTAATGCCTTCGCCAAAACGCGCGACGTAATCGGTGATGATGAAACCTTGCATCAACGCACTCTTGGTGAGTAAGTAAGGCCCGATACGTGGGCCAAGGTCGGGAGCGTCGAGGTTATACATCGAGATCTGACCACATAGAGGAATGCGCGCGAACTTGTTGATTAGCATGATGACCGCATCGGAAATGTTTCCGCCGACATTGTCGAAATAGACGTCAACTCCGTTTGGGCACGCTTCCAGCAGCGCGTCTCTCATGTTTCGAGTTGTCTTATAGTTGATCGTCGCGTCTACCCACAATTGATCCTCGAGGTAGTGATTCTTATCGTCGCTACCCGCGATTCCGATGACGTGGCACCCATTGATCTTCGCAATCTGACAAACCGTCATGCCTACCGCCCCTGCTGCGCCCGAGACGACTACGGTCTCGCCTTCCTTTGGACGACCGATGTCGAGAAGGCCAAAGTAAGCAGTCAAGCCGGGCATTCCCAGAACACCCAGTGCAGTGGTGATCGGCGCCAGCTTTGGATCCAGCTTCCGAAACTCCTCCGCGTTCGCGGTGTAATAGTTTTGCCAGCCGAACATTCCAGTAACCAGGTCGCCCGGCTGCAACAGCGGCGAGCGAGACTCGACGACCTCACCGACTCCGCCACCTGTGATCGCTCGATCAACTTCAAATGGCTCAACGTAGGACTTCCTGTCACTCATGCGCCCGCGCATGTAGGGATCCACGGAGAGGTAGAGTGTGCGAACCAGTGCCTGTCCATCTGTCGGTTGAGGAACTGCGGTATTCTCGATTCTGAAGTTCTCGGAGGTCGGCATTCCAGTCGGTCGACTGGCCAGCAGGATTCTTTTGTTTTCCATGGCCGTCATCATACAAGGGACGGTTCGAAAGCGGTAAGCCACCCACACCGGTCGTAACCTGGAAATTAACTATTGAAGCCGTAGTACCTAAGGGGTCATCTCAACAGACGGTTCCATGCGTCAGGACCACCATGCTGTAGCAGGTGGTGATGACATCAGCGCGTCGTAAATTCTTCCTTCTTAGCAACACGCTAACGGAACTCTACCCAAATGGCAGTCCGGTGACTGCATTGAGCATGGTGTTAAATTCGGGAGTCCTTTTAGCAGAGGAAAGTTCGACGCAGAGTTTGTTTTTTGCGCGGCAACTGATGTCCTGACTCTAATATTCTTAAACACAGGTCCGGCCCTCGCCGCAGAGCGGCGAAATGTTTATAGACAGATTTATTGAAAAGGAATACCCGCTCCCCAGAGGAGCGAAATGTCGGTTACGTTGCCAA